>NZ_VSRL01000127.1 GCF_012184385.1 Lentzea indica
GGTGTGGGTACACGTCAACGTGCCCGACCCGGCAGCTGCCTGAACAGCCATCGGTAGATGCGGCCCGCACACGCGCAGCCAGCCGTGGACGAGGAACGCGAACAACGCCCCACCGGGACCGAGCGCTCAAGCTCGACCCTTCAGGGCCGCGTAGTTGACCTCAGTTCGTTGAGCGCCGCGACCACGCCGAACACCACGTCGGGGTGGCCGAGCGGGAGCGGTGCCGGGATGCGGTCGTCCGGTCCGTCATAGCTGCGCACCACCACGCGGGCGAACGGTTCGTCGACCTCGATCTCCGGGTCGACGAGGAGGACCGTGCGGACGAGGCTCTCGTGGTGGCGCACGAGATCGATCACGTCGGCGGCCATCGGCCCGCTGGTGACCACGTCGAGCACGGCCCGGATGGCGTCGTCCCTGTGCATGCTCAGCACCTTGTCCACAGTGGACTTCCACTCCGGCGCGGCAGGCACGCGCAGCCAGACGATCCGCAGGCGGTCCGTCAGCTCTCGCCAGGTGGCCGGGATTCCGTCGTGCGGGGCCTCACCGGCTGGATCGATCACGAGCACAGTCGCCGCTCCGGTCGGTCCGTCGGCGACGACACCGGGCCCGGTCGCCCTGACGGGCTGGTTGAAATCGCGCATGTCAGGGACTACCCACCCGGCTGCGGGTTTGCACGCGGCACCGGCGGCGTGATTGGTCCGATCCGGTGACCTGGTTCGCCGGTGACAGGACCACTCGTTCGTGTGGACTTGTTGACAGCCACCGATTTTCCGTTCGCATCCGGTGACCGCTTGACCACTTTCCAAGCCCAGGTTTATGGTCTAGACCATACCGAAACTGGATCGGCGAGCGATTCAGTGGCGTGGCCCGAAACGTTGCCGTGGGAATTCGCGGTCAGACTGCCGCGAGGCGTCCTGCTGAGCGTGAATTCACCGCCCACGTTTCGGGTCACGCCACTGCGCTCCCGGTTCCCGCCCCTGTCACGGGGTCCACCCTGCCTGGGAACGATCCAAGGAGTTCGGACGATGAAACTCACCCGAAAAGCGGCCCTGGTCATGGCCGCCGTCCCGGTAATCGTGTTCATCACGCCGGTCGGTTCGGCCAATGCGCATGGTTACGTGTCGTCGCCGCCGAGTCGTGCGGCGCAGTGTGCCGCGGGGACCGTTCGAGACTGTGGCGCTCCCCAGTGGGAGCCGCAGAGCGCGGAAGGTCCCAAGGGCCTGAAGAACTGCAGCGGCAGCCGCGGCGACTTCGAAGTGCTGAACGACGACAACAAGGGCTGGCAGGTGACCAGCACCGGTACCAGCCTGACGATCGGCTGGACGTTCACCGCCCGGCACCGCACGCGCGACTACGAGTACTACATCGGCAACACCCGCGTCCACTACGTCGACGTGGCAACGCCGCGCCGGTCGACCCGGTGCGGCACACGATCAACCTGAGCGGGTTCTCCGGCCGCCAGAAGCTCTACGCGATCTGGAACATCGGCGACACGGTGAACGCGTTCTACTCCTGCATCGACCTCAACATCGGTGGCGGCGGCACCCAGCCGCCGCCCACCACGACCACCACGCCGACGCCGCCGCCCGTCGGTGGCACGTGGGCAGCGAACACGTACTACGCGACCGGCGCGACGGTGACCTACAGCGGCGCCTCCTACCGGTGCCGGCAGGCCCACACCTCGCTGACCGGCTGGGAGCCGCCGAACGCGGCCTCGTTGTGGGAGCGGATCTGAGCTGATGAAGCGCCTGGTGATCGCGGTCGCGATCCTGGCGCTGGCGGGGTGCGGCGGAGAGGCGATCGTGCCGGAGGGCCAGCAGGCCCACGGGCACGGCGCCACCTCCGCCGCACCACCCGTTCCGGCCGCCAGCGCGAGGTTCAACGACGCGGACGTGATGTTCGCGCAGATGATGGTGGCCCACCTGCAGCAGGGCGTCGACCTGGCTCAGGTGGCCAAGGCCAAGGCCTCGAAGGCGCAGCTCAAGGAACTCGCCGGCGCCATCGACACCACCCAGCGCGAGGAGCTCACGATGCTCAAGTCGTGGCTGAAGCTCTGGGGCAAACCGGAGAACCCGTCGACCGATCCCAACGTGCACGCCGCGCACGGCGGCCTGCCGTTGCTCGACGCCAAGGTCGTCAGCGACATCAAGGAGAAGAACGGCGCCGAGTTCGACCTCACCTACCTCAACCTGATGACCGGCCACCAGGGCGGCGCCGTCGAGATGGCCCGCACGGAGCAGAAGGACGGCTCGAACCCGGAGACCATGGCGTACGCCGACAGGGTCGTGCAGTCCCGGCAGGGCCAGGTCTCGCAGATGCTGGCGCTGATGAACGAACAGTGATCGGTAGGCGTTCGGTCAGCGGCCCGGCGTTGCATCCCGTGCATGGACGTTCTGATCTCAGGTGCGGGAATCGCCGGGCCCGCCCTCGCCCACTGGTTGTCCCGCTTCGGCTTCTCCGCAACGGTCGTGGAACGGGCGCCGGCGCTGCGGCCCGGCGGTCAGGCCGTGGACTTCCGCGGCGAGGCGCACCTGTCCGTGCTGAGGCGGATGGGTGTGCTCGACGCGGTGCGCGCTGAGCAGACTTCGTTGCCGGACATGGTGTTCCGCGACCCCTCCGGACACGAGCGGTGCCGGATGCCCGCCTCGTACACCGGGGGAGAAGTGGAAATCCGGCGCGGTGACCTGTCGCGGTTGTTGTACGAGCTGAGCGCTTCGGATGCCGAGTACGTGTTCGGCGACTGGATCACCTCGCTGCACGACGACGGCGCCGGGGTGGACGTGACGTTCGCGCACGGGCCCTCGCGGCGGTTCGACTTCGTCATCGGCGCGGACGGGATGCGGTCCGGGGTGCGGCGACTGGTCTTTCCCGAGTACCGGCCGAAGTTCATGGGCTACTACTTCGCGATCTGGGACGCGGACGGCGACGACCGCGACCTGACGTGTGCGCCGGGAGTGCTCACCGCACCCGGCTGGCTCATGTACAAGTCCTCGGTGCCGCCAGAGCTGATGCCGTACGAGGTGGTGGCGCCGCACGTCTACTTCGACTCGATCAGTCAGATCCGCATGCCGACGGTGAGTTCCGGACGGGTCACGTTGATCGGTGACGCCGGGTACGGATCGACGCTGGGCGGCATGGGCACCGGGCTCGCGGTCGTCTCGGCCTACGTGCTGGCAGGGGAGATGGCCGCGGGAGGCGACGCCTTCGCCCGCTACGAAGCCCTGATCGGGCCGTACGCGCGGGGGTGCCAGGGAAACCCGGGGCCGTTCCTCGCGCCCGCGACCCGGCTCGGGATGTGGGTGCGGGACCGGATGTTCGGCTTGCTGCCGAAGGCGCCGGTGTTCGCGCGGATCGACCTGCGCCGGGCGACCGCGATCAAGCTTCCCGAGTACGTGCCAGTTCGGTGAGCGCGTCCTCGACGTACTGCTTGGCCGACTCCTGCATCCACCCGAACCCCAGTTCCCGCTGAGCTTCCCGCAGCAGCTGCTCTGCCCTGGCCGGATCGCCCCTGCGCTGGGCGATCTTGGCCAGGCCGGCGTTCGCGAGCGCCCGAGTGGCGGCGAGGCCCGCCTGCGTGGCCATCTCCAACGCCTGGTGGTACTCGCGTTCGGCCTCGTCCTGGTCCAGGTCGAGCAACCGGTCCGCGCGCCGGCCGCGGAACTCGGCCATCTCCTCCGCGGCGCCCAGCTCCGTGACGGCCCGAAGAGCCTCGTCGGTGAGCGCGAGGGCTTCGTGCGGGTCTTCGGTGAGGTTGGCCAGCACGTCCAGGACCTGCGCGGCACCCCAGCGCTCACCCAGCGACTGGAACTGGTGCAGGGCCGTGCGGGACTGCTCGATCGCGGCCGCACGGTCGCCGGTCGACACCCAGCTCAGGTAGGACTTGCTGAAGCCGATCAGGCCCTGGATCCACGGGTCCTCGCTGCGTTCCATCTCGTCCTGCAGCCGGGTGCGCGGGGCGGTGGGATCCGGCGGGCCGTCGAGCATGGCCCACGCGATCAGCACGAACGGCTGCTTGATCGGACCGGGCAGTTCGTGCCACTTGTTCCGCACGCGTTCCGGAGCGGCGAGTGCCAGCAGGATCGCGTACTCCTCGGTGGACTGCTCGGGCACCACCGCGAGGAGTCTCCGCGCCACGCCCTCGACCTCCGTGCGGCTGCCCTTCAGGTACCAGTACCACGACAGGTCGCTCACGAGCCGCAGAGCCAGTTCCGGATCATGGGAGGTGGCCCACTCGACGGCCTGCATGAGGTTCGCGTGCTCGGCGGTCAACCGCGCGAACCACCGCACCTGGTTCCGTTGGCGCAGCTCGGGATCCGCGCGACGGGCCAGCGCGTGGAAGTACGCGGTATGCTCGGCGTCGACCCGTTTGTGCTGCGAGCAGAACTCGCGGATGGTCTCCAGCATGCGGTAGCGGCCGTCGTTGGCTTCCACCAAGGACTTGTCCACCAACGCTTCCAGCACCTCGATGTCGTGCCCGCCGACCTGTTCCACGGCCTCCAGTGTCGCCCCGCCGCTGAACGTGGCCAGGGAAGCGGCCAAGTCGCGTTCGTCCTCGGACAGCAGGTCCCAGCTCCACTCCACGACGGCGCGCAGGGTCTGGTGGCGGGGTGCGGCGGCGCGGTTTCCCTTGGTGAGCAAGCGGAAACGGTCGTTCAGCCGGTCCGCGATCTCCTGGGTGGTCAACGTGCGCGTGCGTGCGGCGGCGAGCTCGATCGCCAGGGGAAGCCCGTCCAGCTCCCGGCAGATGTCCACAGTGTACTGGTCCCGCACGAACGCGGGGTTCACCAGACGGGCCCGGTCGACGAACAACGCCACGCTCTGCTCGGGGTTCAGCGGCGGCACCGGGCACAGCGTCTCGCCGGTGATGCCCAGCGCCTCCCGGCTCGTGGCGAGGATGCGCAGACGCGGGCAGGTGCTGAGCAGATGCTGCGCCAGCTGAGCGGCCTGAACGATAAGGTGCTCGCAGTTGTCCAGGATCAGCACCGTGTTGCGCTCGCGCAGAGCAAGGGTGAGCCGGTCCTCCGGTTCCAGCACTGTCTCCTTGAGACCCAGCGCGTGCAACGTCGCCGCGGCGACGTCCTTGGCGGGAGCCAGGTCCACGAAGATCGCGGACGGGGTGGCGGACTGCAGCGCGAGCCTGGTCTTGCCGGCGCCACCGGGTCCGGTGAGCGTGACGAGCCGTGAGGTCAGCGTGGCGATCCGCTGCAGTTCCTCTTGCCTGCCAACGAAACTGGTGAGCTGCGCCGGAAGCTCGCGCTGGGTCTGCCCGCGCAGGATCTGCACGTGAACCGCGCGCAGTTCGGGTGACGGGTCCGCGCCGAGCTCGTCGGCGAGCAACGACCGCGCGTCCTCGAACGCCTGCAGCGCTTCGGCTTGGCGGCCCTGCTGGTTCAGCGCCTGCATCAGGTAGCCGCGCAGGCGTTCGTCCAGCGGGTTCTGCCGCACCAGACCCTGGATCTCCTGCACGTCGGCCCTGCCGAGCCGGATCCGCGCGGCGATCAGCGCGCTCACCGCGGAAGACCGTTGTTGTTCGAGCCGAGTCGCGTGGTCCGCGGCGTCGACGTCGGCGAGCGCGGGACCACGCCAGAGCTGAAGTGCTTCGGACAAAAGGGATTCCGCTGCCTGCGGGTCACCCTGCTCCAGCGCCTGCTGACCATCCGCCGCCAGCGAGGCGAACCGGTGCGCGTCGACCTGGTCAGCCGCGAGGGCCAAGCGATAGCCGGCGGAGTGGAACTCGATCAGCGAAGCGTCACCGAGCGCCCTGCGCAGCCGCGAGACCTGGCCCTGCAACGCGTTGGCGGCGTCGGCAGGTGGCTCAGAGCCGTAGAGCTCGTCGACCAGCCGGTCGAGCGGGACGACGTCGCCCACCCGGAGCGCGAGCATCGCCAGCAGGGTGCGCGGACGTGGGCCACCCACCGCGAGCTTGCCGTCCGGGGAGTGCGCCTCTACTGGGCCGAGAATGCCGACGTGCACGGTGTCAGCGTACGAACCGGCCGGGACTCGTACCCAGGACACGGCGAAAATGGCGCGTCAGATGTGACTGGTCGTGGAACCCGGCCAGCACCGCCGCCTCCGCAGCCGAACGTCCCTCCACCAGATACCCGCGCGCGAGATCAACCCGGCGCCCGGTCAGGTAGCGGTGCGGCGGCAACCCGAACCGCCGGCTGAACGCCCGCACCAGGTGCGTCGGACTCGTCTGCAACTCCTGAGCAGCCGCGTTCAGGGTCATCCCATCAGGCAGCGACGCGTCCAGCAGCTGCCGCAGCCGATCGGCCAGCGTCGGATCCGCGTGGACGGCAGGCGCTGTGCCCGCGAAGTGATGCGTGAGACGTTCGGTGATCAACGCCAGCCTGCTGGACGCCTCGAACGGCTCGTCCAACGCCAGATGTAGCTGGTGCACGCGCTGCCGCAACAGCGGATCGACCAGCATCGGCGTGTCCACGGCCTTGCCGACCAGGCCGGACGGCAGCACCGAGTCGTCCAGGTACAGCACACGCTTGTGGAAGCCGGTCGGGTAGGCGGACCGGCCGTCGTGCGGCACGTGCGGCGGCAACAGCGTGACGCCGTCCACGAGCGCGCCGTGCTCGTGACGGTCCAGTTCGTAGCGCACCGCACCCTTGTCGAGCAGCATCAACGTCCACGCGTCGTGCGTGTGCGCTGGGTAGACGTGCGTGGTGAAGGAGGCGTGGAAGGCCTCTTTGATGCCTTCCACAGCCGGCTTCCAGGCGGCCACGCTCATGTCAAAAACGTACAAGACGTGAACGCCGCAGGCCCGCGATCGTGGTGGCCATGTTCGACACCAAGATCGCTGTGTTGCTGCGCGACGACCTGGCCGGCTGGCAGGCGCTGAACGTCACTGCCTTCCTCGTCAGCGGGCTGCCCGACGAACTCCGCGGTGAGCCGTACGTGGACGCCGACGACGTCAACTACCTGCCGATGTTCCGCCAGCCCGTCGTGGTCCTCCAGGGTGACCAGGAGCTGCTCAAGAAGGCCCACGAGCGTGCCCTCAACCGCAACCAGCCCATGGCGATCTTCACCGCTGACCTGTTCGCGACCGGCAACGACACCGACAACCGGGCCGCCGTGCGCAAGGTGCACACACAGGACCTCGACCTCGTCGGGATCGCGGTGCACGGCCAGAAGAACGCCGTCGACAAAATCTTCAAAGGCGCCCGGATGCACCCCTGACGAAAGCACGCTCTATCACCGTGCTGTCCAACGTCTTCGCAGGCTGTGTGGCGTTGTTGGGCGTGTTCAGCCCGGTGTCCGCGCAGATCAGGGGCGCGGCCGTGCTCTACATGACCACGACGGGCATCGTGTACGCGCTGCTGCTGCGAGACGTTGACGTGCAGACACCGGCCTACGCGAACTGGGTCTTGCACGTCATCGTCCCGATCCTCGTCATCGTGGAGTGGCTGCTCGCACCAGAACGGACCACACGGGCGTGGATCTGGCTGTCCTTCCCGCTCGCCTACGTGGCGTACACGCTGCTCAGGGGCCCGATCGTGGACTGGTACCCGTATCCGTTCCTCGACCCGCGCCGGAACGGCTCCGGCGAAGTGCTCCTGAGCAGCGTGTTCGTCGTCATGGTCATCGCGGCGCTGGCCTACGCGGTGTCGTGGGTCGGTACCAAATTGGCCCAAAGAAGCAGCGTGGTCTTGTCCCACGACTAGGGCCAATCGTCGCCCTACCGTCAGAGACATGACCAGGCGACTTGCGTACGCGCAGCTGACGAACTCGATCGGCGACGGCGGCTTCCTCGTCGTCTCCGCCCTCTACTTCACGCAGATCGTCGGCCTGAGCGCGGCACGGGTCGGCCTCGCGCTGACCCTCGCGTGGGGTGTCGGAGCCGTCGCGGGTGTCGCGTTGGGCCACCTCGCCGACCGCCTCGGCCCCCGCACCACCGCGGTTGTGCTGGCCGCTGCGACGGCGACGAGCATCGCGATCCTGCTCTTCACCCGGAACTTCGCGGCATTCGTGCTGGTCATGTGCCTCTACGCGAGCTTCCAGAGCGGACTGCAGGCGTCCAGGCAGGCCCTCCTCGCCGGCCTCACCACGCAGGAGGAACGGACGCGGGCCCGTGCACGGATCCAATCCACGGCCAACGCGGGCATCGCGATCGGCGCGGCGGCGGGCGGGTTCGCGCTGCACCTCGGCACCGAAGCCGCCTACACGGCCGTGTTCGTGCTCGACGTGCTCAGCTTCCTTGCTGCCGCGGCGATTCTGAGCACGTTGCCGGAGACCGTGATGACTCGCGCGAAGGGCAAGTTCGACGTGCTGAAGGACCGTCCGTACGCGCTGATCACGTTGATCAACGCCGTGATGCTGCTCTACATGCCGCTGCTGAGCCTGATCATCCCGCTGTGGATCGTGCAGCGCACCGAGGCGCCGACGTGGCTCGCGGCCGCGCTGCTGGTGCTCAACACCGCGGCCGTCGTGCTGTTCCAGGTGCGGATCGCCAAGCGCGCCAACGGTCTCGGCCAGGCGTCCACGCTCGTCAGGCACGCCGGGCTGATCATGCTGGCGTCCTGCGCGGTCTTCGCGGTGACGGCGTTCAGCTTCGGCGCCTGGCCCGCGGCGGCGTTGCTGATCGCGGCCGCCGCGCTGCAGGTGCTCGGCGAGATGATGCTCGCCTCCGGGGCGTGGGAGATCAGCTTCTCCCTCGCGCCCGCCGACCGGCAGGGCCAGTACCAGGGCTTCTTCGCGACCGGAACGGCCGTCGCCCGCATGGTCGGCCCCGCCCTGCTCACCACCGTCGTGCTCGGCTGGGGCGCGATCGGCTGGCTCGTGGTCGGCGGGCTGTTCGTCGTCGCCGGCTACGCGATGGGGCCGGCGGTGCGCTGGGCCCGTGAGAAGAACTCCACAAGCTCCGGCGCCATGACCGACGACTTGTACATGTGCGTCTGACCGGGCAGCGTCCGGTACTCCGTGTCCGGACCGAGCACCTCCGCGACGTTCTTCATGGTGTTGCGGAGGTAGTCGGGGCTCTTGCCACCGTCCATCGCGAGCGTCGGCACCTTCACCCTCCAGCGGTCGGCCGGCAGCTTCGAGCCGCGGCCGTCGTCACCGAGGATGCGCAGGTCCCACGGCAACGTGTGCGCGACCGGCTTGAGCTTCTTCCACATCGGGGTCAGCTTCATGATCGCGACGCCGAAGCCGGGAGCACCGACCATCTTCATGAACTTCGAGAGCATGCCGGAACGGTCGCCGCGAGCGAGCAGGTCGTTCATCTGCTGCACGATGTCGGCGGGCCGCGGCGTGTAGGTGTCGTCAACGACGAACGGCGCCTCGTAGATCGCGAGCCGGGTGATGCCCGGCAGCCGTGACGCGGCTTCGAGAGCCAGAACCGCGCCAGAGGACACGCCGAACACGAACGCCGACCCGCCGGCTTCCTTGATCAACGCGTCGATGTCCTCGACCTCGCGCTCGAGCGACCACGGCGTCGCGCCGTCACCGGTCTCGCCGCGGCCGCGCCGGTCGTAGGTGTGGACGGTGAAGTTCTTGTCCAGCACGGACGCCAGCTCGGTGGTCGGTCCGAACCTGCGGTGGCACATCGCGCCGTCCACGAGGATCAGCGCGGGGCCGGAACCGGTGATCGAGTACGCGATCTCGGTGCCGTCGGCGGAGGTCGTGAAGCGCGTCATTTCTGCTCTCCCAGGGTGGTGTCGAGGAAGCTCTGCCAGTCCTGCTCGGACTCGTCGCCCTCGAAGACGTGGTGCGCGGCGATCATCGGGCCGTGGAACCCGCGCAGGAAGCGGTACATGCCCCGCTCGGTGCGCAGACCGAGCGTGTGGGCGTTGCGGTGGTACTCGACGGCACCGGGGAGCTTGTCGGCGAGCGCCGCGTCGAGCGTCTTCCACGCCGCGTCCCAGTCGCTGATCATCGGCCCGAACACCGTGAGAGGGCGGGCGGTGCGGCCAGCGAAGTGGTGCAGGTACTCGGCCAGCGTGCGCCGGAACAGCGCGCCGCCCAGCGTCATGGCCTCGAACTCGTCGGCCCAGTCGTCGCCGGGCAGGAAGCCGCTCGTCACCATCCGCAGCACGGTGCTGCTGTGCTCGCGGCCCTCGACGAGGAACTCGTAGGCGATGAACCGGCCGTCGGGCGCCTTGCCGCTGTCGTACGCGAGGTGGTGCGGCGGATCCCAGGCGGTGATGGTCGAGGTCGGCTCGTACCCGCCGAACGCCATCTTGACCTGCCCGTTCGCGACCTCGTTGCGGCCCATGAACCACGAGTCGATGCCCGGACCTGTCGCGATGGCCTCCCAGACGTCCTCTACGGACGCGGGCACCTCGATCTCGTCGGTGCCTTCGAACGCGTGGCCCATCAGTTCTCCCCTCGTGGCTGTGCGGATGGTCCCATCCTGGCTCCGACGATTCTCTTAGTCAAGACAGTGTCGCTAGTCTTGACAAAAAAGCTTGTCGGTGGTTCCGTTCTCGCCACCAACTTCGTCAGGAGGAACCCATGTCCCGCATCGCGTGTGGCGTCGTCGCCGGCCCGCTCTACCTCGTCGTCGGGTACGCCCAGGCCTTCACCCGCGAGGGCTTCGACCTGTCGCGGCACCCGTTCAGCATGCTCAGCCTCGGCTCGCTGGGCTGGATCCAGATCGCGAACTTCGTCGTGAGCGGCGCGTTGTTCGTCATCGCCGCCACGGGCATGGCCAAGCACACGAAGTGGGGTGCGCGGCTGATCGGTCTGATGGGCGTGGGGATGATCCTCGGCGGGGTGTTCGTCGCCGATCCCGCACTGGGCTTCCCGGTCGGCACACCGGATGCGCCACCGACGTCGCTCTCCTGGCACGGCGCGCTGCACGCGGTGGCGTTCGTTCTCGCCATGATCGGCTGGGTCGGTGCGTGCTTCGTCTTCGCGCGTAGGCTCGGGGGATGGCTGGCGGTGGTGAGCGGCCTGACGGGCGTGCTCCTGATGGTGCCGATGGCGTTCCTGGGCAACCCCGGCGGAACCGTGCTGCTCTACGTGGTGGCGACGATCGGCTGGATCTGGACCTCGATCGTGTCCCTGAGGCTGAGCCGGCCTGCCTACTCGAACTGATCTGCCCGGAGTGCGGGCGCGTCACCACCGACGAGTACGCGTCCGGCTGTGAGGCCTGCCGTCACACGAGCTGATGGGCGTGCATCTTGCTGATGTCGTAGGACACGCCGCAGAACGTGCACTGCAGCCCGTACCTGCTGCTGATCGTGAACAGCGGGATGAAGAAGATGGTCGGCTTCGTGTAGCGCCGGAACAGGTTGTGCGCGGCCTGGTGGTGACAGTGCCCGCACACCAACGTCAGCATCCGCAGCTGCTCGATCGTCGTCCGCCAGCCGAAAATCACCATCTGCGCTCCCTGGGGTTGGCTGTCTCTTTGACGTCTGACGTCCCGTCTGAGTTGCGATGGATCCGCCATCTTCAGAAGGTGGACAGGTGGACACCCTGCTGCGGCCCTGGCGCCCCGACGACGCACCGGTCATGTTGGCCGTGGCCGGCGAACCGATGTTGGGTCGCCAGTTCACCTCTCCGATCGACTCGCTCGCCGCCGCGGAGGAGTGGATCGCGACGCTCACGGCTCGTCGAGTGGACGACACGGCGTACACCTTCGCCGTGCTGGACGACGGCGTGCCCGTGGGCAACGTCACCGTGTCGAGCGTGGAACGCCGCCACCTCACCGGCTGGGTCTCCTACTGGATGCGGGAAGAGGCCCGCGGTAAGGGCCTGGCGACCAAGGCCTGCCGGGCGGTCAGCGAGTTCGCCTTCGCCGAGCTCGGCCTGTTCCGGCTGGAGCTGGCGCATCGGCTGGACAACCCGGCGTCCTGCCGGGTGGCGCTGGGGGCCGGGTTCCAGCCGGAAGGTGTGGAACGGGCCCGGCTGCTCTACGACGGGGTGCGGTACGACACCGAGACCCACGCGCGGCTCGCGACTGATCGGGTCTGAGGTTCGCTTCAAGGGCAGCCGGGTAACCGGCATGGCATGAGCGACGTGCAGGACGAGCTGCTGCGGACGCTGACCAAAGTCGCCAACGCCCTGCGCAGTGCGGAGATCCCGTTCGCCCTGACCGGTGGGTGTGCGGGCTACGCGCGGGGCGGTCCGGCGACCGAGCACGACGTTGATCTGCTGGTGCGTGAGCAGGACGCGACCGAGGCGGTCCGCGTTCTCGTGCAGCGCGGACTCAGGGCGGCCGAGCCGCCGGAGGACTGGCTGCTCAAGGTCTACGACGGCGACTCGCTGGTGGACCTGCTGTTCCGGCCCAACGAACGCCCGGTCACCGACGAGATCCTGGCGATGGCCGAGGAGATGCCCGTCGGCTCGGTGATGCTGCCGGTCATGCCGGCCACGTTCGTCCTGAGCAGCAAGTTGCTCGTGCTGGACGGGCACCGCTGCGACTTCAGCGAGCTGCTGCCGTTCGCCCGCGCCCTCAGAGAGCAGATCGACTGGGAACAGGTGCGCGAGGAGACCAAGCACTCTCCGTACGCCGAAGCGTTCCTGGTGCTCATCGAACGCCTGGAGATCATCGGGAGGGGCAATGGAATCCGAGCAGTACCTCGCGGCAAACCTGCGTAGGGCGGTCGCGGAGGACCCCAGAACGGCCGAGCTCGGAGTGCGGGTGACCGTGCGTGGAGATCACGTGATGCTCTCCGGCGACGTGGCGTGCGCGGACCGGCGCAGGGCGCTCGAAGAGGTGCTGCACGAGGCCGCGCCCCAGCTGACGATCTTCAACGACGTGCGCGTGACGCCGGCGGGAGAACCGGAGGGTGAGGAGGACCTGCGATGATCCGGATCGCAGCTGTCGGCGACATCCATCTCGGCGAGGACATGCGGGGCAGGCTCCGCCCGGCGCTGGAGAAGGTCGGCGAGCACGCGGACGTCCTGCTGCTGGCCGGTGATCTGACCCGGCACGGCACGGTCACCGAGGCCCAGGTCGTCGCGGACGAGTTCGCGGACCTGCCGGTGCCCGTCGTCGCCGTGCTCGGCAACCACGACCACCAGGACGACAAGCCGCTCGAAGTCGCCAAGACGTTGCAGGACAACGGCATCCACGTCCTGGAAGGCACGACGTACGAGACGACGATCAACGGCTGCACGCTCGGCGTCGCCGGGGTCAAGGGGTTCGGCGGCGGGTTCGCGGGCAAGTGTGGCAGCGCGTTCGGCGAGCGTGAGATGAAGGCGTTCATCCAGCACACCTGTGACATCGCGGAGACCCTGGAGAGCGCACTGTCCGAACTGGACACCGACATCAAGGTCGCGCTGACGCACTACGCGCCGGTGCCGGACACGTTGCGCGGTGAACCGCCGGAGATCTACCCGTTCCTAGGCTCGTACCTGCTCGGCGAGGCGATCGACGCCACCGGCACGCATCTGGCCGTGCACGGTCACGCGCACTTCGGCACCGAGCAGGGCATGACACCGGGCGGGGTGCGGGTGCGCAACGTCGCACAGCCGATCATCCGCTCCGCGTACACCGTCTACGTGATGGAAGGTGCGAACGCATGACCGTCGGTGACTTCATCGTGCAACGCCTGCGCGACTGGGGCGTGAAGCAGGTGTTCGCGTATCCGGGCGACGGCATCAACGGGATCGTCGCGGCGTTCGGCAAGGCGGACAACGACCCTGCCTTCATCCAGACCCGCCACGAGGAGATGGCCGCGTTCGCCGCGGTGGGCTACGCGAAGTTCAGCGATGACGTCGGCGTGTGTCTGGCGACGTCAGGTCCTGGCGCGATCCACCTGCTCAACGGGTTGTACGACGCGAAACTCGACCATGTGCCGGTCGTCGCGATCGTCGGCCAGACCGCCCGCACCGCGCAGGGCGGCAGCTACCAGCAGGAAGTCGACCTGCACTCGTTGTTCCGCGACGTCGCCTCCTACCTCGTCGACGTGACGGTGCCGGAGCAACTGCCGAACGCGCTGGACCGGGCGATGCGCACGGCACAGGCCGATCGCGCGCCCGCCGTGCTGATCATCCCGAACGACGTGCAGGAGCAGGAGTACGAGCCGCCCAAGCACGAGTTCAAGTACGTCCCGTCCAGCCCGCCGTCCCGTCCGTCGTCGTGCGTCGTGGCGGCCAACGACGAGGTGCGGCGCGCGGCCGACGTGCTCAACACGGGCGAGAAGGTCGCGATCCTGATCGGCCAGGGCGCCCGCGGGGCTGCTGCCGAGTTGCGCGAGGTCGCCGACCTGCTCGGTGCGGGTGTCGCGAAGGCGTTGCTGGGCAAGGACGTGCTGCCTGACGACCTGCCGTACGTCACCGGGTCGATCGGGCTGCTGGGTACCAGGCCCTCGTACGAGTTGATGCGTGACTGCGACCGGTTGCTGATCGTCGGTTCGAACTTCCCGTACTCGCAGTTCCTGCCGCAGTTCGGCAAGGCGCGCGGTGTGCAGATCGACGTCGACGGCCGCGCGATCGGCATGCGCTACCCGACCGAGGTCAACCTCGTCGGTGACGCGCGGGAGACGTTGCGCGCGCTGATCCCGTTGCTGGAACGCAAGACCGACCGTTCGTGGCGGCAGAAGATCGAGTCGAACGTCGAGCGCTGGTGGGAGGTCGTGGAGCGGCAGGCCCAAGTGCCCGCTGATCCGGTCAACCCGATGCGGATCGTGTCGGAGCTGTCGAAACGCCTGCCCGTCAACGCGATCGTCACCGCGGACTCGGGTTCGGCGACGAACTGGTACGCGCGGCTGCTCCGGATCCGGGAGGGCGTGCGGTCCTCGCTGTCCGGCACCCTGGCCACGATGGGTTGCGCGGTTCCTTACGCGTTGGGTGCCGCTTTCGCCCAGCCGGACCGGCCGTTGATCGCACTGGTCGGTGACGGCGCGATGCAGATGAACGGCATGGCGGAGTTGTTGACGCTCAAGCGTTACGGCATCCGATGCGTTGTGTGCGTGTTCCACAACAACGACCTCAACCAGGTCACGTGGGAGCTGCGCGCGATGGGCGGCGCACCGAAGTTCGAGGAGTCGCAATCACTTCCGGACGTGTCGTACGCGGCCTACGCGCGCTCGATCGGCCTGCAGGGCATCGAGGTCGACTCGCCGACCGGCTCGGCACGGCCTGGGAGACCGCGCTCGCTTCGGAAGGCACCGTCGTGCTCGACGTGCGCTGCGACCCGAACGTGCCGCCGATCCCGCCGCACGCGACGTTCGACCAGATCAAGGACATGACCGAGGCGGTGCTGCGCGGCGATCCCGACGCCTGGGAGGTGCTGCGCCGAGGCCTGCAGACCAAGATCCAGGAGTTGCTGCCGTGAAACTGGGCTATTTCCTGTCCTCGGAAGAACACGGACCACGTGACCTGGTCCGCCACGCGAAGATGGCGCAGGAGCAGGACTTCGAGGCGTTGTGGATCTCCGACCACTACCACCCGTGGAACGACGAGCAAGGCCAGTCGCCGTTCGTGTGGGGCACGATCGGCGCGTTGTCCGAGACGGTCTCCCTGCCGATCACGACCGCCGTCACCTGCCCGATCGTCCGCATCCACCCGGCGGTCATCGCGCAGGCGGCGGCCACGGCGGCCGTGCAGTGCGAGGGCCGGTTCGTGCTCGGCGTCGGCAGCGGCGAGGCGCTGAACGAGCACGTGCTCGGCACGCACTGGCCGTCGGCCGACGTGCGGCTCGAGATGCTGGAGGAGGCGATCGGCGTCATCCGCACGTTGCACCAGGGCGACGAGCTCACCCATCACGGCAAGCACTACACCGTCGAGAACGCGCGGATCTACACCATGCCCGAACGGCCGGTGCCGATCTACGTGTCCGCGTTCGGGCCCAAGGCGGTCAAGCTCGCGGCGCGGTGTGGTGACGGCTACATCTGCGTCGGTCCTTCCGGTGACCTGGTGAAGCAGTACCGTGCGGAAGGCGGGCGCGGACCGGCCCAGAGCGGGCTGAAGGTCTGCTACGCGGAGTCCGAAGAGGACGCTGTGGCCACCGCGCATCGCTTGTGGCCCAACGACGGCCTGCCCGGCGAACTGGCCCAGGTGCTGCCGACACCGCGCCACTTCGAGCAGGCCTCGGAGCTGGTCACGCCGGAGATGATCCGGAAGGCGATTCCCTGCGGCCCGGATCCCGAGCGGTACGCGGAGAAGATCAAGGAGTTCGCGGAGGCCGGGTTCGACGAGGTCTATGTGCAGCAGATCGGGCCTTCACAGCGGGAGTTCTTCGAGTTCTGGGCCAAGGAAGTCGTGCCGTTGATCGATGTTTAGCAGCAGATGCGCGGGGCACCCGGTCCTATGAGGAGATTCCTGCGCGAGCACAGCCTGACGCTCGTTTTCGCCGGGCTCTTCCTGGCCGCGCTGGTCGGCCAGTTGTTCGCCGGACAGGCCGACTACAACGAGCGTCAGGCTGCCCTGGGTCAGCCGGAGCTGGCACTGGGGCCGTACCTGTTCTCCGCGGACTACTGGGTCGACGTGGTGGAGAACTGGCAGTCCGAGTACCTGCAGTTCTTCCTGTACGTCTGGGCCACCGTGTGGCTGATCCAAAAAGGTTCTCCCGAGTCGAAGCCGCTCGACAAGGTCGGTCCGGAGAGCGACCGCGAGCAGCAACTGGGCGAGCACGTGAGCGAGTCCTCGCCAAAGTGGGCGCGCGCCGGCGGTTGGCGCACGGCGCTGTACTCGAAGTCGCTCGGCCTCGCGATGCTCGCGTTGTTCCTGTTCTCGTGGACCATGCAGTGGATCACCGGCTGGTACGCCAACAACTCCGACCCGCTGGCCGAGAAGATGGGCCTGGTCCAGTACTTCTTCAGCTCGGACTTCTGGAACCGGTCGCTGCAGAACTGGCAGTCCGAGTTCCTCGCCATCGCGTCGATGGCGATCCTCAGCGTCTACCTGCGCCAGCGCGGTTCACCCGAGTCGAAGCCGGTCGGCGCCGCGCACTCGGTCAGCGACAGGTCAGGCTAGCTCCACCCAGTGGCGCCGCCACTCCGGCGGATCGAACTTCTGGCTGTAGTACCGGGTGTCGCGCAGGATCCGCCCGTCGTCGTTCAGCTCCCACACGACGATGACGTGCCAGACCTCGTCGCCGTAGTCGTTGACGCCTTCGACCGTCCAGAACCTCCCGGCACCGGCCACCCGTCTCAACGTGATCGAGGGCGGCTTGGGGAAGCTGGACTGCATCGCCAGCATGTTGTCCCTGCCGCGGATGCGTTCCCCCGACTGCGGCATCTCCATCACGTAGTCGGGCGCTCGGAGCTCGTACTCGGACTCGGCGTCCAGATCGCCGAACATCAACTCGACGCCTTCTCGCATCGCGTCGGCGTCGTCGGTCGCGGCGGCGCGGCGGAACAGCTCCAGAACCGGGTTCATCCCAGGAGTCTGCTCCGCCGACTCGGATCCGGCAGAATGGCGGCCATGACCACCAGAAAGGGCCATGCCGCGTAGGCGCCCCGCACAGGTTCGCGCTCGCCAGCCGATTCGGCAGAGGCAGCCGATCCGTCAAGTTTCCCGTGTTTCCGCATCCACATCGCGTGCCATGGCTGAGCTCGAACGCACGCGCTTCCATCCAGGAGCGATCGCAGAAGCCCTCGCCGAGTGGACCCGGTTCGTGCACGGCCCGGCTGGCGTGATCGCCCGCGCCGAGTCCGATCCAGTGCCCTATCCGTGCTGCCCGTCGGACGACCCGGCCGAGGGACGCGCCGTTCTGCGTACCGCCTTGCACGCCTTGCCAGTCAAGGCGCCCGCGAGTTGCTCGCGCTCGTCCGGCCGCTCGATGAGCTCTACCTGGCCCGCTCGATCTCCAGTCCGGACAACGTCGATCTCCGCGGCCTCCTCGCCGCGACCCCGCCCCGCACAAGACTTCGCCCACCTGACACGTTCACCTTCACCGCCGAACTGGTCCACGTGGGCTGGCTGCTCGTGGTGGTCGGTGACAGTCGCGGGCAGCGGCGTTTGCACGCCTCGTTCCTCACACCCGCGCTGGACGATCTGCTCGAAGCCCTGGTGACCCTGACCACCGGCGGCCGGCACGTACGGGTCTCCTGGGACGCCGAGCCGACCGAGTTCCGCTGGCTGATCTCGGTGGACACCCAGGCCCACGTGCGGCTTCTGGTTCTTCCCGACCGCTCGGCGAACTCGCCGGACGACCTGGGGAACCTCGTCCTCTCCGCCGACCTGCCGTTGCGCAGTCTCGTGCGCACGGTGGCCGTTGCGGCGCAGGCACTGCTGACCCGGCTGGGCGAGGCCGGGTACGCCCGGCAATGGGACGCCGGACCGTTTCCTGCCGACCGGCTGCGCACTCTTCAACGCTGGCTCGGCCAAGAGTGAAAAGCGCGGCGGGACACCTGTCCCGCCGCGCCTCTCCAAGGCAGCGCGACCACCTTCTCGGGTCGTCACCACCGCCCTAGGCGAGGATCTCGCCGACCGTGCCGGCACCCACGGTCTTGCCGCCCTCGCGGATCGCGAAGCCGAGCCCGGTGTCCATGGCCACCGCCTTGCCCAGCTCCACCGTGACCTCGACGGTGTCACCTGGCATGGCCAGCGTCCTGTCGAGCTCCACCACACCGACGACGTCGCCGGTGCGGAAGTGGAACTGCGGGCGGTAGTTCGACGCGATACCGGTGTGCCGGCCGCCCTCCGCGTGGGACAGCAGGTACACCGACGCGCGGAACCGGGTGTGCGGCGCCACGCTGCCCGGCAGGGCCAGGACCTGGCCGCGCCGGACCTCGCCGCGCTTCACCCCGCGCAGCAGCACCGCGGCGTTGTCTCCCGCCTGGGCCTGCTGCATCGGCTTGCCGAACGTCTCGATGCCCGTGGCGACCGAGGTCACCGCGGAACCGAGACCGATCACCTCGACGGTGTCGCCGAGGCCGAGCACACCGCGCTCGACCGCGCCGGTCACGACGGTGCCGCGACCGGTGATGGTCATGACGTTCTCGATCGGCATCAGGAACGGGCCGGTCAGGTCACGCGAAGGCACCGGGATGTGCTCGTCCACCGCCTCCAGCAACCGGACCACCGACTCCGTCCACGACGGGTCGCCCTGCAGGGCGCGCAGGCCGGACACCCGCACCACCGGCGTGGCGTCGCCGTCGAAGCCGTACTGGGAGAGCAGGTCACGGATCTCCAGCTCCACCAGGTCGAGCAGCTCGGGGTCGCTCACCGCGTCGGCCTTGTTCAGCGCCACCACCACGTACGGCACGCCCACCCGATGCGCCAGCACCACGTGCTCACGCGTCTGCGGCATCGTGCCGTCCTCCGCGGACACCACGAGGATCGCGCCGTCCAGCTGCGCCGCACCCGTGATCATGTTCTTCACGTAGTCGGCGTGGCCGGGCATGTCGACGTGCGCGTAGTGACGCGTGGGCGTCTCGTACTCGACGTGCGCGATGTTGATCGTGATGCCGCGAGCCAGCTCCTCCGGCGCGCGGTCGATGCGGTCGAACGCCGTGAAGGTGGTGCCCGAAGGGTCCATTTCGGACAGAACCTTGGTGATGGCGGCGGTCAGGGTGGTCTTGCCGTGGTCGACGTGGCCCATGGTGCCGATGTTGAGGTGCGGCTTGGCGCGCACGAACTCTTGCTTCATCGCCCTATTCCTCGGAAGAACAGCTGGAGGTTCAGAACCGTTGGACCGCAACCACCCTCCCCCAGCGGTCCTGAAGGAGGGACTGGAGAAGGGTCAGAGTCGGGCGCCGGCCAGCTGTGCCGAGGCAACGGCGAGCGCGCCCGCAGGAACACCTGCGAACGTGTTGCACTCAGCCGTCAGGAACATGCTGATGATCGTGACAGAGCCCTAATTCGCTGTCACCTGGTTTTCCACGAGCCGGATCAACGCCCGCGCGGCCGGACTGTGCGGGCCTTCCGTGCGCCACGCGAAGGCGAGCCGGCTCCACGGCGAAGGGTCGGTGATCCGAACGGCGTGCAACCCGTCGGTCATCGACAACGCCAGGATCGCCGGGCCGAGTCCGCGTTGCGCCAGCGTGATCACCATCGGAGGCGCGGATGCCTCGAACGCGATGCGCGGCCGGCGCGAACCGCAGGCCTCGTCCAACGCCCCACGCAGCCCGGTTCCCGGTGGCAGGCTGATCAACCCGCGCTCCAGCAACTCGTCCAGCGTCACGGACTCCCTGCCGTACCAGGGATCCGAAGCAGCGACCGCGGCCACGAGCGGCTCGTCGGCCAGCACCCGCACAGACAGCCCGTCAGGTGTCGAACCGGCGTACCCGACCAGAGCGAAGTCCAGCCGGCCATCCACAAGGGACTCGATCAACGAGTCGGAGTTGGCCTCCACCAACGTGATCTCCACGTCGGGGTGCGAGGAGTGGAACGACGACAGCAGCTCAGGCAGGTCCATGATCCCGCAGGACACGACCATCCCGACGCGCACGACACCGCGCACCAGTCCGGCCATCTCCTCCACGGTGCGCCGGGCCGACTCCACCGAACCCAGTGCCGCCCGCGCCAGCGGCAGCACCGCCGCGCCCACGTCGGTCAACGTGACGGTGCGCCCCGACCGGTCCAGCAGATCGTGCCCGAGCTCCCGCTCCAGCCGCCGGATCTGCGCGCTGACACCGGGCTGCGCGACGTGCACCCGTTCCGCCGCGCGCGTGAACGAGGCTTCCTCCGCGACCGCGACGAAGTATTCAAGCTGCCGAAGCTCCATAAGCGGTGATTATAGAACTGAGCACAACTAGATCTTGGACATATAGATGCAGGTCGACCACGCTGGAGACATGCAGATCTTCTATCCCGGCGACACCGGCTACGACGACGAACGCAGCGGATTCCAGACCGGACTCCGCCACGAACCTCAGGTGATCTTCGCGGTGGAGAACGCGCAGGACGTCGAGGAAGCCGTGCGCTACGCCGAAACCCACGGCCACGAGTACGCGATCCAGGCCACCGGCCACGGCCTGACCACGACGACCACCGGCGTCCTGATCTCCACCCGGCGCATGAACGGGGTCGAGATCGACCCGGCGGCCAGGACCGCGAAAGCGGAAGCCGGCGCGGTGTGGCAGCAGGTGATCGACAAAGCCGCGCCACACGGACTCGCCCCGCTCAGCGGCGACGCGAGTGACGTCGGCGTCGTGGGCTACACGCTCGGCGGCGGGTACAGCGTGCTGGCGCGCGAGTTCGGCTTCGCGAGCGATCGCGTCCGCGGAACGGAGAAGGTCGGAGACGTCATCACCGCGCTGGAGTTCGAGCTCGTCGAGGTCGACCAGGTCCACGCGGGCGAGATGTTCTTCGACGCCGGGCACGCGGAAGCGGTGTTCGAGGCGTTCCACACGTGGGACCTGCCTGACCACGTCACGCCGACGCTCACCACCCTTGGCGAGGTGGTGCGTGTGACTTACGCGAGCACGAAACCGTTCGACATCGACCACCTGCGTGTCGCGCCGAGGCTGAGCGAGGAACTCAGCGCGAAGCCGTTCGCGGAAGCCGCCGGCAAACCACTGCCGCCGCACACCTACCAGGGCGACAACGTCCTGCTGAACGACCTGCCGCTGGACGCGCTGCACGGCGTGAGAAAAATGGCCGCCAACTCCAGCGTGCCGATCTTCCTCGGCATCATCCCGCTCGGCGGCGCGCTCAAGACCGAAGCGACCCATCTGCTCAAGCTGATCTCGCCGCGGCTCGACGTCGAAAAGCAGCACGCGGAGGTGTTCGACGTGGTGCGGTCGTTCGTCGTCGGACGGTCGCGGAACTTCAGGTACGCCGTACGCTGACGTGCATGACCCGAGTGGTTCTCGTGGAGGACCACGACATGGTCGCCGAGGCGATCGGGCTGGCGCTGGAAGGCGCCGGGATCGAGGTGATCGCCCGCGCGTCCACCGTCGTGGCCGCGCTCGCGGACATCCGTCGTGGCAGGCCCGACATCGTCCTCCTCGACCGCAGACTCCCCGACGGCGACGGCACCGCGCTGATCCCGGAGCTCGTCAGAGGTGGCGCCAAGGTGCTGGTGCTGACCGGTGAAGCCACGGCGTCGGTCGCCGCACGCGTCGCCGAGGCCGGTGGGGCAGGGCTGATCCTCAAGTCGGCGCGGCTGGACGAGCTGGTCGAGGCGGTGCGCAAGGTCGCGGCAGGAGAGGTCGTGTTCGACCCGAAGCTGCTGGCGGGGGTGCTGGACCGGCTGACAGGCAGGGTCAGGGCCGCGGGCGCCACGCTCACCGCACGCGAGCAGGAGACGTTGTTGCTGCTTGCGGACGGCGCGGGCACCGACCAGATCTCCAGCAGGCTCGGCGTCGCCCGCAACACCGCGCGCAACCACGTGCAGCGCGTGCTCGACAAGCTCGGCGCGCGCTCCAAGCTGGAGGCGGTGTCCATCGCGCGCCGCGAGGGCCTGCTCGACTGATGCAACTGCACCAGGCGGCCTGAGTCACCTGCGTCTGCTTCCGCGATCTCCGCTGGTGCACTGTGCTTGCGTGGCCACGAGTTCGCTCACCGAAGCCGAGTTCTCACTCCCGGAGACGAACCGGCGCGGCGGTGTGGCGCTGGCCCGCGACTTCGCCCGCCGCGTCGCGGGGATCTGCGGCTATCTCGGCAACCACGACGACGTCGTGCTGATCGTCAACGAGCTCACGACCAACGCCGTCTGCCACGGCAGCGGCCGTCCGATCGTGCGCCTCGTCGGTGGTCATGACCGGGTGCTGGTCGAGGTCGTCGACGACGACGCTGCCCACCCCGAGCTGCGCGCCGGACGCTGGGGACTCCAGCTCGTCGCCCAGCTCGGCGAGAGGTGGGGCGTCGCGGAACGTGCTGGTCAGAAGGTCGTCTGGTGTGAGCTGACGGCTTGACCACCATGATGAGGCCGTGCAACCGGACGACTGGCGGGAAAGCGACCTCTTCCGGCTGCTCGTGCTGGGCGTGCGCGACTACGGGATCTTCATGCTCGACCCCGGCGGGCACATCGTGAGCTGGAACGCCGGTGCCGAGCGCATCAAGGGTTATGCCGCCGAGGAGATCATCGGACGGCACTTCTCGGCGTTCTACCCGCCGGAGGACGTCAGGTCCGGCAAGCCCGACTGGGAGCTGCGGGTCGCGAAGGCAGAGGGCGCGCTCGAGGACGAGGGCTGGCGGGTGCGCAAGGACGGCACCCGGTTCTGGGCGAACGTGATCATCACAGCGCTCTACGACGACACCGGTGAACTGCGCGGGTTCGGCAAGGTCACCCGCGACATGACCGAACGGCGGCGCGCCGAGCAGCAGCTCACCGACCGGCGCAGGCTGCTCGCGCACCTCGTCGAGGCGCAGGAGCAGGAGCGCCAGCGCATCGCGTGGGACGTCCACGACGACACGATCCAGGCCATGGTCGCTGTCGACATGCGGCTGCAGCTGCTCGCCCGCAAGGTGCCCGCCGAGCACCGCGACACCGTGGAGCAGCTCGACGGTGCGGTGCGCACCGCCATCAGCAGGCTGCGCAACCTGGTGTTCCGCGTCCGCCCGCCCGGCATCGAGCGGCAGGGGCTGCGGGACTTGCTGGCCGCGTACCTCGCCGACACCGCCATGACGGGGGAGATCCACAACGAGCTCGAACGCGATCCGGGTGACCACGCGGCCATCACGATCTTCCGCGTCTGCCAGGAGGCGTTGACCAACGTCCGCAAGCACGCGCGTGCCTCGTCCGTCACGATCAATCTGTCCACAGTGGATCGCGGGTTTCTGGTCCAGGTCGTGGACGACGGCGTCGGGCTGCCCGATCTCGACCCGAACGCGGGTCACTTCGGCCTGATCGAGATGCGGGAACGAGCGGAGGCCGCTGGAGGCTGGTGCACCGTGACACGGCAGGACGGCGGGGGCACGGTGGTCGAGTTCTGGTTGCCGGACGTGCGGCCGTGATCGTCCGTGTGCTGATCGCCGACGACGATCCCCTGATCAGGGACGTCCTGCGCGACGTGCTCGACGACGAGCCGGACCTGGAGGTCGTGGCGGTCGCCGCGGACGCCCGCGAGGCGGTCGAGCTGGCTGAACGGCACTCGCCGGCGGTGGTCGTGCTCGACGTCCGGATGCCGTTCGGCGGTGGCTCGTACGCGGCGGCCGAGATCCTGCAGCACGCGCCCGCCACGCGGATCCTGGCGTTCTCCGCCTACACCGATTCTGGTGCGGTCGACGAGATGCGCCGTGCGGGCGTGTCCGACTACGTGGCCAAAGGCGTCCGCAACACCGAGCTGGTCGCCGCCGTCCGGCGTTTGGGTGTGCAATAGGTTGTGGTGTGGATCCAACAGCCGTAACGTCGAAGTCTCAGCCGGGTTCAGCAGGGTGCTCGGACCGGTATCCATGTGCTTCGGCCACCGGGGAGTGCTGGTGAACGAAGATCGGTTCAAGGAGTCACCGCTGCTCACGGTGCGTGCCGCAGACATCGCCGGTGTGGTGGTCGTCGCGGTGGAAGGCGAGATCGACGTCGACACTGCCGACGTGGTGCTGGACGCGCTTCGTCTCGGCGTCGAGTCCGGTGGACCCGCCGTGGTCGCCGACCTCACGGAGGTCAGCTTCTTCGGCTCGACCGGCATCTCCACGTTGATCACCGCCCACGAGCTCGCCGAAAAGCACGGCACGGGCTTCCACGTCGTCGCACCGCATCGCGCGGTGAGGAGACCGTTGCAGGTCACGGGAGTGGCCGACGTGCTGTCGCTGCACGACTCGGTGGACGAGGCGTTGGCAGCATTGAAACCGGTGCCCAGCGAGTAGGCACCGGTTCCGCCGCGTCAGCCGGCCAGTTCCACGAGCTTCGGCACGACGTCATCGGGGTGCGGCATCTCAGCGATCTCTGCGGCGATGCCCGCGTTCGCGGCGTGCACGTCGTTGTCCCGCAGCAGCTTCTGGACGGCCTCGTGCATCGCGTCCGCCGTGAACTGCTCGCCGACGAGCTGTGCGCCCAGTCCGGCGTTCGCGACGATCTCGGCGTTCCGGAACTGGTCGGCCCCCTGCGGGAGCACGAGCTGGGGCACGCCGTGCGTCATCGCGGCCACGGTGGTGCCGGAGCCGCCGTGGTGCGCCACGAGATCTGCGTGCGCGAGCAGATCCGCCTGAGGCACCCACTGCAGCACGTGCACGTTGCCGGGCACGTCGGTCAGCGCGGACGGCTCGACCAGCGGCCCGGTCGCGACCAGCACCTCGGCGTCCAGCCCCGACAGTCCGGCGATCGCGGTCCGCAGCAGGTCCTCGTTCGCGAACGCGGTGCCGAACGTCAGATACACCAGCGGCTTTTCGTGCCCGGTCACCCAGCCGGGCAGTTCACCGGGTTCGGCGAACGGCGTCGGCCGCATCGGAATTCGTTCCACTTCGGAGAGATACGCCAGATCCTGCAAAGACGGCGGGAAGACGTCGATGTACGGTGATCCAAGTCCGTAATGCTGCCCATTCGGCACACTGATACCGAGTTCGGCGGCGTACTCCAGCAACAGGTCGCTCATGGCCTCCGGGACCGTTGTTTCGTCCATCTTGCCGAAACCGTGGCACACGGCGGGGATCCCCGCCCGCATGGCGGCGAGACCGGCGCCGGGGTTGACGATCTCGAAGACGACCAGGTCGGGCTTGTCCCGTTCCAGCACCGGCTTCAGGTCGGTCGCGTAGGCCCTCGGCAGCACAGATCCGAAGGCCTCAACGGCAGTTTGCCGCAGCATTTCCCTTTGAAACTCCGATGTGCCGTGCAATTCGTTGACCTGGCGGAAGGCGTCCCCGATGCTCACGCCCGCGTCGACCGCCGTGAAACCCAGCTTTTCCACCGTCGGGTGAAACCCGGGATCGACGGCGTAGAGGATGTCGTGTCCCTGCTCGCGGGCGGCGATCGCGAGCGGGAGTAACGGGTACGTGTGTCCGTGCGAGCCTAAGCTCGAAAAGAGTATGCGCACACGATCACATTAGGCGCGGTCTTATTACGCCGGGGTCAATCTCGCGGGTCGCGACCCCAACGGCTGAGGCTTTCCCACTGATCGGCGACGTCCGCCGGTGAGGGCATCGAGGCAATCTCGTCACGAACCTCACCCGCGGCCCGCTGCAGCTTCGAGTCCTCGATCAGCCGGGTGAGCAGCTCCGGCGTGACCTCGCGCGGAGCCGCCTTGAGCCCGGCTCCGCGTGCGGTGATCATGGTCGCGTGCACCGTCCGGTCGCGGCCCGGCTCG
>NZ_VSRL01000128.1 GCF_012184385.1 Lentzea indica
CTCGAAGCCGGAGCGCGTCGCGCGGAGCTGGAGGGGCGGGTCGCCGATCTCGAGGCCGACCGTCGCCGAGGCGCGGACCTTGACCCTGGCATCGAGCAGGGCGGGGACGGCGAGGGTGAGCCACTCCGGGCGGAAGGAGTCGCCGTCGGGGCCGCGGACCATCAGCGGGGTGGACCAGCGGATCAGACTCTCGATCGGCTGGCGCAGCTCGGCACCCCACGGCGTGAGGACGTACTCGACCACGCTGCCCTCGCCGGCCAGTCGCCGCTCGACCACGCCGGAGGCCTCGAGGTCGCGGAGCCGGTCGGCGAGCAGGTTGGTCGCGATGCCGGGGAGGCCGTTGATCAGGTCCCGGTAGCGGGCGGGGGCGATGAGAAGCTGGCGGACGATGAGCAGGTTCCACCGGTCGCCGACGACTTCGAGCGACCGGGCGAGCCCGCAGTACTGGCCGTAGCTACGCATTATGCCCTCTACTTGACTATCTCAAGTGCGCTTGACAACCTCAAGTCTACGGCAAGACCGAGCGGAGAGGGGCCGTCATGGCTGATACCACCAAGAGCGTGCGGCCCGCCTGGGTCGACGACAGCCTGTTCCCGTTCGAGAGCCGCTTCGTCGACATCGACGGGCACACCGTGCACTACGTCGACGAGGGGTCAGGTCCCACACTGCTGTTCCTGCACGGCAACCCGACCTGGTCGTTCCTCTGGCGCGACGTGATCCGCGCGCTGCGCGAGGACTTCCGGTGCATCGCCCTCGACTACCCGGGCTTCGGGCTGTCGACGCCGAAGCCCGGCTACCGTTACCTGCCCGAGGAGCACGCAGACGTGGTCACCGGGTTTGTCGACGCGCTTGGCCTCGATGGAGCCACTCTGGTCGGGCAGGACTGGGGCGGCCCGATCGGCCTGGCCGCCGTGCAGCGGCGGCCGGGCGTCTTCGATCGGCTGGTGCTCGCCAACACCTGGGCCTGGCCGGTCAACGGCGTCCTTCACTTCGAGGCCTTCTCTCGCACCGCCGGCGGACTCCGATCCGCTTCCTGGTCCGACGGCTCCAACTTCCTCGTCAACGCGTTCATCCCCACCGGCCACCGAAAGCGGAAGCCGACCGCAGCCGAGATGACTCACTACCGCCGGGCGCTGGACACCCCTGAGCGGCGCCAGGCCTCCGCCGTACTCCCCGGCAGGGTCCTCGCCAGCCGGGCCTTCTTCGCCGAGGTCGAGGCCGGCCTTGCCGACCTCGCCCACCTGCCGACACTGATCGTGTGGGGTGACGCCGACATCGCCTTCCGGCCCCACGAGCGCGAGCGACTGGAAGCGACCTTCATCGACCACAAGACGGTCATCGTCGAGGGTGCCAGCACCTACGTGGAGTCCGATGCGCCGGAGGAGTTCGTCGCCGCGATCCGCGATTGGGCAGCGACGCAGCGGACAGACGAGAGTCGTGTGGGTGAGAGGGACCTGTAGGGCGGCGAGCCGGTGTGGAGTTGATCAGCGGAACACATGCGTGGGTTCGGGAGTTGGGGATGGCATGAGTCAACTCGTGGATCGCACGATCACCGTCCTGCGCGCCGAGCATGACATGCTCGCGAGTCTCGTCCGCACCTTCACCGATCATCAGCTGGCCGTCACCAGCGGCGCCGCGGAGTGGACCGTCGCCCAGGCTCTGTCCCACCTCGGCAGCGGCGCGGAGATCGGCCATGCGCCGATCGCCCGGGCCACCGGAGAGACCGTGGCGGCCGAGGACAACCAGACGATCTGGGCCCGCTGGGACGCGTCCGCGCCGCGGGCGCAGGCCGAGGGCTTCCTGAAACACGACGGCCGCTTGCTCGACATGGTCGAGGCGCTCACGCCCGAGCAGCGCTCGTCGCTGACCGTCGACCTCGGCTTCCTGCCGGAGCCGGTCCCGCTGCTGACCGCCCTGGCCATGCGGCTCAACGAGGTGGCCAACCACTCGTGGGACGTGCGCGTGGCCTTCGACCCACACGCCGGAGTGAACGCCGACTCGGCCGCGGTGCTCGTCGACCTCCTGGCCGGGCCCATGGACTTCTTGGTGAGCTTCCTCGCGAAGCCGGCCGAGCTCGCGGCCCCGGTGTCCGTCTCGGCCCCCGGCGCCGGGCTGGTGATCGACGACGTGGCCACCGTGGTGGACCACCTCGAGTCACCTTCCGCGACGTTCAACGGACCGCAGGAAGCGTTCGTCCGTCTGATCAGCGGCCGTCTCAAGGCGCCGTACGACAACGGCGTCACCGTCGAGGGCAGCGTCACGCTCGACGACCTGCGTCGCGTGTTCCCCGGCTTCTGACGCGGCCTCGGTCAGTTATGGCAGCGAGGGTGCGACCGTCGGTGGCGGCCATTTCCAGGCGGCTCGGGCGATGACGGCAAGGAGTATCACTTCGATGAGGCTGCCGACGAGGTAGTAGATCCACGTCTCGCCGATGCACGACACGATGATGGTGATCATGTAGAGGAAGCTGACGACGATGTTGACGGTTCGGTTGACCCGTGGTGTGAGGAGGAGTGTCAGAACCACCATCAGGATTGGCGGCAGGATGTAGATCAGGGTGGAGGTCAGGAACACCTGGTTGACCGTGAATGCCGTGGTCGCCATCTTGCCGTCGAGCGCGGCGTCGAGGACATCAGCGCGGTAGAGCCCGAAGATGTCGACGTAGGCGAACACGAAAAGCATCGTGACCCACAGGGAGCAGAGCACGAGCTTCACATCGACCGGGGTGTCTCGGTACTGCCTTGGCGTCATCACGGGATCTGCTCCTCTGGTTGGGCGAGGATGTCCAGTGTCATCGCGTCGGGTTCGTGGCACACCGGGGTCTCGGTCAGTGTTGCCCTGACCGATCGGCCAGGGCTGGACCTGCCTTTTCGGTCGATCCGCTGTCTCGTCCGAGGCCCTATTCTGTGGCTGGTGAGGAGAACTCCCGGTTGGCTGCGGATGGAGCCTGACGGCGAGAGTCCACCGGTTCGCGTGTGGCGCGACTGGTTGCTCGTCGCGGGGGTGGCGGGAACGGCGATGGCGGAGGTCGTCGTTCGCGACGACATGGTGTGGCGTCCCGTCGGCGTCGTGTTCGGTTTGACGTTGGCGCTCACGATGCTGTGGCGGCGAGTTCGCCCGCTTGCCGCGGTGGGACTGGGGTTCGGCGGGTTGATGGTGGTCGACCTGGCGGCGGTCTTCGTTGGCGGCGAGCCCTTTTCGCTGTACGCCGGCACGTTCGTCGTGGTTCTCGTGTACTCGCTGTTCCGGTGGGGAACCAGCCGGCAGACGGCGATCGGGTTGGCGATCGTGCTGCTGGAATGGCTCGTTGCCGTCACAACCGACTTCCCCGGCGTCGCCGATGCCAGCGGTGGCTTGGTTGTGTTGTTGTTCCCCGCCGTGCTCGGCGTCTTGGTCCGCTACCAGCGCATCGTCCGCACCCAACGGGTCGAGCGGGTCCGGTTCCACGAGCGGGAGATGCTGGCCCGGGAGTTGCACGACACCGTCGCTCATCACGTGTCCGCTATCGCAATTCAGGCACAGGCGGGACGATTCCTGGCCAGTTCACGCGACCTGGACGGAGCCGCCAGGGCACTCGAAGTCATCGAGGGCGAGGCGTCGCGCACTCTGGCCGAGATGCGCTCCATGGTCGGGTCCCTCCGCCGGGGCAACGGCACGCCAGAGGTGTTCGCCCAACGCGGCGTGGCCGACATCGAGGGTTTGGCCACAGGGGAAGGAGATCAGGGTCTGCGGATCGATGTCGAGCAGTGCGGCGATCTCAACGATCTGCGACCCTCGGTCGAGGCGGCGCTGTACCGGGTTGCCCAGGAGTCGATCACCAACGCGAAGCGCCACGCACGGCACGCGACCCAGGTGCACGTCCTCGTGGACGGCGGCACCGACACCGTGCGGTTGAGCGTCAGTGACGACGGTGAGCGCGGCCTGTCCAACTCCCGTGTGCCAGGCTATGGGCTCGTGGGCATGGCTGAGCGCGTGACGCTGCTCGGGGGAACCCTCGAGGCGGGCCCAGGCCCCGACCACGGCTGGACGGTCCACGCGGTGATCCCGAGGCGAGAGGCTCTCGCATGACCATCCGCGTGATCATCGCCGACGATCAGAACATCATCCGAGCGGGACTGACCACGATCCTCAACGGCCAACCCGACATCGACGTGATCGGCCAAGCCGCCGACGGCCACGAGGCCGTGACGCTCGCCCGCCGGCTACGGCCCGACGTATGCCTGTTCGACATCCGGATGCCGCACCTCGACGGCGTCGAGGCAACCCGCCTGCTCGCGGGACCCGACGTCGAGGACCCGCTGGCCGTGGTCGTCATCACCACCTTCGACACCGACGAACATGTCAGCGGGGCCCTGAAAGCAGGCGCCAGAGGTTTCCTGCTCAAGGACGCCGGCCCCGACCTGTTGGTCCAGGCCATCCACGCCGCCGCCGAGGGCGACGCCCTCATCGCCCCCAGCGTCACCGCCCGACTGCTCGCCAGCTTCGCCGACTCGGCAACCTCCTCGAAGCGCGCTCAACCGCTCGTCACACTGACCGACCGGGAGGAAGAGGTCGCACTGACCGTTGCCCAGGGCCGGACCAACGCCGAGATCGCCGACGAACTCCACATCAGCCTCAGCACCGTCAAGTTCCACCTCGCGAGCCTCATGAACAAGATCGGTGCCCGCAACCGCGTCCAGATCGCCATCTGGGCATACGAAACCAAGCGAGTGCGGCCCTGAAACCTGGGACCGGTGTGCCTGACGCGCCGACAGTGCGGGCGGCCCTCGCAGCTGATCGGCCAGGCCCGCTGAACGTACGCACAGAGATCAATCAGACGCACTCCCTGTCGTCTGCTCGTCGGCATGAGCGTGCGTTCTGGGGCTGATCACGGGCAAGCCGTGCTCGTGCCCGGCAAGGCGGCTCGTGAGGCTTAATCGAGGCAGCGCAACCACACCACACGTGTCCCGCCTTACTGTGCGGGCAGCAACTCGCTGCCGCTGCCGCTAAGGACCCGTGATGGGCAGTCAACGCCATGAACGCGCCCTGCACATCATTCCGGCGCAGCCGGATGGCATCTTCCGGTCAGGGTGGGTCCGGTCCCGGAGGCGTGGAGCTAGCGTTCGCGGCATGAACCTGCGTCGACTTCCTCGCCCGTGGGTGCGGCTCGCGTCTGTCGTCGCGCTCGGCTTCGCGCTGTGGCTGCTACTGGTCCCGCGGATCGCGCTCTACTACGTGGACGACGGCGTGCCCTACGACGTCGACGTCAAGTACGCGTGGGGCCGGGGCACCAGCGACCAGATGATGCTCTTGCCAGCCGACCTGTTCAGCGGGGATCCGACTGTCGGCGGGCTCGTCACCAGCGTTCGGCTCAACTGCGGTTTCGTGTTCACTTCGGCGGACAACGGGTCAGGGTTCCCCGGCAGCGCGGCGGCGTGCTCAGCGGTCGAGACGCCGCGGCTGATCGGCGGCATCGGGCTCGGCGTGCTCGGCATCGCCGGGCTCGTGGTCGTCAGTCGCCTACCGTCGACCCGCGATGCTGGGGAGCGCGGCTAGGAGGCGCCCTGGTTGTGGGCGAGCTGCCCACCCACCGAACTCGGGTCGTGGCCTGATGCTGCTCCCGTACGAATCCACCGGTCTTCCGGTCGCCGAGGCTGAGCTGGCTTGCCCCTCGACGGGGTGGACGCAGCGACGCCACTGGCTCGCGCTGGGCTGTGGTTGGCCACCGCTGGCCGACATCACCGGTGCCGCTCATCTCGTGGTTCGCGTCCAGGGTTGCGCGTTGCACGCGGGGCGTCGTCCGTGAGTGTTTGGTGGCCGTGACCGATGCCAGGTTTCGTTTCCCCTGCCGGTGAAGGTCGTCCCGCTGCCAGCGAAGTCTGACCGGATGCAGGCTTCTGCCACTTCATGTCGATCGATGCGTTTGTGGGTGCCGGCAAGTAGCCGGTCATGCCGGATCGGTGAGGATGGGATGACGGCCGACGACCATGCCTGCAACCAGATCGATGGCTCGGTCTCGGGTCCAGTGGTTCAGGCACGGGACGTTGGCGCAATCCACTTCCACGAGGTTGGCCCACGGGATGCCGACCCCAGGCCACCATGATGATCTCCTGGGCGAGGTGGTGGCGCAGGCCATTGCGGGCGTCAGCCAAATCGTGGTGCTGGTGGGCGGGTCTACTTGAGTGGCACAAAGTCGCGTCCGGTCAGACTTCGGTGGCAGCGGGACGACCTTCATTGGCAACGGACAAGACTCATCGACATCGATCACGCACTTGATCGGCAACTGCGGTCAGAACTGGGATCTGGAACAAGGATGGAGTCTCGATACGAGGTAGGTCTTCGCCCATGGCACAGGACCGCCCTGTTGATCAGTAAGCTTGCCCACGCAGCGAGAGGAGTGTGATGAGTTACTCCACCCCCTTCGGTCGTGGGGAGGGCTTCTACCGCAGGAAACAAAAAGACGACGACATCTCGATAGTCTCCGATGCCCGGCGCGCTGCGGAGCGGCTTCCGCCAGCACGACCCGACGATGAGGTCGTCGCGCAGCCGCAACGCCAGGATGACGAGGCAGCCGCCACCGCGCCGCCAGTGCTCGAACTCCTTCTGTACCACGAAGAAGAGCGAGCCGCGGCCCGCGCTTCTGGTGATGTCCGGCTGGCGAACAGTGCACTGGTCGACGTGGTCCGTGACCTCGACGTGCTGCTGGACAGCACGGAGAGCTACCTGAGCCAGGCCGACGGCGCCAGGTCACGGCAACTGGTGCGGGATGCCGTGCCACACCTGGTGGCCATCTCGGCGGTCGCCGCGATGCCGCTGACTGAAGTTGCAGAGTTTCTTGACCTGCCGCCAGACCGGGTCGAGACCGTGCTGCATGCACTCGCCCGGCACGGCGACGTCGACCCCGACGAACGCCAGCACGCGCTCGAGCAGCTTCAGTGGCTACGTGGCCAGCTGCGGCAGGTGGAAATCACCAATGACCACTCGCTGCTGGATCGCGTGCTGGCATTCGTGTCCAAGTTCGTGCTACTCGGATTCATCACGCTGACCTCGGCTGCCGCGGGCGCGTTCACCGTCGGTGAGTCCGTGGTCAAAGAGGTCATCAAGACAGCGGTGATCGCATTGGTCGCAGCCGCATTACAAATGAGCGCTGATCACGTACGCATCCAACGCGACAAATCGACCCAACGCAGCCTTGCACGTGAAGCTCACGCCGCACTGCTCTCGGATCTGTCAATAGCGGGCATCCTATGGGAGGAACCCGCCTACGAGGGTGAGCACGCTATTACGTGAGTGAGGCTACATGTGCGAATGTGTGTCGCACGGGTCACCTCGATTCCGCTCGACTGGCACGACAAATGGCACTACTGGGACGCACTCGATGGCGTCGCCGCAGCGCTCCGCAATGACACGCCGGATCAGCTGTTCATTGAGGTGCGCAGGCTCACTGCGTTGAATCCTCCCACATGATCACCGCAGGACAGCTTCAGGAGAACATTCCATGCTTACCATCGATAAGGCAATACTGGATGCCATCGTCGCGCATGTTCTCGCCGACCTGCCCCGGGCAGCGTGTGGCGTCGTGGCTGGCAGGTTCGGTTCCGACAAGCCTGAACGCCACATTCCCATGATCAACAGCGTAGATTCTCCCGACTTCTGGCAGTTCGATCCCCAGCAACAACTTCAGGTCTACCGTGAGATGGATTATCAAGGCGAAGAGCCTGTTGTTGTGTATTGTTCGTACCCGGCATCCGAGGCATATCCCGGGGAAGTGCATATTCGATTTGCAGATCCGGAGGTGCACCACCTGATCATCTCCACCCGCGATCCGGGGAACGTTGAAATCCGCTCGTTCCGGATCGAGGACGGAAAGGTCGCCGAGGAGGTCATCAAGATCGTTTCGGCGCCACTGGTCGAACCCGGTGAGCAAACCGGGTGGGCGGACTGGCCTCGTACCGTCGCCGTCGCCGCGCACGAAATCGCCGTCCAAGTCGGCAAGGGCCAGCCGTTGGTCGCGCTCGACCTGTTCGACCGGATGCTCGCCGAGCTCGACCGTCGACGCCGAGCGCTCGCCGACCTCGCCAACACCGGCGACTGATGCGTTCACGCCGGCTCTGTCGGCGAGATCCACTTCCACGGTGTGCAGGCTTGCCGTTGCAGCGATCGCGGCGAGGGGGCTGGGCATCTCCAGCGGGGCCTCGTCGGCGTCCAGCCCAGCTCTTCGTGACCGGCGGCTGGTGTAATGCACAAGGCTTGGATCACGGTTTGAGGAGCACCACTGGGGGCGCACCCGGCCCGATGGTCACCGACCTGAACCCACCGTGCGTTCAGCCGCCGTTGAGCGCTTCGGCCAGTGCGGTGGTCTGGGCCTCGACGAAGGCCTGGGAGAGGCCGGTTTTCGGTTCGATGGAGTCGAAGTTGTGGTAGGCGCCGGGCACCACGTGAAGGGTGCGGTCGACGCCGGCCTGCTGCAGTCGCCGGGCGTAGGTGACGTTCTCGTCGTGGAACAGGTCGTTGGTGCCGACGCCGATCCAGGCGGGCGGAAGGCCGGAGAGGTCGTCGTAGCGGGCCGGCGCGGCCAGCGGGGGCGCATTGCCGTCCGCGGTGGCGGAACCGAGGTAGGCGTGCCAGCCGAACCGGTTGCTCTTCTGGCTCCATAGGCGTAGCCAACGCGGTTGGATGTCGGTGCGGGTGGTGGTCCGGTCGTCCAGCATCGGGTAGGACAGCAGCTGCAGGACCGGACGGATCTCGCCGCGTTCCTTCGCCAGCAGCGCCACCGCGGCGGCCAGACCTCCGCCGGCGCTGGCGCCGCCGACGGCGATGCGTGCGGGGTCGATGTCGGCCTGGCGGGCGAGCCAGCGCAGCGCGGTGTAGCAGTCTTCCAGCGGTGTCGGGAACGGGTGCTCGGGTGCGAGCCGGTACTCCACCGAGACGACGACGATGTTGAGCTGCTCGGCGATCCGGCGGCAGAACCGGCTGTCCTGCGCTGCGTCGCCGAGCACCATTCCGCCGCCGTGGATCCACAGCAGCGCCGGCGTCCGAGGCCGGGCCGAAGCCGGCCGGAAGACGTGTACCGACACGTCGGTGTCCACGGAGACGACCTGCGCGTCCGGCCGCCGAGTGCTCCCGGTGAGCTTGGTGAGGAGCCGGAGCGTGGGAAGAGTTCGGGCGGTGATGATGGTGCGGGGAAGGAATCGCGCGGCCCGCAGCTGCGAGTTGAACGGTTGCTCAGTCATCGTTTTCCTGACGGGAGGACGACGTGGCCGGGTGTGCCGGCTTGCCTGCGGAAGTGTCGGTCATGGGTCTGAGCTCGGCGTCCACCAAGGCCAAGGCATTGCGGAGTCCCTGCTCCAGGAGGTCGTCGGAGAGCTGTCGGTCCGTAAGAGCGCGGGAGAGCTGTAGCGTCCCAGCCATCAGGCCGAGGAGGCTGAGCGCTTTCACGCGGGCTGAGAGCGGATCCTCGGGTGCCATGCGGGCGGCGAGGCCGTCGATGACGACCAGCACACCGTCGGTGTACGCCTGCTTGATCGCGTCGTCGCCGCGCGCGATCTCGTCGAGCAAGGCGGCGTTGGGGCAGCCGTCGACGGGATCGTCCCGGTGGTCGGCCGACAGGTACGAACGCACGATCTGTTCGAGGCCGGCCGCGCCGGGGTCCGCCTGCTCGACGATGTTCGCGTGCAGTGTGTCCAGTTCGTTGGCGATCGCGGTGGTGACGAGGCTGTCCTTGGACGCGAAGTGGGCGTAGAAGGCGCCGTTGGTCAGGCCCGCGTCCTTCATGAACGTCGAGACGCCGGAGCCGTCGATGCCGTCGCGCTTGAGCCGTCGGCCGGCCGTCGCGATGATCCGCTGCCTTGTCTCCTGTTTGTGTTCTTTCGTGTACCGCACCATGCCTTCCTCCATCTCAGCCGATCACGCGTCAGTTGCGCATCCGGTTGAACCTGCGTATGACGCGGTCGAAGATCCTGGCCGGGGCGACGCGGTACACCGCGTTGATGGTCCGGGCGGTCGTGCCGGCGGTGCGCCGTAGTTTCGGGTTCCGGTCGGTGGCCGCCGCGACGATCACCTTGGCGACGACGGCGGGGTCGTCTCCGCTGCTGAGGTTCTTCTCCAGCAGCTCGTCGTAGTTGCGCCGTCCCGCCGCGTAGAGCGGCATGGGGGTGTCGGCTTCCACGCTGTGGCCTGCGAACGGAGTGTTGATCGGGCCGGGTTCGACGAGCAGGATCCGGACGCCGTGCTCGCGGACCTCGTGGTCCAGCGACTGGGAGTAGCCCTCGACCGCGTGCTTGGTCGAGACGTAGAGAGTCATGAACGGGCTGGGGACGAACCCGCTGAGGGACGAGACGTTGATGACGCGTCCCTGCCGTTGCGCCCGCATGTGCGGCAGGACCGCCTTGGTCGTCCGCATGACGCCGTAGACGTTGATGTCGAAGATGTCCTGCGTCTGGGTGATCGAGAACTCCTCGGCTGCGCCGGTTGAGCCGACGCCGGCGTTGTTGACCAGGACGTCGATGCGCCCGAACCGGTCGATCACCTGCTTGACCGCCGAGGCGACCGATTCGTCGCTGGTCACGTCAAGGTCGAGGTAGGTCACCCCGGCGGGCGGGGTGGCTCGTGCGGTGTTGCGACCGGTTCCGATCACCTCGAAGCCGGCGGCGGCCAGTGCGGTCGCCGCCGCCTTGCCGATGCCTGAGGTGGCGCCTGTTACGAGCGCGACCTGCTGGTTTGTTGTCATCACTGGCTCCCGACGCTTTAGATTACGATCGTACGACCATAGCGCGTCGGTGGTTGCGAACCAAGATCTTCTGGAAATTAAATTATGGTCGTACTCTCAAATGAGGTGAGACGAGGACGTTCGGTCACTGAGTGCTTGTCGGCCAGACGATCGCGTTGGGCGGAATCGTGGCGGTGAGCCGCCGGAACGAGGTAGACGGCAGCACGCCCTGGTTGCGCAGTGCGGTGGCGACGAGTCGCGCCACCTCGATCGCGCCGGCGGCCTGGAAGTGCGTGTTGTCCTCGACACCGTTGGGGTAGTTGGGATACTGGCCGGCCTTCAGGTGCATGAAGTACTTCTTCGTGCCCTCGACGCCCGCGCGGTTGAACAGCGCCGTGCTGGACGTGGTCAGGTCGACCAGCGGCACGCCCTTGGCTGCCGCGAGCTGGCGCATCGCCGCCGGGTAGGCGCCGTGGGTCGGGGAAATGGTGCCCGTGCTGGTGAAACGGCGCCGTTCCACAGACGTGACCAGAACCGGCTTCGCTCCCTTGGCCCGGCTCTTGTCGATGTACTGGGACAGATAGGACTTGTAGGTCGTCGACGGCTCGGTGTAGCGGGCCGGATCTTCCTTCTTCTCGTCGTTGTGGCCGAACGAGATGAGCAGGTAGTCGCCGCGCTTGAGCTGCGCCAGGATGCGGTCGAGACGGCCCTGGTCGGCGAAGCTCTTGGAGCTGGCTCCGGATTGGGCCGCGTTCACCGCCACGGCGCTGGAGGTGAGGAACACCGGCAGCGCCTGCCCCCAGCCGACCCGAGGAGCCTGGGATGACACGTAGGTGGACGCGGTGGAGTCTCCGGCGATGAAGACCTGGACGGGAGTTGCCGCCGAGGCGCTGGTCTCCGTGACGGCCATCGTGCCTACGAGAACGCCGATGACGGCAGAGCGTTTCAGGTGCATGGGTTTCCTCATCTCTTACCTCTTGCGCAGGGAGTAGGTAAGCGCTTTCCTAGATGGGCGAGTATGGCGTTTCGGGCGCGGAAATCGCGACAGGGCGGTGAGTTTTGGCTATTCGACGGTCGAATCGATGGTCGAACAAATTCTGGGGACTCGTTCTCGGTTGCGCGGTGGTGGCGGGGCTGTGCGGCGCCCACACGACGGCGCAGGCTGAGCAGGTTCGACCGGCAGGACGGGCCGTCGACTTCACGGGGTCGTGGCAGTTCGCGCTGGTCAACACCACCGGCGAGGACGCGCCGCAGCCCGGCGACCACGATCCGGCGTGGCGGGACACCCGGCTGCCGCACGACTGGAGCATCGGGCTGGATCCGGTGGAAGGTGCGCACACGGGGGCCGGTACGGGCTTTCTGCCGGGTGGTCTCGGTTGGTATCGCAAGACTTTCACGCTGCCGCGGTCGATGGCGGGAAAGAAAGTGTCGATCGAGTTCGACGGCGTCTACATGGACTCCGAGGTGTATCTCAACGGCGTATTGCTCGGCCGTCATCCTTATGGCTACACCGGATTCGCTTACGACCTCAACGCGCACACCGATGGCACGCCGAACGTTCTCGCGGTCAAGGTGCGCAACCAGGTGCCGAGCAGCCGGTGGTACTCCGGCAGCGGCATCTACCGCGACGTCCGGCTGGTCGTGACCGAGCCCGCGCACGTGACGCGCCACGGCGTGCAGGTGACGACGCCCGACCTCGCGACCACGATCAAGTCCGGTTTCGCCACGATGCGCGTGGCGACCACCGCCGTCAGCGAGAGCAGTGCTCAGGCGGAGATCGTCTCGACGGTCAGGGATCCGCGCGGCCGGATCGTCGGCAGAGCAACGACGCGTACGGCACTGGCAGCGGAACCGAGCACCGCGACCGCGGACATCAGGATCACCGAACCGGCCCTGTGGTCGGTGGACCAGCCGAACCTGTACACAGTGGACAGTGAGATCCGGGTGCGCGGCAGGATAGTGGACACCGTCAGCACGCGCACGGGCATCCGGTACTTCGCGTTCGACCCGGACAACGGCTTCTCGCTCAACGGCGTGGAGATGAAGCTCAAGGGCGTCAACCTTCACCACGACTTGGGCGCGCTCGGCGCCGCGGTCTCGATGGACGCGATCGTCCGCCAGTTGCGGATCATGAAGAGCATGGGCGTGAACGCCGTGCGCACCTCGCACAACCCGCCCTCGCCGCAGTTCATCAGGGCGTGCGAGGAACTGGGCATCCTGCTGCAGGTCGAGGCGTTCGACACCTGGCGTGCGCCGAAGGTGAAGTACGACTACGGCCGGTTCTTCGACGCCCACAGCAGCGCCGACCTCCGCGAGATGGTGCACGCGGCCAAGAACTCGCCGTCGGTGGTGATGTGGTCGATCGGCAACGAGATCCCCGACTCCAGTTCGGCCGCGGGTCCGCCGATCGCCCGGCGGCTCATCGACGACGTGCGCGCCATCGACACCACCCGCCCGGTTGTCATGGGCACCGACCGGTATCGGCGGTTGCCCGCGGTCGGCTCGCCGCAGGACCAGATCCTGCAGATGCTCGACGGGCTGGGCTTGAACTACAACAACGCGTCCTCGATCGACGAGCTACATGCCCGTTATCCCACCAAGTTCTTCTTCGAGGCCGAGTCGTCGTCTTCCACTTCGACCCGTGGCTACTACCAGGATCCGGATCAGCTCAACACAGGCGAGAACTACACGCCGGGCAAGCGCAACACGTCTTCATACGACAACAACCTCGAGACGTGGACCTACAGCGGCGAGTACGGGCTGAAGAAGGACCGCGACCGCAAGTGGTTCGCCGGCCAGTTCCTGTGGACCGGCATCGACTACATCGGCGAGCCCACGCCGTACAACGTGTTCCCGGTGAAGTCGTCGTTCTTCGGCGCGGTCGACACCGCCGGGTTCGAGAAGGACTTCTACCACCTGTTCCGCAGCCAGTGGAGCAGTGAGCCGATGGTGCACCTGCTGCCGATGGACTGGACCGGCCACAAACCGGGTGAGCCGGTGTCGGTGTGGGCGTACAGCAACGCGGACACAGTCGAGCTGTACCTCAACGGCAAGTCGTTGGGGGAGCGGAAGTTCGACACGAAGACGACGACGTATGGCTCGAAGTACCTGGAGACCATCGAGGCGACCGGCGATGACAAGACGGTCACCACCGGCCCGTTCCCCGGCAGCTACACGAGTCCGAACGGCAGCGCGGGCAAGCTGCACCTGACGTGGTCGGTGCCGTTCCAGCCGGGACGGCTCGTCGCGGTCGCCAAGCGCGGTGGCGTGGAGGTGGCGAGAGAGGAGGTCCGCACGGCGGGCGAGCCGTACGCGATCAAGCTGACGCCGGACCGCAGGGTGACGAAGGCCGACGGCAAGTCGCTGACGTTCGTCACCGCCGAGGTCGTCGACCGTGCGGGTGTGGTCGTGCCGGACGCGGACGACCTGATCTCGTTCCAGGTCAGGGGCGGCAGTCTCGCGGGGCTGGACAACGGCCGTCAGGAGAGCGCGGAGAACTATCAGGCGAGCTCGCGCACCGCGTTCAACGGCAAGGCACTGGCGATGGTCCGATCTGGACAGTCATCCATGATTACGGTGACGGCACGTGCGCCAGGGCTGCGCACGGCGACCACTCTGGTCGCGGCGGTCGGTGGGCGGCCAGGTCAGGCGCGGGACGCTGATCCGGCACCGGTGGCGCCTCCTGTCCTGGCTCCGGCGGCGGACGCGAGCTACTCGGGTGCCCCCGCCACGATCCCCGCGGCCATGCTCGATGGAAACGGTTCGACGTACTGGTCGAACTATTACCTCAAGCGCGCCACCGGGTTGCTGCCGGCGGTGAGCCGTGCGCACGCGACGGACTGGGTGTCGCTGCCTGTTCCCGAGGGCGGTCCGGTCGGCTCGGCGCAGGTCTCGTTCCGCACCGACACGTCACATGCCTTGCCTGCGGCGATCGCGGTGTCGTACTGGAACGGCCGGGCGTTCGTGCCGGTGCGGGACGCGAAGGTCGAACGGCCGGCCGGTGAACCCGTGAGGATCACGTTCTCACCCGTGCGCAGTGATCGCCTCCGCTTGGAACTCACCAGCTCCGCACCGGGAACCACCCACGGGTTCCTCGGTATCTCGGAGGCATCGGTTGGACGTTAGGAGCGTCATGTTCCGCATTGCTTTGGCTCTCGCCGTCTTGCTCGGGCTCGTGGTCACGCCTCAGGCGTCCGCTGCCACGCTCGTCGAGGTGACGAACTTCGGCCCCAACCCCAGCAACCTCCGCCTGCACGTGTACAAACCGGACCGCGTCGCCGCCCGTCCGGCCATCTTGCTGGCCGTGCACTACTGCACCGGCTCCGGGCCCGACTTCCACCGCGGCGCGGAGTTCGGGCGGCTGGCCGACCAGTACGGGTTCGTCATCGTCTACCCGTCGGTCACCCGTGCCGACAAGTGCTTCGACGTGTCCTCGCCGCGTGCGTTGAAACGTGACGGCGGCAGCGACCCGGTCGGCCTGAACTCGATGGTCCGGTACGCACTGCGGCAGTACGGGGGAGACCCCGCCCGTGTGTACGTCACGGGTGTCTCGTCCGGCGCCATGATGACCAACGTGATGGTCGCCAACTACCCGGACGTTTTCCAAGCCGGCGCCGCGTTCGCCGGTGTGCCGGAAGGCTGCTTCGCGACGAACGACGGCTCCACCTGGAACAGCGAGTGCGCCAACGGCCGGGTGCTCAAGACGCCGCGGCAGTGGGGTGACATCGCGCGGTCGGCCTACCCCGGCTACACCGGCAAGAGGCCGCGCATGCAGCTCTGGCATGGCACGCAGGACGACATCCTGCGTTACCCGAACTTCGGCGAGGAGGTCGACCAGTGGACCAACGTCCACGGGCTGTCCACCACACCGACGTCGACCGACCAGCCCCAACCGAACTGGACTCGCCGCCGGTACAGCGACAAGGTCGAGGCGTACTCGCTGCAGGGCGTCGGGCACAACCTGATGGCGTCCGGGATGGCGTTGCGCGCCATCCAGTTCTTCGGCCTGGACCGCAGGTAAGGCGGGTCGTCGCGACAGCGGTGCGGACATGTCGTACCTTCGGTTCTCATGCCGGACGATCTTCCGACCCGCCCGCCGTCCGACGACGGCTTCGTCCTGGCGAGGACGAAGTTCCTGACGGTGATCGCGGCCGGCGTGGCCGCGGGCCTGGCGGTCTCGTTGACCGGCCACGCCGAGTTCGGGCCGCTGGTCGGCTGGGACGTGGCGACGCTGGTCTACCTGACGTGGGTGTGGCTGCTGATCTGGCCGATGAACGCCGAGGAGACCGCCCAGCACGCCGTGCGCAACGATCCCGCGCGCACCGTGTCCGAGATCGTTCTGCTGCTCGCGGCGCTGGCGAGCCTCGTGTCCGTGGGCATCGTGCTCGCCCGCGCCGCGGAGACCAGCGGTACGTCGGAGCTGTTGCGCGTGGGGCTCGGTGTGCTGTCGGTGGTGCTGTCGTGGATGGTCGTGCACACGATCTTCACGTTGCGCTACGCCCGGTTGTACTACGTCGACGTCGACGGCGGGATCGACTTCAACCAGCAGGAACCGCCCGACTACGGCGACTTCGCCTACGTCGCGTTCAGCATCGGCATGACGTTCCAGGTCTCCGACACCTCACTGTCCACGAGGGACATTCGCCGCACCGTGTTGAAGCACGCGTTGCTGTCTTACCTGTTCGGCACGGGTGTGCTGGCCACCACGATCAACCTGGTGGCCAGCCTCAGCACAACGTCACACTGACACGCCGTCGAGCTGGAAGGTCTGCACCTGCCCCGCCGCGAACGAAGCCCGCAGCAGCTTGCCGTCCAGGCGGACGTCGGTGCGCTGGACGTACCTGTCGCTGCCGCTGGTCGTCGAGGTGGACCACCGGGTGATCAGCCCGGTGGGCAGGGTGCCGAACCGGGTGAGGTCGAAGGTGATCGTCTGCGCCGAGGTCGCGGTGTTGACGCCGACGAGCACGAGCCTGCGGGCGGCGGGATCGAAGGCCACGGCGGCGTTTCCGGTGGACGCCGAGATGATCCGCATGCCCGGCCGGATGTGCCGGGTGAACTGCGCCAGCACGTAGAGCTTGTTCTGCACGGCACCCGCCCGCAGCGTGTTCGCGTCGTAGGCGATCAACGCCCACTCCGGGGTCGGGTCCATCACCTGCCAGTAGCACCACGCCGTGGGGTGCAGCCAGCGCCAGTCCAGGCACAGGTTGCTCGCCATGGAGAGACCCGTGCCGTCCTTGTCGCCGTACTCGGAGTCCCAGAGCACCTTGCCCGCCGCCCGAGCGTCGGTGTAAAGCAGGTCACGGCGTCCACCGGAACCCTGGTAGCCGTGGACGTTGATCTGGTTCACGACGGACTTCGTGGTGGCGTCGAAGGAGTTCCACGTGCTGCGGGCGACGTCGTAGCTGGTCTCGTCGGACGCGGAGATGCGCGTTCCGGACAGGCCGCGGTTGTTCAGCTCCTCGCGCAGGTACTGCAGCACAGTGCGCTGGAGGGACGGGTCGAAGTGGCAGCCCTCCTGCTTTCCGGTCGCCGACCAGTAGTCCGACGCGGGCTCGTTGAACGGGTCCACCGTGCGGAACGTGACACCCCAGCGATCGCGGAACTGCCGGGTGACCTCGGCCATGTACGAGGCGTGGGTGCGGTAGTTCCACGACTGCAGGTTGTTGCTGTTCGCGTTGGCGGCGCCGGAAGGGTTGTGGTTGATGCACATCCACCACGCCGGTGAGTTGGAGAACAGCTCCGTGATCGCGCCGCGTGCCACCGCCTTCACCACGGACGCACGTTGTTTCGCGTCAGCGCCCCACTGCCACGAGCCAGGATCGGTGGTGCGCCAGTCCTGCCAGAAGGTCTCGATCTGCTTGAAGCGGGGGATGTTCGGCGAGGCGACCATGGTCTCGCCGTTCACGGAGTTCCAGCTGCACGCGCCGAGGTTGTAGCGGGCGATGTTCATGCCCAGTCCGGGGAGCGTCGTTCCGTTGTAGGTGACGGACTTCGTGGTGAACCACAGGTCCGCGAAGTCGTCGCGGTCGCCGAACACGTTGGCCCACCACGCCAGTGATGTGCCCCAGCCTTCCCATGTGCCGTAGCTCGTGCTCGGGTCGATCGTGATGGTCTGGTCGGCGTTGGCATCCACTCCCAGCGCCGTTGCCGCGATGGCGGCGGCTGTGCCGGACAACACTGTCCTGCGGGTGACCATGACTCCTCCATAAGCTTGTTGATGTTCAGAACGGGATGTTCTGAATGCCCAGGACGGCGAGGTGTGGCTGATGTTTCCTTGTCGTTGGGTGGCTTCTTGGGAGTGGCCGCCTCGCCGTGCTGGACGCCCTGCCGCTGATTGAGATCTGTGCGCGTGTTCGTTGCGTGTCGCTGTTTATGGAGCTGCTGGCGGGCCGTCCACGGGGTTGACCTGCGAGAACGGGAGGGCGGACCGCGTGGCGGTGCGCGAGAGGATCTGGGTGGGCATCGATGTCGGCAAGGCCGGGCACCACGCGTGCGCGGTCGACGACGCGGGCAAAGTCGTGTTCAGCCAGAAGGTGGTCAACGGTCAGGCCGCGATCGAGGAGTTGATCGCCCGCGCGGACCGCAAAGCCGGCGCGGTGGTCTGGGCGGTGGACATGACCTCGGGCTCGGCCGGGTTGTTGCTGGCGTTGCTGCTCGGGTCGGGCCAGCCGGTGCTGTATGTGCCGGGCCGGTTGGTCAACCGGATGGCCGGTGCGTTTCCCGGTGAGGGCAAGACCGATGCCAGGGACGCGCGCACGATCGCCGAGACCGCGCGTCTGCGCGGTGATCTGGCTCCGGTCCCGCGCCCGGACGAGCTCGTGGCCGAGTTGCGGATCCTGACCGCGCGGCGGGAGGACCTGATGGGTGACTGGGTGCGCGGGATCAATCGGCTGCGTGAGCTGCTCGCGTCGATTTTCCCTGCGCTGGAACGTGCTTTCGACTACTCCACCCGCTCGGCGCTGGTCCTGCTCACCGGCTACTGCACCCCGGCCGGCATCCGGGCCGCGGGTGAGGCTGGTCTGGCCGAGCACCTGCGTTCCGGCGGCGCCTGGCCCACGACCATTCCGTCCATAGTGGACAAGGCAATCGCCGCGGCGGACGAGCAAACTGTTGCCCTGCCCGCGGAAGCCGCCACCGCGCCACTGATCATGAGGCTGGCACGGCAGCTGCTCGACCTCGACCGCGAGATCAAAGATCTCGACAAGCACATCACCGGACGCTTCGGCGAGCATCCACACGCCGCCCCGATCACCAGCGTTGACGGGTTCGGCCCGATCCTGGGCGCACAGTTGCTGGCTGACACCGGCGGCGACTTGCGCGCGGCATTCGGCAACTCGGGCCGCATGGCCGCCTACGCCGGCCTCGCCCCGGTTCCACGCGACTCGGGACGAGTGCAGGGCAACCTGCATCGGCCCAAGCGCTACCACCGCGGCCTGCGCCGCGTGTTCTACCTGGCCGCGCTGTCCTCCATCAAGGTCAAGGACGGACCTTCCCGGCGTTTCTACCTGCGTAAACGACAGGAGGACAAGTTCCACGCCCAAGCTCTCATCGCGCTGGCACGCCGACTGGTCGACGTCATCTGGGCGCTGCTGCGCGACGGCCGAGAATTCCATCGTTCACCACAACTCACGGCCGAAGCCGCTTGACACGTTCATTGAAACTCCTAAGGACTTGGCAGGGTGATCCTCGTATCGAGTCCATCGCTCCACCGCAGCACGATCTCGTCGCCGTGCCCGGTGAGCAGCGGGTTGGTCATGGCGCCGCAGTCGCGGTCCAGGCGCACGGCCGCGGCGAACAGGTCACCGCGTCTCACAGGGCCGGCTGTGGCCAGCCAGGGGACCGCGACGTACTTGCCCAGCGGGGACGATCCGGACTCGGTCTCCACGCCCGCCTGGTCGAACCCGCGCAGGGAACACGCCGAAGAACGCAGGCGCGCACCGGTGACCACCACCTCGGGCCTCGCTGCGGTCTCCGCCTGCGGCCGCGTGTCGGCGGCGATCGGCCAGCCGGACAGCCGCAGCCGGGCGTCTGTCTGGCCGTCCACGCGCACGATCCGGATCTCCACGCCGCTGCGCACGACCGAGACCACCAGCACAGGCGGTCCCTCGACGGTCTCGCCGGCGCGTCCGGAACCGTGGTCTGGTGAGTCGTCCGCGCCGGTGTCGACCCAGCGCACGGGTCCCTGCGACGCTCCGGCCACGACACCGCCGGGCAGCTCTTCCACGAACAGCGTCCGGAAGCCCGCGCGATGACTGGCGGCACCCTCGGGATCGAGCAGTACCACCGAGTTGTCCGTGGAACACGGCATGGTCGCCGTGGAATAGCCCAGCTTCGCGTACAGGGGCGAGTCAGCACGCCGGTCGCCGGGCAGCGCGTGATCCGTGCCGTGGTTGACCGTCGTGACGATGCCGTCGGCGCGGCGAGCCGACACCAGCCAGCCGGGTGCGGCGATGACTCGGGTGAAGTCCTTCGTCTCCACCGGCAACGGGAGTTCGGCGTCCGTCCACACGGGATGGTCAGCAGGCAGGGCCAGTCCCAGCATCCCCTTGGCGGCCCAGTACGGCGATCCCGGCCCGGAGTACGCCTGGCGGATCGCCGGCCAGCCACCGTGCCAGCCGAGCTGCAGCAGGCCGTCCGGTTCGAGCGCGCCGTGGTCGACGAAGTGCCGCAGACACCGGATGCCGCGCGCCGCAGCCAGTCCGTGCTCTGGCCCCGGCACACCCGTCATCGCGGCGACCCAGAACGGCGCCGCGGCGGCGAACCGGTAGGTGAGGCTGCGGCCCTGCATCAACGGCGACCCGTCGGCACCGAGCAGCGCGACCGCGTCCTGCAGGTACCGGGCCAGGTCGTCCGACCAGGTCTGGCGCACCTCTTGCGGGCACAGGGAGTCCGGGATGTCGAACAGGTGCGTCCACAGCAACGGGTACAGGTGCAGCGCCCAGCCCGCGTAGTGGTCGTACGCGCGTTCCTCGCCGTCGCTCAGCCACCCGCCCTCGCGCCGGAACGACGCGTGCAGAGCCAGGTCGTGCTCGATGTCCTCGGCTGACCAGGGGCCACCGGCCTCACGCAGGAAGGACTCCACGACGATGCGGAACCACACCCAGTTGATCGGCGGGTACGGCTGACCGACCACGGTGCCCAGCCAGTCGACGACCCGTTCGCGCACACCGTCGTCGAGGTGGTCCCACAGCCACGGGCGAGTCAGCTGCAGCACCAGCGCGATCGACGCCGCCTCGACCTTGGCCTGTCCCAGCTCGTCCGGCCGCGGCCACGCTTCCGGCGAGTGCGGGTCGGTGCCGGCGGCGAGGCCCCAGGCGTACCGCTCCAGCAGGGCGGGATCACCGCCGCCCGCGACGCGAAACCCGGCGAGCAGGAACGTGCGCGCGAACCCTTCCAGCCCGTCGGAGGCCGGGCCGTACCGGCTCGGCTCGCCCGGCAGGTCGATCCGAGCGCACCGAGGGGACCAGTGTCTGTTGACCGAGCCGAGCAGGTGGTCGGCGACCGCTTCCCAATGGGCGCGTGTCCAGCCCGTGTGCGGGGAGAGGAACCGGTTCTCGGGTGGGAGGATCATGCCCGCACCGCCGTCCTGCCCCTGATGGCGTCTGCAAGTACCGCCAACTCAACATCAACAGGCACTTTTCTACTACCAACAAGGTGTTCCGGGCTCGAGCACACGGCTCCGGCTCTGTGGAAGAAGTTGGGTGTGGTTGACGGCGATTCGATCAAGAGTTGGTGGCACTTGCAGACGCACTCGGGGCTCATGCCTGCACCGCCAGCCCGTGCCGGGTGACCGGTTCGAGGGGCGCCTGCCCGGAGACGTAGCGCTCCAGCTCGTCGAGCGCGGCCGCGGCCATGAGCCTGGTCTCCGAGCCCAGCGACCCTGCGACGTGCGGGGTGATCACGACGTTGGGCAGGTCGTACAGCCGTGACCAGGCGGGCAGGGGCTCGGGGTCGGTCACGTCGAGCACGGCGTGCACGCGTCCGTGTGCGCATGCCTCCTCGAGCGCGGCAGTGTCCACAAGGGACCCTCGTGCGGTGTTGATGAGCGTGGCGTGCTCGGGAAGCGCGGCCAGCTCCGCCGTGCCGATCAGGTGGCGGGTCTCCGGCAGCGCGGGTGCGTGCAGGCTCAGCACGTCCGCCTGGGGGAGTGCCTCGGCGAGCGTGACGACCTCGGCGCCGGCCGCTCGCACCAGCATGGGGTCCACGACGGGATCGACCACGAGCAACCGGCCCACCTGGAGCCGCCGCAGCAGCTCCACCACCCGCCTGCCGACGCGGGAGAACCCGACGAGCACGATCGTGCGGCCCAGACCGGACAGCTCGCCGCGCCGTTCGCGGTAGTCCCAGTCCTCGCGGAACCGGCGGGCGTCCGCGGCCAGGAACGGCACCTTCTTGAACGCCCACAGGATCGCCGCGACGGTGTACTGCGCGACCGGTTCGGCGTTGACGTGCGCGGCTGTCGTGACGAGGACGTCGCGGTCGAACACCGCGTCACCGACGTGCGACCGCACGCTGCCCGCCGCGTGCAGGGCGGCGCGCAGCCGCGGTGCCGCCGCCAGCACGTCCGAGTCGATCGGCGGACAGCCCCACGAGGTGATCAGCACCTCCACGCCGGCGAGGCGGCGGCGGACCGCGGGCGACGAGAAGTCGTGCGCCACCAAGGGACTGCCGAGCGTCGCCAGCCTGTGCAGCCGCTCCAGCTCTCGCGGGCCGAACTGCAGGTCGGCGACGTCCTGGCTCATGGCGAGCAAGACCTCCGGCCGGTGTGCCGTCACTTGACGCTCCCTGCTGCCAAGCCCTTGCGCCACTGCCGGTTGAGCACGAGGAATGCCACCACCAGCGGCAGCACCGCGAGCAGCGACCCGGTGATCACCAGCGGGGTGTACTGCGGGAACTGGTTCTGGCGCGTGCTCCACTGGAAGAGCCCCAGGCTGACGGGGAAGAGCTTGGGGTCGGTGAGCAGGACCAGTGGCAGGAAGAAGTTGTTCCAGATCCCGATGAACTGGAACAGCAGCACGGTCACCACGCCAGGACGCATCATCGGCAGCGCCACGGTGAAGAACGTGCGCAGCTGGCCGGCGCCGTCGACCCGCGCGGCTTCGAGGACCTCGTCCGGCACCGACGCGTCGGCGTACACCCTGGCGAGGTAGACGCCGAACGGGTTGGTGAGCAAGGGGATGAACACCGCCCAGAACGTGTCCACGATCCGCAGCTCGGAGGCGAGCAGGTACATCGGCAGGGCCAGCACGGTCGTGGGTACGAGCACGCCGGTCAGCGTCAGCGCGAACAGCAGCCGCCTGCCGGGGAAGCTCGTCTTGGCGATGGCGTACCCGCAGGCGGCGCAGATCAGCGAGCCGAGCACGGCTCCGCCTCCCGCGTACAGCACGGAGTTGAGCAGCCAGTGCCAGAAGATCCCGTTCTCCTGCGTGAACAACGTCTTGACGTTGGCCCACAGGTTCCACTCGCCGAACTCGAACGCGCCGGTGGTGGAGAAGTCGCCGAGCGACTTGGTCGCCGAGGTGACCAGCCACACCAGCGGCAGCAGGCTGTACAGCGCGGCGATGACCAGAATCAGGTGCACCGCAGGCACGGAAACCCAGCGCGACCTGCGGTCCGCAACGAACGTGCTCACCGCGACCTCCTCGTCGAAAAGCGCATGACGACAGCGGAAAGCAGCGCGCAGATCACCGCGAGCAGCACCGACGCCGCCGCGGCGCGCCCGTTGTCTCCGGCCACGAACGCGGCCTCGTAGACGTACATGCTCGGCGTCCAGGTGCTGGTCACCGTGCCGGTGAAGCCCCTGAGCACCATGGGTTCGGTGAACAGCTGCAACGAGCCGATGACGGTGAACACCACGGCCACGAAGACCGTCGGCCGGATCATCGGGATCTTGATCGACCACGCGGTGCGGAACCCGCCCGCGCCGTCGGCCCGCGCCGCCTCCACGATCTCCTTGGGGACCGCCTGCAGAGCCGTGTAGAAGATGATCATGTTGTAGCCGACCCACTGCCACGTCGCGATGTTCGCGATCGAGGGCAGCACGGCCGCGTCGCTCAACGGGTCGACGCCGAGCAGGTTCTTGATGGGGCCGATCGTGGGGCTGTAGAGGTACGCCCAGATCAGACCGCCGATGACCACCGGCACCGCGTACGGCACGAACACCGCCAGCGACCACATCTGCCGCAGCCGCACCACGGCGGAGTCCAGCAGCAGAGCCAGCACCAGCGAGCCGATCAGCATGCTCGGGATGTGGACCAGCGCGAACAGTGCGACGTTGCCCAGACCTGCGTGGAACGCGTTGTCCGCGAGCACCGAGACGTAGTTGCCCAGCCAGACGAACACGTGCTCAGGACCGGAGAAACCCAGGCCCTGCAAGCGTTCGGTGAACAGGCTGAGGTACAGCGCGTACAGCACCGGCACCAGCACGGTGGACACGAGCAGCACCAGGAACGGTACGGCCAGAACCAGTCCCGCGAAGTCCTTCTTGCGGGCGCGGCCGATCACCTCGGGGCTGCCGGGCGTTTCCTGCACGGGTGCGCGCTCGGGAGCGAGGACGCTCATGCCGTTTTCCCTTCCCGCACCGAAAGTCCCTTGGCGCGCATGTCGGCCACGGCGTGCTGCTGGATCTTCTTCAGCGCTTCCGGCAACGTCGTTCCGCCACCGCGGACCGGCCCGAACGAGTCGGAGATCGTCGAGAACAGGCGCAGCGCGTTGGGACCCCACGTCCAGTCCGGCACCCGCTTCGCCGCCTCGTCGAGCACGTCGTACACGGGGTCGCCGAGGAAGTAGCCGCCCTTGTACGCCTGTCGTGCCACCGCGCGGTTGGGCAGGTGCGCGGGGAACGGCGTGGTGAAGGTGCTGCCGATCTTCGGCACGTCGGGGTTAGTGCTGAGCCAGCGCAGGAACGTCATGGCGGCCTCTGGCGCCTTGCTCTCCGCGGAGATGCCGAACGCCGTGCCGCCCTGGACACCGTTGGCGGGTGTGCCGTTCCAGGTCGGCATGGTCGCCATCGCCCACCGGCCGGTGTCCTTCGGGATGGACCTGCCGAGCGTGCCGACGCTCCACGACGCCCCGAGCAGACCCCAGAGCTTGCCGTCGTGCATCCCGGCGATCCAGTCCTGCGTGCCGTGCACGACACCGGCGACGAGGTTCTCGGAGATCATCGACTGCCAGAACGTCCCGGTGCGCAGCGTGCCCTCACCCGCGATGTCGACCGCCCAGGTGTCGCCCTGCGCCGTCCACCACGGATCGCCCGCCTGCCAAGACATTCCCGCGAAGAAGGAGCCGTCGTTGAGCGGGAACGAGCAGATGCGGGCCTGCGGGTCGACCTGCTTGACGGCCGCGGCCGCCGTGCGGAACTCGTCCCATGTGCGCGGCAACGGGATGCCGTGCTGGTCGAACAAGTCCTTGCGGTAGTAGAAGACCATCGGCGCGAGGTCCATCGGCACGCCCCACGTCCTGCCGTCCGGCCGCACGCCGCGCCACGCCGCCGGGGAGTACTGGCTCTCCAGATCGGCCATGTCCGCGGTGAGGTCGCGCAGCCCACCGGTGAGCAGGATCTGCGGCAGACCCTGGTACTCGACGTGCAGGACGTCCGGCGCGTTGTGCGCCCTGATGGCGTTGGTCTGCTGGGCGTAGCCGCCGGACAGACCTGCCGCGATCACCCGCAGCTCGACGAAGACGTTCCGTTGCGTGGCGTTGAACGCGGCGACGTACTTGTCCATGCCGGTCAGCCACGACCAGATCGTGACGGTGGTGGCGCCCGGTGGTGCTGCGGTGGCGGTGCAGCCGCCGACGAGACCCGCCGCGCCCAGGGCGGCGGAGGCGCGCAGGAACCCGCGGCGGGAGAGCCCGCGGGTCTGCAGCGCTGGGGAAAGCTCCATTGCTGACCCTCCTGCTGGAGTGATGTGGCACACCTCACCTCGTGGCACACTCAGCGGTCAACGAAACGATCAGAAACACTCGGGACCGATCAGAAGCGAAGACATGAACCAGAAGTTGGCTGCTCAGCGCCATGAGCTGATCCTGCGTGCCGTCCGGACGCACGGCACGGTCCGATTGCAGGAACTGGTGGACCTGCTCGGCGCGTCGGCGGTGACGGTGCGCAGGGACGTGACCGCGCTCGCCGACCGCGGCCTCGTGGTGCGCGTGCACGGCGGGATCACGATGCCCAGGCACGCCGAGCCCTTCCCGCGCGGACCGCAGTCCGTGGTGGGCCCGGCGCCGATGCATCCGCTGGTCGGCATGGTGGCGCCCTCGGTCGAGTACTACTGGCCTGCGGTGATTCAGGGCGCGCAG
>NZ_VSRL01000129.1 GCF_012184385.1 Lentzea indica
CTCGATGCGCGGTGGCATGGGCGTCGGCAGGCAACCCGCGGCGTCGATCATGCCCATCTCGTGGCCAGACGACAGCTCCATCGCGGCAGTGCCCGTGATCCGGTAGACGCGACTGCGGCCCTTGTGGCCGTTGTTGATGGCGTAGACGGTGCCGGCCGAGTCGATCACGACGGCGCCGTAGGTGGACTTGCCGGGCAGCCCGGCGACCTCTGTCCTGCTCAGCACCCGCCCGGACGCCGGGTCGAACGAGACGACCTCGCCCGGCCCCCAGCCCGCGGCCGACACGCCGGTCAGCTTCCCGCTCACCGGGTCGGCCGTGAAGTCGTCGAGCGCGAGGGCGGGCCAGTCCAGCACGACGGTCCGCACGATCTTGAGGTACGACGGGCTCTGCGGGTCAATGTCGATGGCGTGCAACCGGGCGTTGTCACGCACGTAGAACGTGGTGCCGACGACCGCGCCCGCGGACACGTCGTCGGTGCGGAACCAATACGCGTCAACGGGTCCGAGGTCGCTGACCACGCCTCTGGTGTCGATCAGCACGACGTGCGACGGGTTCTTCCACCAGTGATGCCCCTTGGACGTAAGACCAACCAGACGGCCCAACGCCGACGAGTACCCCAGCGCGTTCACCGCGTAGTCGAGGCGAGCCACTTCCGTCACCCCACCGGATGACACGTCCACCTTCGCGAACGTCGACAGCGCGCCACGGTGGAGTGAACGAACTTGAAACGCGTCACAGCTCGGCGGTGCAGCATGAGCAACAGCGCTGGTGAACGGCGCGGAAAGCACCAAAAGAGACGAGATGGTGCTCAACGCAAGCAAATCCTGCCGCCACCGGAATGGAGCAGTCCAATACGACAACCGGGTAATTCTGCTGTTGCCGTGCATTCCCACCTGACCATTACTCGTTAACCAGACCGTGCTGTACCGGCCACAGTAGACCGTGGTCTAATCCCACACCAGAAAGGAGCCGAATTGAGCATTTACGTCACCGGTCTGCTCTGGGTTCTCGGTGCGGCCGCCCTGTCCGGCGTCATCGTCGTCATCGCACGTCGGTTCGGCTCGGAGGAAGTCGGCGAGAAGAACCTCGGCGCGGGCGGCTCGGTGTTCAGCATCGTCGCCGGCCTGCACGCCGTCCTGGCCGCTTTCATCCTCATCTCCCTGTTCGACGCGTCCAACGGCGCCGAGGAGCAGGTGCAGAGGGAGGCCAACGCGCTCGTCGCCATCGACTGGTCCTCGGACTCGCTGCCGGAGCCCGCGAAGTCCAAAGTGGAGCAGCTGATCCGCAGCTACGCGACGACGGTCGTCGACGAGGAGTGGCCCCGCATGCGCGAGGGCGAGGACGTGGACAACAAGGGCTGGACCACGTTGAACCAGCTCAGGGACACGATCGCGACGGCGGCGCCGGACGGCGCCTGGCAGGAGCACCGCAAGACCGAGGCGGCGAACCAGCTGTGGGAGGTCTACCAGGCCAGGCAGGAACGGCTGGACGCGGCGGGCAACGGCGTCAACCCGGTCGTGTGGCTCGCGCTGCTGATCGGCACAGGCCTGTCGCTGCTGTTCCCGTACCTGTTCGGCGGGCCGAACCTGATCTCCCAGCTGCTGATCACCATCACGCTGACCTCGACGCTGGTTCTGTTGTTGTTCGCGATCTACCAGCTGCAGAACCCGTTCAGCGGTGGCGTGCACATCCCGCCGGACGCGTTCAGCGCCGCGCTGGACCGGCTGAGCTAGCGCGAATCGGTCATTCCGTCGGCTTCCTCGATCTCCACCGACAACACCTCACCGTCGATAACCTTCGGCAACGGGTCCGCCTGGGCGAAGTAGCGATTTGCAAATGCGCCGACCGCTCTGGTAGAGGCGGCGTCGACGCCACCACCGATGACGCCGCCCAGTACCGGAACACCCTTCACCGCGAGCGAACCGAGCTTCTTTGTACCGTATTTTGTAATTAGCGCGGACGCGGCCTTCTTGGTGAACTGCTTGATGCCGACCTTTTTGAACAGCTCGGTTCCGGCATTGCCGAGCAGGCACAGCAGGATGGCTGTCTGCACCTCTTCGCTGTCCACGTCGTGACCGCGCAACGACGCGATGGATGCGATGAGGTGCGTCTGGATCACGTACGCGGCCGCGATGTTCGACGGCAGCGAGATCGGCAACGTGATCAGGCCGCCGAGGTTGGTGATGAAGCCCTGCGCGCCGGCCAGCGCCACGTGCGTGCGGATGAGGTGCTTGATCGCGTCGGTCTCGCTGCCCTTCTTGACCAACGCGTCTGACGCGGCCTCGCGTGCGCTCTTGAACGGGCCGAACCCGTCCACACCCGCGCGCAGCAGGTAGTCGGCGATACCCTGCTGGACCCTGTTCAGCTCACCTTTGGACTCGGCCACAACTCCGAGATTACGCGTCCAGCTGACGCAGTGAGGCGTCAACGGTCTGTTCCAGCAGAACCGCGATGGTCGTCGGGCCCACTCCCCCTGGTACCGGGGTGATCAGACCCGCATGTGCCGCGGCCGCGTCGAAGTCGACGTCGCCGACGTTGCCCTCGTTGTACCCGGCGTCGATCACCACCGCGCCGAGCTTGATCCAGTCGCCCTGGACGAACCGGGGCCTGCCCACCGCGGCGACCACGATGTCCGCCGTGCGCACGATTTCGGCGAGGCCAACGGTTTTGGAGTGGCAGATCGTGACCGTGGCGTCGCGGGCCAGCAGCAGCATCGCGGCCGGCTTGCCGAGGATCGGGCTGCGGCCGATCACCACCGCGTGCTTGCCCGCGACCTCGACGTCGTACGCGTCCAGCAGCCGCATGATCCCACCGGGCGTGCAGGAGACGAACTCGTTGTGCCCGAAAGACATCCCGGCGAACGAGTGCATCGTCACACCGTCGACGTCCTTGTGCGGCGCTATCGCCTCGAACGCCGCGCGCTCGTCGATGTGGCGAGGAACCGGGTGTTGCAACAGGATGCCGTGCACGGCCGGGTCGTCCGACAGCTCGCGGATCTTCGCGACCAGCTGCTCTGTCGTCGTCTCGTCCGGCAGCGCCACGTGGCGGGACTCGAGTCCTGCCTTGTGGCACCGGTTCTGCTTCATGCGCACGTACGTGACCGACGCCGGGTCGTCGCCGACGATCACGGTGGCCAGGCACGGCTTGCGGCCCGTGCGTTTGGTGTGGTCAGCGGCTTTCGCGGATGCTCGGCCGACGATGTCGCGCGCGAGCTCGGTTCCGGACATGAGCGCCATGGGCTGCCTCCGCAGTCGAGGATTCGCCCAGGCGCGCGGCGGGTCAGGAGGGCCGCTCCCCGGTGGTGCTCCACCTCTTCGCGCCAGTCACGACCCCCGGAAATACTACGCGTCGAGCGTGGTGACCGCGCCCGTGCTGCCGTCCACGGTGATCCGCTCGCCGGTCTTGATCCGCGTCACGGCCTCCCGCACGCCGACCACCGCCGGAATCCCGTACTCCCGCGCCACAACAGCGCCGTGCGAGTTCGCGCCGCCCATCTCCATCACCAAGCCGCCCGCCGTCAGGAACAACGGCGTCCAACCAGGATCCGTCGACGGTGCAACGAGGATCTCGCCGGGTTCGAGGTGCGCTCCGATCGGATCCATCACGACCCGCGCGATTCCGGTGATGGTGCCCGCCGACGCCGGCGTGCCGACGAGGTCGCCCTCCGCCACGGTGCCGTGGTGCACCGCCTCGGCGTCCGTGCCGTCCGACAGCAGGACGCGCGGGATGTGCCTGCGCCGCATCTCGCGGTCGTAGACCTCACGCCGCACTGCCACGACCGAGCGCAGATCCCCTTGCGCGGAACGCATTTCCTCGAAGTTCAGGAAGAAGACGTCGTCCGCGCGCTCGATCCTGCCCTGCTCGGCGAGCTGCCCACCGATCTCCTCGATCCGCCGGCGCAGCTGCCCGAACAGGGTGATGATCAGGTACTTCGGGTACTCCCGCAGTCCGGCAAGCACTCTGGTGCGGTGCAACGCGAAGCGCACGAACCAGCCACGTCCGGGAGCTCTCCGCGCGAGCGTCTCGATCATCGCCTCGGCTTCCGCGGCACCACGCGCGAAAACCGCGTCCGCCGCGGCGTCCTCATCCTCCAGCCGCAGGTAGTTCCGCACGACACCGATGACGTGTGCCGGATCGTCGGACCACCGGGGCAGGCCGAGGTCGATCTCCGCGACGGCCCGGTGCCCCCACTTCGCGAGGAATCGGTCGAGCGCGGCAGGACGTTCGCCGTCCTGGAACTGGCGCAGGGCAACGGGATCGCGCCGAATCTCCTGCGCGAGGTCCCACATCGCCATGTCCATCTCGGTGGTGATGTTGTTCGGCAGGCCGCGCAGCACGGTCTGCAGCTCCCCCGGCTTCGTCTTCATGATCTTGCCGACCAGGCCGAGCATCGCGAACCCGATCAACGCGGTCGGCGCGAGGCCCGGCAAGATCGGGACGACGCACTGCCGTAGCGCCTGCTCGATGGACAGGTTCGCGGCCTTGCCGAGGATCTCCTGCTCCATCCGCAACGCCTCGCGCGCGGCCTTCTCCGGGTTGACCAGTGCCTTCCACGCGGTCACCGGCACGCGGAACCGGCGGGCGAGCCGCAGCACGCGCTTGAGCGCGGGCCCCGGCGAGGAGCTCCGGATCGCGTACCTCGGGTCGTCGAACAACCCGCGCAGCACCTCCGACGAACGCGCCTCCATCACACCGAGCAGCTTCGTGACGAACTCGCGGCCGACCTTGCTCTGCAACACCTTGGTGACGTCGAAGAAGATCCGCTCACCGCACTCCACATAGGACTGGCTCTTCGGGTCACCGATGATGATCTCGAACGCCGCCTTGGAGATCTCGCGGAACGCCGCGCGGCCCATCGGCGTGATAGGCCGTTCGAGCCCTTGCGCGAGGCTGAAGCAGAAGTAGACGTGGTCGGCCGGGTTGTTGTCCGGCAACGGGAACAGCGTCGTGATCGGGCGCGACTGGGTGAGGTGCAGCTCGCCGTCGGGGCCGATCGCCCACTCGGTGTCCTGCGGTGAATCGTAGTGCTGCTGCACCTTGCGGCCCAGGTCGGCGAGCGCGTGGATCTGCTCGTCGGTGAGGCACGGGCCTTCGTTCTCGCCGACCTCGACGTGCTCGGTGCCACCACCGGACAGTGAGCGGATGACGAACTTCTTGTCCCCCATACGCTTTTCGACGATCTCACCACCGTCCACGACGAAGCGGTCGGGGTTGACCGCGCCGGACACGACCGCCTCGCCGAGGCCCTGGCTCGCGTCGATGACGATCTGGTCGCGGTTGCCGGTGACCGGGTTCGCGGTGAACATGACGCCGGAAACCGCGGACTGCACCATCCGTTGCACGACAACGGCGAGGTAGGTCGTCGTGTGGTCGATGCCGTTCGTCTCGCGGTAGCTGACCGCGCGGTCGGTCCACAGCGAGGCCCAGCAACGGCGCACCGCGTCGACCACCGCGTCCTCACCAACGACGTTGAGGAATGTGTCCTGCTGGCCGGCGAAGCTCGCGAACGGTAGGTCCTCCGCCGTCGCACTGGACCGCACAGCCACGGGAACGCTGTCGCCGAGACCGCGGTACCCGGCGGCGATCGCGTCCCGGATCTCTTGCGGCACAGCGGTTTCCAGCAACGTCCTGCGGGCGTTCTCCGGTGTCGTGCTCGCCAGCTCGTCAGCCTGCGCGACGGCGCGGTAGGCATCCGTGGTGACGCAGAAGCCCTGCGGCACCGGCAGACCAGCCCTGGTGAGCTCGCCGAGGTTCGCGGCCTTCCCGCCGACGACCGTCAGCATGGTGCCGTCGATGGAGCTGAAGTCGATGACGAGCGACATGGTTCCCCTCCAGGGTCCGTCTGAAGGAGAGGTTACGAGCGTCTGACCAAAAACTCAACACGTGATGAATAAATCACACCTCTGGGGTGAACGCCCTGATCAGCGCGGCGATCTCGGTGAGGTCCTCCTCCAGTGCGAAGTGGCCGGTGTTGAGCAGATGCAGCTGCGCGTTGGGCACGTCCCGCAGGTACGCCTTCGCACCGGGCTCGATGAAGAACGGGTCACCCGCACCCCAAGCGATCAGCGTCGGCGGCTGATGTTCACGCAGGTAGGCCTGCCATTCCGGGTACTTGGCGACGTTGGAGTGGTAGTCGAGGAAGAGATCGACCTGCGGCTCCGGACGCAGGTCGAGGTAGTGCTGGTCGAGCGTCCAGGTGTCGGGCGAGATCGTCTCGGGATCCCGCGCGCCCTCGAGGTAGCCGAACTTCGTGTACTCCAAGGCGAGCAGCTCGCGGGCAGCACGCGGGTCGCGGTTGCGGATGAAGCCCCATGCGAGATCGGACAGGCCGTCCTCGTAGGCGTTGCCGTTCTGGACGATCAGGCCCTTGATCCAGTCGGGGTGACGGGTCGCGATGCGGAAGCCGACCGGAGCACCGAAGTCGAACACGTACATCCGGAATCCCGTGAACCCGATGGTTTTCAGGAACTTCTCGATGGTGTCAGCGAGGAAGTCGAAGCTGTACTGCCGTTCAGGCGCGTCACTGTGACCAGAGCCGGGGTTGTCGGGCGCGATGACGTGGAAGTCGTCCTTGAGCTCCTCGATGAGCCGCGCGTACTGGTGCGACGCAGAGGGAAAGCCGTGCAGGAGCAGGAGTTTGGGCGCGGACGGGTCGCCCGCCTCCCGGTAGAAGACCTTGATGCCGTCGATGTCGACGAACCGATGCCGAGTCACATGCGTCCTTGCGGTCATGACACATTAGGCTAATGGGTAGTCGGGGTGTTGTACAGTTAGATCGTGCTCGCGATCGACTTCGTCAACACGCTGACGTCCGAGGAGGACCGCCTGCCGCAGTGGCTGTCCGAGCAGGGTCTGCCCTGGTCGGAGGCGATCCTGGAGCTGCGCGCCCAGGTGGAGGCGGCGGTGCTCGCGGCGCGGGACGGCCTGGAGCCGGACCTGGCACCGTTGAACGCGGCGTTGCGCGGCGCTCCGGCGTTCGAGGTGCTGACGTGGTCCGGCGGCGTCGTGGTGTCGCGGGAACGGTCAGGTGACGAGGTCGCGCAGGCTCTCGCGGTGCTGGCGGGCGCGCGGCGGAGTTGCTGGCCTCACCGGCCGTGATGAAGGTGAAGACGTGCGAGGCGCCGGGATGCCGGCTGCTGTTCGTACCCGCCCACCCGCGACGCCGGTGGTGTGATCCCGCGACGTGCGGGAACCGGGTGCGGGTGGCGCGGTACTACCAGCGGCACAAGGACTAGCGGCTCACCCAGTCCGGGAGCGGCTCGCGTTCTTCCCGCCATTCCCGTGGAGCTGTCGCGATGATCCCGCCGACGATCGCGGCGGTCGTGTCGACGTCGCCGCCGGCCTTGACGCACGTCGTGATGGCGGCGCGGTAATCGTCGAGGTGGTGGGCGGCGACCCAGAGCGTGAACGGCACGGTGTCCTGCGCTGTCACGCGGGAACCGTTGCCGAGGACGTACGCGGCCTCCTCAGCGTTCTCGATCTTCCGCGCCTTCTCGATTCCCTTGCGGACAAAGGAGTCTGCGAGGTGGTCTAGGACGTTGCCGAGGAGATCACGTGGTGGTGTCCCGGTGAGCCGGGCCTTCGCCGCGATGGCTGCCGCGTGCGCCACCGCGAGGCCGCCCGCGATGCCCTCCGGGTGCTGGTGCGTCACCTCGCTGGCCCGGATCGCTTGCGCCGTAACCGCTTTCGGGTCGTCGGCGAAGTACGCGCCGAGCGGGGCGATCCGCATCGCGGCGCCGTTGCCGCACGAGCCCTGACCGTTGAACGCGCTCCCGGCCGCCTCTTTCCACGACGTGCCCTGGCGAATCTTGCGAAGGATGATGAAAGCTCCCGCGCCGTAACCGCGATAGGGCTCGCAGCGATCGGCGAAGGTCGCCGCGAGCCGGTCTTGGTCGACGTCACCGTGATCGCGGAGCTCGGCGACGAGGTTGCAGGCCATTTCGGTGTCGTCGGTCCACTCCCACGGCCCTCGCGGCGGCTTGCCGGCCACGAGGTCGGGCAGCGAGCGGCCGACCATGAAGAACTGTGCGCCCAGAGCGTCGCCGACGGAGAGCCCGTCGAGCGAGTCGTATGCGAGGTCCAGGCGCGCACGTGCATGCAGAACGATGCGCATCACCTGCCATTTTACCTTGCCTCGCAACAGATTTCAGGCGATCACGGTGCCGCCGTCAACCGTGAGGATCGTGCCGGTCGCCCACGGCTGAGTCATCAGGTACAGGTACGCGTGGGCGATCTCCTCCACCTCGCCGACCCGGTGCAACGGCAGCGTCCTGCCGACGTCGGCGTAGAGCTGCTCGGCGTCCGGCCCCCACAACGGGCTGCGCACCACGCCGGGACTGACCGCGTTGACCCTGAGCGGTGCGAGTTCCACAGCGAGTGCCTTGGTCAGCGCCTCGACCGCGCCGCAGATGCTCGCCGCGACCGCCCAGCCCGGCTCTGGACGGTCCTTCGCGATGCCGGTGGTGAGGGTGATCGACGTGGTGACGTCCGCTGCCTTGACGGCGTCGAGCACGCTGAAGTACCTGAGACCGAAGAAGGTTCTCGCGCGGTCCCGGTCGAGCGTGCTGATCTTCATCAGCTCGAGCGGCTCTCCCGCCGTGTAGACGAGGTGGTCGATCACGCCGATCGCACGGAACGTGGCCGCGACGGCGTCGGGGTCGGTCAGGTCGGCGGCGTGGGTGGCGATGCCGGGCTGTGGCTGTGGTTTGCGCGAGACGATCGTGACTTTCGCGCCGGCGTCTCGCGCTGCCTGTGCCGTGGCGAGGCCGATTCCCGAAGAGCCGCTGACTCCGGCAGGCACGCAACTGCTCGCCGACGCACGTCCGTTGCTCGCGCAAGCCTCGGCGCTGCTGCGGCGTGTGGGTGTGGCGGACACGTTCACGGTCGGCTTCATGCCTGGCCTGATCAGTCGAGGTGGTCCACGACGGCCGCGTGGACGTGAGCTACGTGCGGTTGCCAATTCCAGCTGACGGGCTGCGCCTGGTGCCGTTGTTCAGCGAACCACGGGTGGCTGTCGTGCCCGCGACACATCGGTTGGCGGGCAAGGAAAGCGTGTTGGAGGCAGACCTGTCCGGCGAGCGGCGAGTGCAGCACACCGACCCGCCGGGATTCCGGTCTGTCGAGGAGAAGCTGGAGCACGTCGCGATGCACGGCGGGGTGGCGATCCTGCCGTTGTCGACGGCGGTGTTCTACTCGCGCGACGACCTCGTGCGCGTACCGATCGGCGACATCGCGCCGAACGAGGTGGCGCTGGCGTGGGCTGAGCACCGGCACACGCCGTTGATCGCCGAGTTCACACAGATAGTCACCGCGATAGCCCAGCAGGTGTGAAAACGAAGCTGTCGCGGAAACCTCCGTCACCGCGCCGTGTCGCCATCAGCCGCAGCTCCGGCATGAAGTGGAAGAACACGAGCGAACCCGACCGGTCCGGGTAGGCGAGCGTCTTCGAGTACTTCGGGTTGGTGCCGCCCAGCCACAACGGCGGCTCGCCGTACTCCGCGATCACGTCGTCGAGCAGGCAGTCCCGTTCGCCCAGCACACCGGGAATTCGGCTGTCCGCGTCGAGCGACAACCAGCCCTGCCGGTGAGCGAGATCCGCGTACACCGACGCCATGACGTCCTCGCTGCGGTGGCCGAGCACCTCGTGCACCGCGCCGCTCACCATCGCCGCGTTCGCCGCTCCCCGTTTCACCAACGCGTCGAGCTCGGTCTGCCACCGGTCCGTGCGGTCGTCGGCGAACGCCAGCGCGTCGAGCAGGGTGAGGATCACCGCCTCGCCGCCGTACATGCCGGGTCGCCGGACTGCGGCGTTGAGCTGGCCGAGCAGGTAACGGCGTAAGTCGTCGAACGAGCGCATCTCTCCCCCTGCGGCACCAAGAAAAGGGGCGGCCAGGAGATGGCCGCCCCTTTCCCGTTGTTCTATCAGCTGCAGCCGGACGTGCTGCCGCAGCCCTCGCACAGGTAGCAGGACCCGGCCGGACGCATCTTCGTGCCGCAGGTCATGCACAGCGGCGCGTCAGCGGCCTTGCCCAGGTGCAGCTCCAGCAGCTCGGTCGAGCTGCCGACGTGCTTCGGAGTCTCGACCTGAGCAGCCTCGACCTGGGCAGGAGCCGACTCGACCGAACCGCGCAGACCCTCGAGGTCCACATCGGACGAAGGCGCGCCGTACTCGCCGGCCACCTGCGCGGAACGCTCGTCGGCGGTGAAGATGCCGAGCTGCGCGCGCTTGTCGTACGGCAGGTAGTCCAGCGCCAGACGACGGAACAGGTAGTCCAGCACCGACGTCGCGATGCGCACGTCGGGGTCGTCGGTCATGCCAGCCGGCTCGAAGCGCAGGTTCTGGAACTTCGAGACGTAGAACTCCAGCGGGATGCCGTACTGCAGGCCCACCGAGATGGACATCGAGAACGCGTCCATCACGCCGGCCAGCGTCGAGCCCTGCTTGCCCAGCTTGACGAAGATCTCGCCGAGACCGTTGTCCGGGTAGGAACCGGCGTGCAGGTAGCCCTCGGCGCCACCGACCGTGAACGACACGGTCTGCGACGGGCGCTTCTTCGGCAGGCGCTTGCGGACCGGGCGGTACTCGACGACCGTCTCGGTCTTGGCCTCGGCGCCCTTGTTCGCACCCTTGCCCGCGGACAGCGGCTGGCCGACCTTGCAGTTGTCGCGGTAGATCGCGAGCGCCTTCAGGCCGAGCTTCCAGCCCTGGTAGTAGATCTCCTCGACGTCCTCGACCGTGGCGTTCTCCGGCATGTTGACCGTCTTGGAGATCGCACCGGACAGGAACGGCTGCGTGGCCGCCATCATCCGCACGTGGCCCATCGGCGCGATGGAGCGCTCGCCCATGGCGCAGTCGAAGACCTCGTAGTGCTCGCGGCGCAGGCCCGGCGCGTCGATGACGTGGCCGTGCTCGCCGATGAACTCGACGATCGCCTCGATCTGCTCGTCCTGGTAGCCCAGCGACTTCAGGGCGCGCGGCACCGTCTGGTTGACGATCTGCATCGAGCCGCCGCCGACGAGCTTCTTGAACTTGACCAGGGCCAGGTCCGGCTCGATACCGGTGGTGTCGCAGTCCATCATCAGGCCGATGGTGCCGGTCGGCGCCAGCACGGACGCCTGGGCGTTGCGCCAGCCGTTCTTCGAGCCGATCTCCAGCGCCTGCTGCCACGCCTCGGTCGAGACCTTGTGCACCGCGGCGTCGTTCGCGTGGTACGTGCGGATCAGGTCGTTGGCGGCGGCGTGCTTGCGCATGACGCGCTGGTGCGCCGTGGCGTTGCGCTTGTAGCCGTCGTACGCGCCGACGATGCCCGCGAGCTCAGCGGAACGGCGGTACGAGACACCGGTCATCAGTGAGGTGATGGTCGCGGCGAGCGCGCGGCCGCCCTCGGAGTCGTACGCGTGGCCGGTCGCCATCAGCAGCGCGCCGAGGTTGGCGTAGCCGATGCCGAGCTGGCGGAACTTGCGGGTGGTGTCCGCGATCGGCTCGGTCGGGAAGTCCGCGAAGCAGATCGAGATGTCCATCGCGGTGATGATCAGCTCGACGGCCTTGGCGAACGTGACGGCGTCGAACTTGCCGTCGTCACCGAGGAACTTCATCAGGTTCAGCGACGCGAGGTTGCAGCTCGAGTTGTCGAGGTGCATGTACTCCGAGCACGGGTTGGACGCGGTGATGCGGCCGGACTCGGGGCAGGTGTGCCAGTCGTTGATCGTGTCGTCGTACTGGATGCCGGGGTCGGCGCACTCCCACGCGGCCTTCGCGAGCTTGCCGAAGAGCGTCTTGGCGTCGACGCGCTCGATGACCTCACTGGTCTGGCGGGCGCGCAGGCCGAAGTCGCCACCGTTCTCGTAGGCGTGCATGAACTCGTCCGACACGCGGATCGAGTTGTTCGCGTTCTGGTACTGCACCGACACGATGTCTGCGCCACCGAGGTCCATGTCGAACCCGGCGTCACGCAGCGCGCGGATCTTGTCCTCTTCGCGCGCCTTCGTCTCGATGAACTCCACGACGTCCGGGTGGTCGACGTCGAGCACGACCATCTTGGCCGCGCGGCGGGTGGCGCCACCGGACTTGATGGTGCCCGCGGACGCGTCGGCGCCGCGCATGAACGACACCGGGCCGGACGCGGTGCCGCCGGAGGACAGCAGCTCCTTCGAGGAACGGATGCGCGAGAGGTTCAGGCCGGCACCGGAGCCGCCCTTGAAGATCAGGCCCTCCTCGCGGTACCAGTTCAGGATCGACTCCATCGTGTCGTCGACCGCGAGGATGAAGCACGCGCTGACCTGCTGCGGCGAGCTGGTGCCGACGTTGAACCACACCGGCGAGTTGAAGCTGAACACCTGGTGCAGAAGCATGTAGGTGAGCTCGTGCTCGAAGATCTCGGCGTCCGCGGCGTCCGCGAAGTAGCCGTGCTCCTTGCCGGCGCCCACGTAGGTCTTCACGACGCGGTCGATCAGCTGGCGCAGCGACTGCTCGCGCTTCTCGCTGCCGACGGCACCGCGGAAGTACTTGCTGGTGACGATGTTGGTCGCGTTCACCGACCAGAACTCCGGGAACTCGACGCCGCGCTGCTCGAAGTTCACCGAGCCGTCGCGCCAGTTCGTCATGACGACGTCGCGGCGCTCCCAGGTGACCTCGTCGTAGGGGTGGCGGCCTTCGGTGGTGTAGACGCGCTGGACCTTCAGCGCGGCAGGCTTGGCAGCCGCCCGTGCGGCTGTCTTCTTGGCTGAGCCGCCGACGGTCTCGGTCACGGTGGATCTCCCTCGTACTGGTGCTTAGAAAGATGTTGTAGGCGCGCGCTTTAGTGCGCGCGGATCACTGCTCTTGAGCCGCTTCGGCCCGTGCAGTGCGAAGATCAAGAATTTCCTTCTCGAAGTCCTCGACGGACGAGAAGGACCTGTAAACGCTCGCGAAGCGCAGATAAGCGACCTCGTCGAGCTCGCGCAGGGGGCCGAGAATGGCGAGGCCCACCTCGTGACTCGGGATTTCCGCACATCCCGTCGACCGGATCGACTCTTCCACTCGCTGGGCGAGCTGCTGGAACGCGTCCTCGTCGACCGGGCGGCCCTGGCACGCCCTGCGCACGCCGACGACCACCTTGTCGCGGCTGAAGGGCTCCGTCACCCCGGAGCGCTTGACCACGGCGAGAACCGCTTCTTCGACCGTGGTGAACCTGCGGCTGCAGCTGTTGCAGGAGCGACGACGACGGATCACCTGTCCCTCGTCGACCTCACGGGAGTCGACCACCCGTGAGTCCGAATGACGGCAGAACGGACACCGCACGCCAGCTCACCCCTTCCCAGCGCAGCACCCATCGCAGCAGCCTCACTGGTCGGGTTACCCACAACCTGTGGACTACTTACAACGGTGTAACCACTAGATGTAGGGGTAGAACCTAGATCGCAGCGGACGCCGACGCAACTCGACACGGCGCGTCGCGTGTCACCCTGTCGGGGGAACCGCAAGCGATCAGCGGTGATTACACAACGACGCCCGCCCATGACGGAGCGAACACGTCACGGCGGGCGCGGAAACACAAGATGTAGGGGCAGGCCTACGGCGTGACCCCCACCTGCTGGAGGTAGAGCACGCCGAGCGCGATGACCGTCAGCGCGCTCAGCACACCCACGGCGACGAGTTCGAGCGCCGACTCGCGCTTCGGCCGAACCTCACACGAGCTCGACTCGCGCGACGCCGGCACCACGATCGGGTGCGACTTGGTCGCCGGGCGCCGCGGCATGACGCGGGGACCCGAACGGAGTGGGCGCCCCGCTGCGACGTCCGCGTCTTCGACAACGCGCAACCGCTTCTCGACGAGCACCGCCATGACGACCTCCATCGCAGGTCAACCACCATGATCGAACAGGGGTTCGATCGAACGTCCGTGCGAATTTCTACCACGGCGACCCGCCGAACGCCACAACACGCGGCCAAATACCTCGAACAGGTGTTTGATCTGTGCAGCAAACACGACTACCGTCGACCACGAAGATCGACGGAGGCCGGAATCCCATTCGAACTGGGGGCGGCGAGGAGGACAGCGACCGTGGCAGGCAAGACGATCGACCCGGACCCCGCTCTTGTGGCGGCTGAGGTAAGTGAGATCGCGGGCAACGCCGGCCTGACCCTGCGCCAGCGCAAGGTGCTGGATGTGATCCGTGACTGGGTCGACCGCTTCGGCTACCCGCCGAGTGTGCGGGAGATCGGTGAGGCCGTCGGCCTGACCTCGACATCATCGGTGGCGTACCAGCTGCGCGCGTTGGAGCGGAAGGGCTACCTGCGCCGCGACGCGAACCGCCCGCGCGCGGTGGGCATGCTGCCGTCCGAGATCGACCCCGGTCTCGACCCGATGTCCAAGCCGACCCCCGCGTACGTGCCGATGGTCGGCCGGATCGCGGCCGGTGGCCCGATCCTGGCGGAGGAGTCGATCGAGGACGTGTTCCCGCTGCCGCGCGAGATCGTCGGCGAGGGCGAGCTGTTCCTGCTGCGCGTCGTCGGTGACTCGATGATCGACGCCGCGATCACCGACGGCGACTGGGTCGTGATCCGCAAGCAACCGACTGCCGACCAGGGCGAGATCGTCGCCGCCATGATCGACGGCGAGGCGACCGTGAAGACGTTCAAGCGCAAGGACGGCCACGTGTGGCTGCTGCCGCACAACACGGCCTACGAGCCGATCAACGGCGACGAGGCCACCATCCTCGGCAAGGTCGTCACCGTGCTGCGGCGTCTCCCGTAGGTTTTTCGCGGGCTTTCTTCTTCTTTTCGAAGAAGTCGAGCCACTTCTGCCGCGTGGACTCCATGTCCACGACGACGAAGCTGAAGAACTGCCCCATGTCCTTGAGGCGAGCACCCACTGGGGTGTCGAGACCGAAGATCTCGGCACCGTCCAGTGCGGTGTGCGCCCAGGTGGAGTTGCGCTGGGCACTGGACAGCCACGCCCGGTACCAGAGGTCGTCGTCCAGGAAGTACCGCATGCGCTTTCCGTCGCGCTCGGCGCGCAACAGGTCCAGCTCCTGCAGGTAGGTCGTCGACCGCGAGACCGTGCCGGGGCTGACCGAAAGCCGCAGCACCAGCTCGGTCGCTGACAAGCTGCCCTTGTCGGTCATGAAGATCTCGGCGAGGATCCGCGCCGCCGTGCGCGTCAGCCCGGTCTGCACGAACGTCGCGACGAGCCTCAGGTGGAATTCCTGCACCTTGCCGGGACTGCGCCCGAACGAGTACGCCTCCTCATCGACGTCGAGGTCGTCCACCGCGGGCATCCGCCGCATCGCCCGCTCGGTCGCCGCACGATGTGCCGCGCCCGGCCGGTAGTTGTTGTGGCCGCCGTTGCGGGCCACTTCCCGCTGAATCGTCGAGGCTGGCCTTTGCAACCGCCTCCCGATTTCGGAGTACCCCAGCCCGTCCCAGAGCCACTGGGCGATGAGCTGCCGTTCTTCTTCATCTAGGCGCTTACCAGGCACAACCCCATCGTGCCTTGCGCTTCAAGCCATTGCAATGAGTCTTTTGACTTCGTCCGCAAACGTTTTTAGCTTGCAAGGAGGGGAAAGACCTCGTTGCAAGGGGGAGGCAATGTCACTCAGTCCGATGACGTTCCCGGACGGGCACGTCGGCTGGCGAGCACACGACCACGCGACCGTGCGTGCGGTGCTCTCGAACAACCGCTTCAGCATCCGGCCGGACCTGATGCACAACCCGTTCGGTCCGGGCAGCCCCGGCGACGCGCCGCCGTCGCCGCCCGGCGCGTTCACCGACCACGACCCGCCGGACCACACCCGCTACCGCAGCAGGCTGACCGGTCAGTTCACCGTCCGGCGGATGCGGCTGCTCGCCGAACGACTCGAAGCGATCACGGCCGAGCACCTGGACGAACTGGCGGCACAGGGCTCGCCCGCGGATCTGGTGGAGCACTTCGCGGTGCCGGTCCCAGGCCTGATGATCTGCGAGCTGCTGGGCGTCCCGTACGAGCGGCGCACGGAGTTCCAGCAGGACGCCATGCTGCTGACCGGTGCCAGCGGCGCGGAAGCCGGCGAGGCCGAGGCGATGTTCGCCGCGTTCGGACGGCTCCAGCAGTTCATGCTGGAGATGGTCGCGGCGAAGCGTGCGCATCCGACCGACGACTTGCTGAGCGACCTCGTCAACTCGGAGTCCGCTGATTCTGATGCCGCCCTCTCTGACGACGAGATGGCGACCATGGGCATGGCATTGCTCGGTGGCGGCCTCGACACGACGACGAACATGCTGTCGCTCGGCACGCTGGAGCTGCTCCGTGACCAGGCGCGGGTCGACGCGATGCTTGCGAATCCCGACGCAGCCGTCGAGGAGCTGCTGCGATATATCAGTCTGACGCCCGCGACGGCACGCACGGCCTTGGAGGACGTCGAGATCGACGGCGTCCTCGTGCGCAAGGGCGACACCGTGCTGGTCGAACTCGGCTCCGCGAACCACGACCCGGCGCGCTACGCCGACCCCGACGTCCTCGACCTGGCTCGTGGCCCTGGGCGATCTGGCCCGGTCGGACACCTCGCGTTCGGCCACGGCATCCATCAGTGCATCGGCCAGCACCTCGCCCGGATCGAGCTGAAGATCGCCTTTCCTGGCCTCTTCACCCGGTTCCCGAAGCTTCGCCTCGCCGTCCCCGAGGACGAGCTGCCGCACCGCGCCAGCCTGGTGATCGGGGGCCTGGAACGCATGCCCGTCGCCTGGGACTGACCACCCAGCAACCGATATATCAGCGCTCCGGGACCCGCCTTAGCAATGAGTCTTTTGACGACGAAGTCCAAAGAGTCATTGCTAAGAGGTAGGTCAGCAGGGGTGAAGGAAGATCGAGAAGGGGGCAACGGCGAAGTGCGCGGTCGATCCGGAGGTGGGGATCAGGCGCGGCGGCGGAAGCGGAGGCCGATGACGAGGGCGGCGATCAGGACGATGCCGCCAAGGGTCAGGGCCAGTGGCCAGTTCTGCCAGGAGGAGGCCGACGAGTCCGCCGGGGAGGCTTGGGGTTGGTCGGTGGCCGGTGGCGGAGGCGTCGTGGTCGGTGCGGGTGGCTGAGCAAGGGCGGCTGCACCGGCGACGGAACGGATCGGGGTGCCGGCGCCTTCGGAGGCGGAGAGCAGGGTGCCGTCCGGGTCGAAGGCGACGGCCTCGCCTTGAGGCTCGTTCGGCAGGGGGACGCGGACCGGGTCGCCGGACAGGGCTTTGACGATGTCGCCGTCGGGGACCGGGTACAGGTAAGCGTCCGTGTAGGTGCGCAGGGCGACGACGGAGCCGTCGGGCATGGAGGCGGCGCCGGTCACCAAACGCGAGTCGAGCGTGCCTTCCAGGGGGCCGCCAGGGGTGTCTGTGGTCGACAGCGACACACGAGCCACCTGCTCCAACGGGACTGATATATCGGTTCGGAGCGGGGCCGTGGGGCGATATATCAGTGCGGAGCCGAGAGGCTCCTTGGTGATGATGAACGGCGTGCCGGACTTGTCGATGAGCAAGGCCTCGGCGTCGTGTTTGCCGTCCGGGTACGTGACGCGGAACCGCTCCACGGCGCCTGAAGGCGAGACCTTGTGCAGGGCGACCGTGGAGCGGGATTTGTTGTTGTCGCCGGTGTCGGAGGCCCAGAGGGTGCCGTCCGGCGTCATCGCCAGGTCTTCGACGTCCAAAGGGTCCACGGGCGCGGTGATCGTGCGTTTCACGACGCAGTCGCGGCCGAGGACCTGGATGCGCAGCGTGCCGTTGTCGCTGTCGCTGACGGCGTAGAACTGCTTGCCGTCGGACGTGAGCCCGGAGAGCTCTTGCATGGCTACCGGGCACACGTCCACCGGTGGAGGCGGGATCAAGCAGGCATCCCGTTCGTCGCGAACGGCTCCAGCACACCCGCCAGGTCCGGGCGCACACGAGCGCTGAGCAGCGTGCCCGACTCCGTGTGCTTCTCGGACAGCACCTCGCCATCGCGGTGCACGCGAGCGACGACCTCGCCGCGCGCGTACGGCACGAGAGCCTCGACGACGACCTCGGGACGCGGCATCAGCTCCGCGATGCGGACCTTCAGCTCCTCGATGCCGAGGCCCGAGTGCGCCGACACGAACGACGCGTCCGGGAACAGGTGCCGCAGCCGGGCCAGGCCCACGTCGCCCACCGCGTCGACCTTGTTCACGACGAGCAGCTCGCGCGGCATCGGCGTGCCGGTCTCCTCGTTGATCTCCGAGATGACCTCGCGCACAGCGCTGACCTGCTTCTCCGGCATGCCGTCGGAGCCGTCGACCACGTGCACGAGCAGGTCGGACTGGCCGACCTCCTCCAGCGTGGAGCGGAACGCCTCGACCAGCTGGTGCGGCAGGTGCCGGACGAAGCCGACCGTGTCCGTCAGCGTGTACGGCAGGCCCTCCGGCGTCACCGCGCGGCGCGTCGTCGGGTCCAGGGTGGCGAACAGCGCGTCCTCCACCAGGACACCGGCGCCCGTCAGCGCGTTGAGCAGCGAGGATTTGCCCGCGTTCGTGTAGCCCGCGATGGCGACGCTCGGGATCTCGTTCGCCGTGCGGCGGCCCCGCTTGGTCTCGCGGATGACGCCGATCGCGGCGATCTCGCGGCGCAGCTTGGAGATGCGCGCGCGGATCCGGCGCCGGTCGGTCTCGATCTTCGTTTCACCGGGACCGCGCAGACCCACACCGCCGTTACCGCCGCCGGCACGACCACCGGCCTGCCGTGACAACGTCTCACCCCAGCCGCGCAGGCGCGGCATCAGGTACTGCAGCTGGGCCAGCTCGACCTGCGCCTTGCCCTCCTTGGACCGCGCGTGCTGCGCGAAGATGTCCAGGATGAGCGCGGTGCGGTCGATGACCTTGACCTTGAGCTTCTCCTCCAGCTGACGCAGCTGGCCCGGCGACAGCTCACCGTCGCAGATCACGGTGTCCGCGCCGGTCGCCTGCACCACGTCCCGCAGCTCGGCCACCTTGCCGGAGCCGATGTACGTCGCGGCGTCCGGCTTGTCGCGCCGCTGCACGACGCCTTCGAGCACCTCGGAACCAGCGGTTTCGGCGAGGCGGGCGAGTTCTGCCATCGAGGCGTCGGAGTCCGCGGCCGTGCCCTCGGTCCACACCCCGACGAGAACGACCCGCTCCAGGCGAAGCTGCCGGTACTCGACCTCGGTGATGTCCTCGAGCTCGGTGGACAACCCGGCGACACGGCGCAGTGCGGCGCGTTCGGCGAGTTCGTAGTCACCCGTCGAGAAGTCGTCTTCCCACTCGGGGTCGTCGAACTTCGGGTCGAACTCTGTGCTCTGGATGTTTTCCGTCATTTGCCCTTCATCGTCCCATGGACCGTCAGTCCCCTGGATACACCGCGAGGTAGATCGCCACACGGGGAACTTCCGGCCTGACCGGTTGCGCGGCCAGCTCATCCATCAACGATGCGAGCCGCTGCTTTAGTTCCTCGGGGTCGACGGTGACGACCAGGCGGCTCTGATCCACGTCCTCGAGCCCGATGTCGGCAACCTCGCCGAGGAAAGCGTGCAGCATCGCTTCACCGACGGCGACTGCATTTTCGCTGTTGTCGAGCTGCCACGACAGTCCTGTCGACCGATAGGGGATCTCTTTCGCGCCCCGGTTGCCCGCGCGAGGCGGCATCGCCTCGAGGAATCCAGCGGCGACGAGCTTGCGCACGTGGTGCAGCGTCGTGGCCGGGTCCTTGCCGAGCCGCTCGGCCAGCTCCTTGTTGGTGAGCGGGCGGTCGAACGTCATGCGGATCATCCGCAGCCGCAGGTCAGAGCTGAGAGCCGCGGCTTCTTCGCTCGTCGCGGGACGACGCTTGTGAGAGAGGGGCACGACCCCAGTCTAAGTGATTGACAGTTTCCAATCACTCAGCGCAGACTTCTCGGCATGGCGCTCTGGGGGCATCCCGACTTCCGCAGGCTCTGGATCGGCGACACGATCAGCCAGTTCGGCGCGACAGTGGGCATGACGGTGATCCCGCTGCTCGCGGCGGGAGTGCTGAACGCGACACCGTTCGAGATGGGCCTGCTGGCCGCGGCGAGCACGATCGCGTTCCTGGTGATCGGCCTGCCCGCGGGCGTGTGGGTGGACCGGATGCGCCGCAAGCCGTTGATGATCGCGATGGACGTCGCCCGCGCCGCGCTGATGCTGAGCGTGCCCGTCGCGTGGTGGCTGGACCTGCTCGACCTGCCGCAGCTGATCGCGGTGAGCCTCGCGGTGGGCGTGTGCACGGTGTTCTTCGACGTCGCCTACCAGTCGTACCTGCCGTCACTGGTCGGTCGGGGCCAGCTCGTCGAGGGCAACTCGAAGCTGCAGGCCAGCCTGTCGGTCGCGGAGGTGTCCGGGCCCGCGATCGGCGGCTACGCGGCCCAGTTCCTCGGCGCGGCCAACGGTGTACTGGCGACCGGGCTGGGCTACCTGAGCTCGGCGTTCTTCCTGTTCCGGATCAAGACCGCCGAGCCGGCGCCGGAACGCCACCCCGACCCGCACCTGCGTCGCGAGGTCATGGAGGGACTGCGGTTCGTCTTCAGCAACGTCACTCTGCGCATGATCGTGGCCTGCACCGGCACGTCGAACTTCTTCCACGGCATCCAGAACGCCGTGATGGTGCTGTTCCTGCTGCAGACCGTCGGACTGAGCGAGGGAACGGCGGGCCTGGTGCTCAGCGCGGGCGGCGTCGGCGGTGTGCTCGGCGCGGCGTTCGCGTACCGGATCGGCGTGCTGGTCGGACAGGCCAGGATGATCTGGCTCATCCCACTGCTGACCTGGCCGTTCACCCTGGCACTGCCCTTCGTCTCGCACGGCTGGGGCCTCGTGCTCCCGATGGCCGGCCTCGCGGTGAGCGTGTTCGGGATCGTCGTCTACAACGTCGGCCAGGTGAGCTACCGGCAGGCGATCTGCCCCGACCACTTGCTGGGCAGGATGAACGCCTCGATCCGCTGGGTCGTGTGGGGCGCCACGCCGCTGGGCGCACTGCTGGGCGGCGGGCTCGGCTCGTGGATCGGGATCCTGCCGACGCTGTGGGTCTCGCTCATCGGCTCGGTGCTCGGGATGGTGTGGGTGCTGATCTCACCGTTGCGGACGATGCGTGACCTGCCTGCCGAAGCTAGCGTCGACGCCCATGGCTGAGGCATCAACGACAAGCACGACGGTTGTACGCGATGGTCTCCACTTCGGCGAAGGACCGCGGCGCGGCCCTGATGGTCGCCTCTACTACTCGGACTTCTACGCGGGCGAGGTGCACGCCCTCGACCTCGCGACGGGCAACGACGAGGTCGTCGTCGCCTTCGACGGCCAGCCTTCCGGCCTCGGCTGGTTGCCCGACGGACGCATGCTCGTCGTGTCGATGCTCGACCGCACGGTGCGTCGGCTTGAAGGCAGTGACCTGGTCCTCCACGCCGATATATCGGATATCGCGACGTTCCACGCGAACGACATGCTCGTCGACGACGAGGGCCGCGCGTACGTCGGCAACTTCGGCTTCGACCTGCACGGGCTCATCGACGAGGTCGGGATCCCCCGGCTGCTCGAGCCGGACTTCGACCCGCAGGGCGCCGCGCTCGCGCTCGTTCTGCCCGATGGATCCGTCAGCGTCGCCGCCGAGGACCTCAAGTTCCCCAACGGCATGGCGCTGCTGCCCGACCCGACGGGCGAGTCCGAGAGCGGCAACATTTTGGTCGTCGCCGAGACCGTTGCATTCAAACTCACTTCGTTTTCGGTCGACCGAAACGGATCGTTGCAAAACCGCAGGGTGTGGGCCGACGTGAAGGAGTTCGGCATCGCGCCGGACGGGATCGCGGGAGATGGCGACGGAGTCTGGGTGGCGCCCGCGTTGCAGGCGGCGGCGTTCCGGGTGACCGAGGGCGGCAAGATCACGCATCGGGTGGAGACGACGCAGACGTGCTTCGCCGTCGCGGTCGTCGACGATCACCTCGTCTGCCTGACGGCGCCGGACTCGCATCCCAACGTGGTCAAGCCCGAGCGGCTCGGCAAGGCCGAGGTCTACAAGCTGACCTAAAAGGCACTGATATATCGGATATCAGCTACGCGAGCGCATCCCACCAGGACTTGTCGAGCTCGCCGCGCGCGACGAGCACGGCAGGTCCGGTGAGCGTCGACGTCGTCGGCTCGATCGTCACGAAGACCTGGCCGCCGAGCACGTCGACGGTGGCGGAGCCGGTCGTCCTGCCCTGTCCGGCGAGCCAGGAGGCGACAGACGCGACGGTGCCGGTGCCGCACGAGCGTGTCTCACCGACGCCGCGCTCGTAGACGCGCATGCGGAGCGCGTTGTCGCCGATGGTGTTGATCAGCTCGACGTTGACGCCGTGCGGGAACATCACCGGGTCGAAGCCGGGCGGCACGGTGAGGTCGAAGCCGTCGACCGGGACGTCGGTGACGCACGCGAGGTGCGGGTTGCCGACGTCGACCGCGAAGCCGCCGATGCCCTGGCCGTCGACCGCGGCGATGGACGTGCCGGTCACCCGTGCGGGGCCCATGTCGTTCGTGACGGAGCCGTCCGGGTGCGTGGTGACGGTCTTGTCCCCCGCCCGTGTGCCGACGACGAACTCGCCCTGCGGCTGGTGGCCGGCGTCGACGAGGTAGCGGGCGAACACGCGCAGGCCGTTGCCGCACATCTCGGCGATGGAGCCGTCGGCGTTGCGGTAGTCCATGAACCACTTGCCCTCGGAACGCACGACGCGCAGCACGCCGTCCGCGCCCAAGCCGCGCTGCCGGTCACACAGCGCCTGAACCCGCGCGACGGTCAGGTCCAACGCGTCATCGAGGTCGGGCAGGACGACAAAGTCGTTCTCCGTACCGTGCCCCTTCACGAACTCCACGGGACAAGGTTACCGGCGGCCGCCACGAGATCCTGCCGCGCACCGTCCAACCAGGTGATGCGCTGGTCACGCCGGAACCAGGATCGTTGCCTGCGCACGAACCGGCGGGTGGCGCGTTTGGTCTCCTCAGCGGCGAAGTCGATCGTGCACGCTCCGTCCATTGCGGACAGCACCTGCTGGTAGCCCAGCGCACGCGACGCGGTCTTGCCGTCGCGCAGGCCCTGCTTCACGAGAGCGCGCACCTCGTCTTCGAGGCCGGCCGCGAACATCGTGTCCACGCGCAGATCGATGCGGGCGTCCAGTTCGGACACCTCGCGGTCGACGCCGATCTGGACGGTGTCGTAGCGCGCGGGACCTGGCTTGGGCAGGTTCGCGGAGAACGGTTCCCCGGTCAGCTCGATGACCTCCAGCGCGCGCACGATGCGGCGGCCGTTGGACGGCAGGATCGCGATCGCGGCGGCCGGGTCGAGCTCCTGCAGACGCCGGTGCAACGCCTCCGGACCGGCCGAGGCGAGCTCGGCCTCGAAACGCGCCCGCACGGCGTCGTCGGTGCCGGGGAACTTCAGGTCGTCGAGCACCGCCTGCACGTAGAGGCCGGAGCCGCCGACGAGGATCGGCGGCGCCCGGAAGCGAGCAGGCGTTCGATGACGGCACGTGTCTCCCGCTGGTAGGCGGCCACCGACGCGGTCTCTGTGACGTCGAGGACGTCGAGCATGTGGTGCGGAACGCCCCGGCGTTCCTCCAAGGTCATCTTCGCCGTGCCGATGTCCATGCCTCGGTAGAGCTGCATGGCGTCGGCGTTGACGACCTCTCCCCCGAACCGTTCCGCGAGCGCGACGGCCAGGTCGGACTTGCCGGTCGCGGTGGGGCCTACAACAGCGATGGGGGTGATCACGGGCGCTCCCAGACGGCGACGTGGTAGCCCACGCCGAACGGTGCGAAGAACTCGGCGCTCGCGCAGCGCCACGGTCCGGGCACGCCGGCGAGGACCTGCCACGCCGCGCGTCCCTGTGCGCCCAGCTCACGGGCGAGTTCGAGGTCGAGTGCGAGCAGGCCGTCGGTGTCGGCGGCGGCCAGCAGATCGTGGACGTGCTCGTCGAACGGTCCCGAACGCTCGTCGTTCGAGCCCGGCGAGCGAAGACCGTGCCGCGTCGAGCCGTCGCCCAGGATCAGCAGCCCCGCGGACTCACCGGCGAGTTGTTGTCCAAACGAGACACATTCGGAAGGGGCGAGGTCAGGCGGGACGAGTTCGACGCGTGACACCTCGACTGCGCACTGTTCGCGCAGCCATGCGGTGATTAGCACTGGCAACGGAATTCGGGGGTCAGGAGCCAGGTCTCCCCCGAGTGACACAGGCACATCGACCCCATAACCGAGAAAAGTTCCCGAAAGCGGTGGCACGAAGGTCGCCGGGCCGCTGTCGTCGACCGCCACGACCAGCCACGGACCGGGCAGTTTTCCTGCTGCCGCAAGGGTTGCGGCGCGCACGGACTCGGTTTCGGCAGCGGCTCCCGCGACCAGTTCTGGCACCAGAAGAGGCGGGTGCGGTACCACTGCGGCACGGGTGATCACGACGAACCAGGCTACCTATCGTGGACTCCCAGTACCGAGTCGAGCTCTGACCTGTTTGAATGCGCGCGGGGAACTGGGGACGGGAGACCCTCCAGCGCCCGTATTGCATCGGCCCCGCCGTTGGCGGGGCGCCCGTGGCAGGCACGGGCGTCAGATGGGAGGAACCGGCGATGTCGGAGCAGGACAGCACACCGGAGGCCGCGGTCGAGACCGCCGCGGTCGAGGGTGGAGTCGAGGAAACGCCGAAGGAGACCGCGCAGGCGACGCCTCCGGCCGTCCCCGTGGCGTCGGACCACCCTGACCGCTGGGGGCGCGTTGACGCCGACGGCACCGTGTACGTGAAGACCGAGGACGGCGAGCGCGCCGTCGGGTCGTGGCAGGCGGGCGAACCGGTCGAGGGCCTCGCGCACTTCGCGCGGCGGTTCGACGACCTGCGCACCGAGGTCGAGCTGCTGGTGTCGCGGCTCCAGTCGGGCGCCGGCGACCCGAAGCACGCCCTGAACAGCGCGAAACACGTCAAGGAGCAGCTCGCCGAGGCAGCCGTCGTCGGCGACCTCAAGGCGCTGGCCGCCCGCGTGGAGCACGTCCTGGCGCTGGCAGAGGCCGGCATGGAGAAGGCGAAGGAGGCCAAGGAGGCCGCCCGAGCCCAGTCCGTGGCGCGCAAGCAGGCGCTGGTCGACGAGGCCGAGACGATCGCGAACGAGTCGACCCAGTGGAAGGTCGCCGGCGACCGGTTGCGCCAGATCCTCGACGAGTGGAAGACCATCCGCGGCGTCGACCGCAAGACCGACGAGCAGCTGTGGCGCCGGTTCTCGAAGGCGCGCGACGCGTTCAACCGCCGTCGCGGCTCGCACTTCGCTGACCTCGACCGCCAGCGCTCGGTGGCGAAGGCCTCCAAGCAGGCCCTCGTCGAAGAGGCCGAGAAGCTCATCGACTCCGACGACTGGGGCGCCACAGCCGGTCGCTACAAGGAGCTGATGGTCGAGTGGAAGGCCGCCGGGCGTGCGCCCAAGGAGGCCGACGACGCGCTGTGGCAGCGGTTCCGCGCCGCGCAGGACGCGTTCTTCCAGAAGCGCTCCGAGGCGTTCAGCGAGCGTGACGCCGAGTTCTCGGCGAACGCGAAGCTGAAGGAGGAGCTGCTCGCCGAGGCCGAGACGATCGACCCGTCCGGCGACCTCGAGGCGGCGCGCAACCACCTCTACAAGATCCAGGAGCGCTGGGACGCGATCGGCAAGGTGCCGCGCGAGCGCATCCGCGAGCTCGAAGGCAAGCTGCGCGCGATCGAGGAGAAGGTCCGCGGCGCGGTCGACGCGCAGTGGCGTCGTTCCGACCCCGAGGCCGAGGCCCGCGTGGCGCAGTTCCGCGAGCGCGTGGAGCAGTTCGAGGCGCAGGCCGCGAAGGCCCGTGCGCCGGCGACAAGCG
>NZ_VSRL01000012.1 GCF_012184385.1 Lentzea indica
CCTCAACCTCGTGAGCACGGGGTCGGCCGCGCCGACCGCTGTCGACCTGGCCGCGCAGCAGCAACAGGTCCACCACCACCACGGCGGTCACGCCGGCTACGGCTACGGGCACCGCAAGCACCGCGGCCTCGGTGGTCTCTTCTTCTCCTCCTGACGTGCGACGGCCCCGGATCCCTGCTCCGGGGCCGTTGACTACTACCGAAAATCCAGGCGATAATCGGTAGTCAACGGGAGGAGTAGCCATGTCTGTCGCGACCGAGGCCGCCCACATCCGGGATCTCTTCGAAACGATCGAGGAGCTCGAGTCCGTGGCGTCGTCCCTGGCAGAAGACGACGAACGCCGCCGCAAGCTCGACGGCGTGGTGGCCAAGACCCTCCGCCAAGCCCCGCCGGTACGCCCCGTGGTGGCCGGCGAACTCCTCGACCTCACCGAGAAGACAGTGAAGGCCTGGGCCCGAGAGGGCGTGCTGGCCATCCACAGCCAAGCACCGCGCATGCTGCTCGACACCGTGCGCCTCCACGAGGTCCTCCACCTCGTCTCCGACCTCCGCCGCGCAGGCAAGACCCGCGGCCTGATCGACGAAGTCCACCGCCGCCTCAGCGACCAGTCGTTGCTGGACCGCTCCGACCTGGCCTCGTCCCTGGACGAGATGCGCAGTGGCAGAGGACGCGTGGTCCGCTCAGCTTGATCCAGGTAGTAGAAACCCACACAGCGCACGCCCAGGCCAACGGCCTTCGCGGCCGCGCCCGCGTGGCCTACGAACGCTTCCTCGACGAACTGGCGCACTCAGGCTGCGCCACCCTGGGCTACCGCGTGACGGGCCCAGAACCCCTGCCGCGCCTCTGCGTAAAACACCTGCGCGGCGCCGACCGCGTAGTGGTCGCCTTCCCGTCACCCGACGTCGTGTGGGTGCTGCTGGTCGGACCGCACGACGACGACCCAGGCCTCGACCTCTACGAGGCCCTCTACGAGATGGCGGGCGTACGCCCCCGCCTCTCCGAGAAGCGCACCAAACCCCGCTGCTGCACCGACGAGTCCGGCGTCCCGCCACTAGTGGACGAGCACCTGGTGGACGACCTCGTCATCCGCGCCCGAGCCCTGGCCCGAGCCCGCCGCCGCTGAGACATCTCCCCCACGGGCAGACATCAGGGTTCACCGACAAGAAAAGTTGTCAGGACGGGGATAGTTGTCTAGGCTCTGGTTCAACGACGAACGGAGACGCCGATGTCCTTCCAGGCCTACCTCGACGGCGCGGAGAAGAAGACCGGCAAGACTCCGGCCGAACTGCTGGCAGCGGCCGCAGAGCGCGGCTACGACGCGACCACCAAGGCGGGCGTGGTCCTGGAATGGCTGAAGACCGACTACGACCTGGGCCGCGGACACGGCATGGCGCTGTACCACGTGCTGAAGAACGGCCCGGAGATCAGCGCGAAGCACGTAGGCACCAACGGCAGCCACCGAGACGAGTCGACAACGCTCCGCCTGGACGGCCTAGCCAACCGCTGACGTGTTGGTGGTACCCAAAGGCGATTCGATCATGAGTTGGCGGTACTTGCAGACGCCAATTGATCGAGGGCCGAAGGCCCGAGCCGAAGCGACGACGCAGCCGAGCAGCACTTCACACACAACGCGGGTGGGGTGGTCCCGTCACGAGTCGCAGGCGAAGCCCTGCCGCGCTCGGGATGGGGAGTCAAGGCACGCCTTTCGCCTTGACTCCCCATCCCGAGTGTGGCTGCCTCTGGTGCGACTCGTGACGGGACCACCCCACACCAACGCAACCCACCAACGCAACAGCACCCCGCCCAACGCAACCGGCGTGCCATCAGCCCGCGACCGGCGCTGGCCGGTCTTTGATCAGTTGTCGGGGGTCTGGGGGCAGCGCCCCCAGGTGAAAGCACGCAACCGCCAGCCGCCAACGCAACAAGACCACCCACGAAACCCGAGCGCCCCAAAACAAAACGGCCCCCGGAGCCAAAGCTCCAGGGGCCGTTCAGCACCAACGACTACCGGTAGTCCCGGCCAAAGTCGTAGTCGTCCAGCGGCACCGCAGCACCAGTCCCAGTCCCGAAGACGTCGGGCGTGTAGTACCCGTCGTCGTAGGAAGGAATCGCGTACGCAGCCGCACGCGCCTCCTCAGTCGGCTGAACCTGGATGTTGCGGTAGCGGTTGATCCCAGTACCAGCCGGGATCAACTTACCGATGATCACGTTCTCCTTCAGACCGATGAGCTTGTCCGAACGCCCGTTGATGGCGGCGTCGGTCAGCACACGAGTGGTCTCCTGGAACGACGCGGCGGACAGCCACGAGTCGGTCGCCAGCGAGGCCTTCGTGATACCCATCAGCACCGGACGACCGGCAGCCGGCTCGCCACCCTCGGCGACGACCGCGCGGTTGCCCGACTCGAAGTCGGCACGCTCGACCAGCGAGCCCGGCAGGAACTCGGTCGCGCCGGAGTCGATGATCGTGACCCGGCGGAGCATCTGCCGGACGATGACCTCGATGTGCTTGTCGTGGATCGCCACACCCTGGGCGCGGTACACCTTCTGCACTTCCTGAACGAGGTGCAGCTGGGCCTCGCGCGGGCCCATGACACGCAGGACCTCGTGCGGGTCGGGCGTACCTTCCAGCAGCTGCTGGCCGACGGCCACGTGGTCGCCGTCCTGCAGCGGGCCCGTCGCCGTGTTGGCGAGACGCTGACGCTTGGACAGCTTCTCGAACACGATCTCCTCGGAGCCGTCGTCCGGGATCAGCGTGATCTTCCAGAAGCGGTCGCCGTCCTCGATGCGGACGCGGCCGTCGACGTCGGCGATCGGCGCCTTGCCCTTGGGGACACGGGCCTCGAAGAGCTCCTGGACACGCGGCAGACCGGTCGTGATGTCGTCACCGGCCACACCGCCCTGGTGGAACGTACGCATCGTCAGCTGCGTACCGGGCTCACCGATCGACTGGGCGGCGACGATGCCGACGGCCTCGCCGACGTCGACCAGCTGACCGGTCGCCATCGAGCGGCCGTAGCAGGACGCACACACACCGACCGCGGACTCACAGGTCAGCACCGAGCGCACCTTCACGCGGAGGATGCCGGCCTCGACCAGCGACGCGAGCGCCGGGTCGCCGAGGTCGTCGCCGCGGCTCAGGACCAGGTTGCCTGCGCGTCGGTGATGTCGTCCGCGACCGTGCGGGCGTAGACCGACGTCTGCGCGAACTCGTGCAGGCCGACCTTGTCGCCCAGCTGCTCGCCGACCGTCATCTGCACACCACGGGTGGTGCCGCAGTCGACCTCGCGGATGATGACGTCCTGCGAGACGTCCACCAGACGACGGGTCAGGTAACCCGAGTCGGCGGTACGCAGGGCGGTGTCGGCCAGACCCTTGCGGGCACCGTGCGTCGCGATGAAGTACTCCAGCACCGACAAGCCCTCGCGGAACGAGTTCTTGATCGGGCGCGGGATGTACTCACCCTTCGGGTTGGTCACGAGACCACGCATACCCGCGAGCGAACGGACCTGCGTCATGTTGCCGGCGGCGCCGGACTGCACGATGACGCGGATCGAGTTGTCCTCGGGGAAGTTGTCTTCCATGATCTCGTGGACCTGCTCGGTGGCCTTGGTCCACACCTTGACCAGCTCGGAGTTGCGCTCCTCGTGGGAGAGCTGACCGCGCTGGTAGCGCTTCTCCACCGCGTCCGCGAGGCGCTCGTGCTCCTCGAGGATGTCCTGCTTCGCGGCGGGCACGAGGACGTCCGAGATCGCGACGGTCACGCCGGAACGGGTGGCCCAGTGGAAACCGGCGTCCTTCAGCTTGTCCAGCGTCCGGGCGACGGTGACCATCGGGTACCGCTCTGCGAGGTCGTTGATGATCACGGCCTGCCGCTTCTTGGGCATGACCTCGTTGATGAAGGCGTAGTCCTGCGGCAGGATCTCGTTGAACAGCACGCGACCCAGCGTGGTCTCCGCGAGCCACGGCTGACCGGGCTCCCAGCCCTCCGGCTCCTGCCCCTTGGGCGGGTTCTTGTCGGAGACGCGGATCTTCACCATCGACTGCAGGCCCAGGACCTTGCGGTCGAACGCCATCAGGGCCTCGGCGGGCGACGAGTAGAAGTGACCCTCGCCGATGTCGCCGGGCTTGTGACGGGTCAGGTGGTACAGGCCCGTCACCATGTCCAGACGCGGCATGGCCAGCGGCTTGCCGGACGCCGGGGACAGGATGTTGTTCGACGACAGCATCAGCACGCGGGCCTCGGCCTGCGCCTCGGCGGACAGCGGCAGGTGGACTGCCATCTGGTCACCGTCGAAGTCGGCGTTGAACGCCTCACAGACCAGCGGGTGCAGCTGGATGGCCTTGCCCTCGACCAGCTGCGGCTCGAAGGCCTGGATGCCGAGGCGGTGCAGCGTAGGTGCACGGTTGAGCAGCACCGGGTGCTCGGTGATGACCTCTTCCAGCACGTCCCACACGGCCGGGCGCGCACGCTCGACCATCCGCTTGGCGGACTTGATGTTCTGCGCGTGGTTGAGGTCGACCAGCCGCTTCATCACGAACGGCTTGAAGAGCTCCAGCGCCATCTGCTTGGGCAGACCGCACTGGTGCAGCTTGAGCTGCGGGCCGACCACGATGACCGAACGGCCGGAGTAGTCGACGCGCTTGCCGAGCAGGTTCTGACGGAACCGGCCCTGCTTGCCCTTCAGCAGGTCGGACAGCGACTTCAGCGGGCGGTTACCGGGACCGGTGACCGGGCGGCCGCGGCGGCCGTTGTCGAACAGCGCGTCGACGGCCTCCTGCAGCATCCGCTTCTCGTTGTTGACGATGATCTCGGGCGCGCCGAGGTCGATCAGTCGCTTCAACCGGTTGTTGCGGTTGATGACGCGGCGGTACAGGTCGTTCAGGTCGGAGGTCGCGAAGCGGCCACCGTCGAGCTGCACCATCGGGCGCAGGTCCGGCGGGATGACCGGAACGCAGTCCAGCACCATGCCCTGCGGGTTGTTGCGGGTCGCCTGGAAGGCGGCAACGACCTTGAGGCGCTTGAGCGCACGCAGCTTCTTCTGGCCCTTACCGCTGCGGATCGTCTCGCGCAGGATGTCGGCCTCGGCGTCGACGTCGTAGTCACCCAGCAGCTTCTGGATGGCCTCGGCGCCCATGGCCCCGGTGAAGTAGTCGCCGTAGCGGTCGTACAGCTCGCGGTAGAGCAGCTCGTCCGCGATCAGCTGGGCGCGCTCGAGCTTGGTGAACGTCGACCAGATCTCGTCGAGGCGGTCCAGCTCGCGCTGGGCGCGGTCGCGGAGCTGGCGCATCTCACGTTCGCCACCCTCCTTGACCTTGCGGCGCACGTCGCTCTTCGCGCCCTCGGCCTCGAGCTCGGCCAGGTCGGCCTCGAGCTTCTGCGCGCGGGCCTCGACGTCGGCGTCGCGACGGTTCTCGACGCGCTTGCGCTCGACCTGCATCTCGCTCTCGAGCGTCGGCAGGTCGTTGTGGCGAAGCTCCGCGTTCACGCCCACGATCACGTAGGCGGCGAAGTAGATGATCTTCTCGAGGTCCTTGGGGGCCAGGTCGAGCAGGTAGCCCAACCGGCTGGGGACGCCCTTGAAGTACCAGATGTGCGTGACCGGAGCGGCGAGCTCGATGTGGCCCATGCGCTCACGACGCACCTTCGCACGGGTCACCTCGACGCCGCAGCGCTCACAGATGATGCCCTTGAAGCGCACGCGCTTGTACTTGCCGCAGTAGCACTCCCAGTCCCTGGTGGGACCGAAGATCTTCTCGCAGAACAAGCCGTCCTTCTCAGGCTTGAGCGTGCGGTAGTTGATGGTCTCGGGCTTCTTGACCTCGCCAAAAGACCACTGGCGGATGTCGTCCGCGGTCGCGAGACCGATACGGAGCTCATCGAAGAAGTTGACGTCGAGCACGTCTACTCTCTTCCCCTTTTTAGATCGGTGGCAAAGGAGCTGGTCGGAAGGTCAGGGAGAGCTACGCGGGAGGCATTGCTCTCCCTGACCGGCGAGGTGACTAGTTGACGACGTCGTCCACGGAGGGCGACTCGGACCGCGACAGGTTGATGCCGAGGTTCGCGGCCGCGCGCTCCAGGTCCTCGTCGTCGCCGTCGCGCATCTCGATCGCGGCACCGTCCGAAGACAGGACCTCGACGTTGAGGCACAGCGACTGCAGCTCCTTGAGCAGCACCTTGAAGGACTCCGGGATACCGGGTTCCGGGATGTTCTCGCCCTTGACGATGGCCTCGTAGACCTTCACGCGGCCGAGCACGTCGTCGGACTTGATGGTGAGCAGCTCCTGCAGGGTGTATGCGGCGCCGTACGCCTGCATCGCCCAGCACTCCATCTCACCGAATCGCTGACCACCGAACTGCGCCTTACCACCCAGCGGCTGCTGCGTGATCATCGAGTACGGGCCGGTCGAACGCGCGTGGATCTTGTCGTCCACCAGGTGCAGCAGCTTCAGGATGTACATGTAGCCGACCGACACCGGGAACGGGTACGGCTCGCCGGAGCGACCGTCGAAGAGCTGCGCCTTGCCGTTCTCCTTGACCATCCGCTCACCGTCGCGGTTCGGGATGGTGGAGCCCAGCAGGCCCGTGATCTCTTCTTCCTTCGCACCGTCGAACACCGGCGTGGCGGTCTTGGTGCCGGGGTCGACGTCGTACAGCTCCTCGGGCAGGTTCTTCGCCCAGTCCGGGTCGCCGTTGACGCTCCAGCCCTGCTTGGCGATCCACCCGAGGTGGGTCTCCAGCACCTGGCCGATGTTCATACGACGCGGCACACCGTGCGTGTTCAGGATGATGTCGACCGGCGTGCCGTCCTCGAGGAACGGCATGTCCTCCGCGGGGAGGATCTTGCCGATGACGCCCTTGTTGCCGTGGCGGCCGGCGAGCTTGTCACCGTCCTGGATCTTGCGCTTCTGGGCCACGTAGACGCGGACGAGCTCGTTCACGCCCGGAGGCAGCTCGTCGTCGTCCTCACGCGAGAAGACGCGGATGCCGATGACCTTGCCGTACTCACCGTGCGGCACCTTCAGCGAGGTGTCGCGAACCTCGCGCGCCTTCTCACCGAAGATCGCGCGGAGCAGGCGCTCCTCGGGGGTCAGCTCGGTCTCGCCCTTGGGCGTGACCTTGCCGACGAGGATGTCACCGGGCTGGACCTCGGCACCGATGCGGATGATGCCGCGCTCGTCCAGGTCTGCCAGGACCTCTTCGGAGACGTTCGGGATGTCCCGGGTGATCTCCTCGGCGCCGAGCTTCGTGTCGCGGGCGTCGATCTCGTGCTCCTCGATGTGGATCGAGGTGAGAACGTCGTCCTGCACGAGGCGCTGCGACAGGATGATCGCGTCCTCGTAGTTGTGGCCTTCCCACGGCATGATCGCCACGAGCAGGTTCTTGCCGAGCGCCATCTCACCGTTCTCGGTGCACGGCCCGTCGGCCAGGACCTGACCCACCTCGACCCGGTCGCCCTCGTTGACGATGGGCTTCTGGTTGATGCAGGTGCCCTGGTTCGAGCGACGGAACTTGTGCAGCGCGTAGGTGTTGCGCGCACCGTCGTCGGCCATGACGGTGATGTAGTCGGCGGAGACCTCCTCGACCACACCGGTCTTCTTCGCGACGACGACGTCACCGGCGTCGACGGCGGCACGCAGCTCCATGCCGGTGCCGACCAGCGGCGACTCGGAACGCAGCAGCGGCACGGCCTGACGCTGCATGTTCGCACCCATCAGGGCGCGGTTCGCGTCGTCGTGCTCGAGGAACGGGATCATGGCGGTCGCGGCCGACACCATCTGGCGCGGCGAGACGTCCATGTAGTCGACGTCCATCGGGTCGATGAACTCGACCTCGCCGCCCTTCTTGCGGACCAGGACGCGGTCGTCGGTGAAGTTGCCCTCGTCGTCGGTCGGCGAGTTCGCCTGCGCCTTGACGAAGCGGTCTTCCTCGTCCGCGGTCAGGTAGTCGATCTGGTCGGTGACCCGGCCCTCGACGACCTTGCGGTACGGCGTCTCGATGAAGCCGAACGGGTTGACCCGCGCGTACGACGAGAGCGAACCGATCAGACCGATGTTCGGGCCTTCAGGCGTCTCGATCGGGCACATGCGGCCGTAGTGCGACGGGTGGACGTCGCGGACCTCCATGCCGGCCCGCTCACGGGACAGACCACCGGGACCCAGCGCCGACAGGCGGCGCTTGTGGGTCAGACCCGCAAGCGGGTTGGTCTGGTCCATGAACTGCGACAGCTGCGAGGTGCCGAAGAACTCCTTGATCGCCGCCACGACGGGACGGATGTTGATCAGGGTCTGCGGCGTGATGGCCTCGACGTCCTGCGTGGTCATGCGCTCGCGGACGACGCGCTCCATGCGGGACAGACCCACGCGGATCTGGTTCTGGATCAGCTCGCCCACGGTGCGCAGACGACGGTTGCCGAAGTGGTCGATGTCGTCGACCTCGACGGGAACCTCGGTGCCGTTGGCGCCGTCCATCTGCGTCTCACCCGCGTGCAGGCGGACGAGGTACTCGATCGTCGTGACGATGTCGTCCTCGGTCAGCACACCGGTGTTGATCTCGGTGTCCAGGCCCAGCTTCTTGTTGACCTTGTAGCGGCCAACCTTCGCCAGGTCGTAGCGCTTGTCCTTGAAGAACAGGTTCTCCAGCAGGGCCTGCGCGGACTCCTTCGTGGGCGGCTCGCCCGGACGCAGCTTGCGGTAGATGTCGAGCAACGCCTCGTCGGTACCCGCGGTGTGGTCCTTCTCGAGCGTGGTCAGCAACGTCTCGCTGAACGCGAACCGCTCGCGGATCTGCTCGGTGCTCCAGCCCAGAGCCTTCAGCAGCACCGTCACCGGCTGGCGACGCTTGCGGTCGATGCGGACACCAACGGTGTCGCGCTTGTCGACGTCGAACTCCAGCCAGGCACCCCGGGACGGGATGATCTTGACGCTGAAGACGTCCTTGTCCGTCGTCTTGTCGACCGCGGTGTCGTAGTAGACACCAGGCGAACGCACGAGCTGCGAGACAACCACGCGCTCGGTGCCGTTGATGATGAACGTGCCCTTGTTCGTCATCATCGGGAAGTCACCCATGAACACCGTCTGGCTCTTGATCTCGCCAGTGGTGTGGTTGGTGAACTCCGCCGTGACGAACAGTGGTGCCGCGTACGTCATGTCCTTGTCCTTGCACTCTTCGGTCGAGGCCTTGACCTCGTCGAAGCGCGGGTCGGAGAAGGACAGTGACATGGAGCCGGAGAAGTCTTCGATCGGCGAGATCTCGTTGAGGACCTCTTCGAGGCCGCCCGTCGGGGTCTCGTCGCCGGCGTCGACGCGACGCTGGAACCACGCCTCGTCGCCGGTGAGCCATTCGAACGACTGGATCTGCAGGTCGAGCAGGTTGGGCGTCGAGAGCGGCTCGTGAATCTTTGCGAACGAGACGCGCTTCGGCGCTCCAGGGATCCCCGACGTGGAGTTGGTCGCAGCAGTGGCCTTGGTCGCGCGAGAGATCGCCAAGATGCGTCCTTCCAGGGACAGGTAGCTGGCTAGAGCGAACTAGCACGGCTGTCAAGGGTGCGGCGATGCCCGACTAATCCACGCTCTCGGCGAAGGGCAAGCGGAAAATGGGCAGCGCAAAGGGGCAGTCTAGCCACGCGCACGGCGACTGTCGAGAGGCACCTGGAAGGACCCTCCTCTTGCTCACCGACAGAGTGACCCTGCATGAGCGTGCAGTCAAGATGTTGCGTGGCGATCCACTCTCTGGATGGAGCGCTATTTGCCGAACATCACCCATTTGACCTGCACAAACACGCGTGCGGCCGTTTTGGTGGGAAGTTGGCGGCTTCAAGTGAACTTACAGAGCGCCACGAGAATTGTGTGACTGAGATCACGCGTGTCGGGGCTGGCGGAGGGGGTCCGAGCAGTGCTTTCAGGGCACTTCCGACGTCCTCACAGCGAAGTTGATCTTAGGACACGATGATCGCTGGGCCGACACCGGCCCGGGCCAAACGACCGGCGGGCGTCAGCAGCCCTGCAGCTCGCGCTTCTGCTCGGCGCTGGCGCCGAACATCTCCATGTTGTCGATCTTCCACCGGCCGCCGTCGTCGATCGCGCTGACGCGGAGCATGGCGGTGCCGCCACCGGACTGGTTGTCGGTGGTGCGGGTGGTGACCTGGTCGGCGAACACCAGCACAGTCGCGCGGCCGTCCTTCAGCGACGACACGGCGGAGGACACCACACGGACGGTCACGACCAGCTTCTGCTGCGGCGCGATCTCCTTGACCGGGCCGAACACGGCGTTGTACTGGCACAGCGCCTTGCCGGTGAGCAGCTCCTTGGCCGCCTTCTCGGTGGCCTCCACGTCCGCGAAGTTGTACGAGAACGACTTCTCCACGGCCGAGCGGATCTGGCCGTTCACCGCCGAGGTGGTCGCGGAGTCGACCAGCGCGGCGTCGTAGGTCACCGAGCGGGACTTGACCATGAAGAACGTGCCGAGGCCGCCCAGCAGCACCGCGACCAGCAGCAACGCCGACGGCAGCACCCAGCCGGAACGTCCCGATGCGACAGGCTCAGCGTCCGTCTTCTCGGCGACGGGCTTGGTCTTCTCCTGCTCGGCCTTCTTCTCCGGGCTCTTCTTCTCCGCGGCCGGCTGCTTCACGGCCGGTGGCGTCCACTCGACCGCCTCCGGTGCCTTGAGCTCCTCGGCCTCCGGCGCGTCCACGAGTTCGTCCGGCGCGACCTCCGGAGCAACGGGCTCGGAGGACGCGCGGCGGCTCAGGCCGGCGACCTTGGGGCGGCCTCCGGCCGGCGGAGCGGGGATGGGGCGGCGGCGAGATGGGGGCACGTGCACTCGTCCAATCAACTCTGGCCGAATCAGATGCCCACCCGCATCTGGCCCAGCTGGCTCAGCTTCCAGCCGTCCTCGGTGCGGGTGAGCTCGGTGAGAAACCGGTCGATCTTGGTGGCCTTCTGGCCGCCCTCTGGGGTCACGGAGTACTCCACGACGGCGATCATCTTGGCCTTGCCGGTGCGGTCGTCCAGCTCGGTGAGCGCGGCGTCCAGCACCTTCGACTCGGTCACCGACTTGGCGTCGACCAGCTGCTTCTTGCGCTTGTCCTTTTCGGAGTCGATCTGGGCGCGCAGTTCGCCGGTCGACGAGTTGAGCCAGCGCTGCAGGTCCTCGTCGACCTTCTTGTAGTCGAGGGTCGTGAAGTTCGTGATGGCGACCTGGCCCGACCGCAACGCCTCGTCGCGGTGCGAGGCGTACTCCGATTCCGACGAGTGCGACGCCGCGTACCAGGCCACGCCGAAGTACGCGGCGTACCCGAACGTCAGCACCGCCAGGACCGCGGCGACACTCAAGATCACATTGGTGGTGAAGATCCGCACTACTTCTTCTCCTCTGGCAAGCCCAGCAGCTGGCCCAGCGACGTCAGCAGCGGCCGCTCGGGAGCAGCCTGCGCGGGTTCCTGACCCGGCTGCGTCGTCGCGTTGCCGACCGGTGTCGTCGGCGTTCCACCGTACGGCGCATTCTGCGAGCCTCGCACCGAGGTCGCGCTGCCGCGGGCCAGAGCGCAGTAGGCCTGCGTGTTCAGCGGTGCGGCAGAGGTGTCGTTGCCAGTACGGATGGTCGTGCCCTCGTAGCCGACGGTGCACGGCATCGGGTCGAACGCGTTGAGCGCGAGCCCGAAGTGCGCCGTGCCGTCGCCCGGCGCCACCGAGAAACCACCACCGACGGCGATGGGGTACGTCACGGCGATCTGCTCCAGACCATCGCGCCTGGTCACGAGGATGTGCGACGTGGTCAGCAGGTTCGCGAAGACCACACCGAGGTTCGGCCCGCTCTCCTTGAGCAACGCAGAGACCTGCTCGGACGCCGGCGGCACCGCGACGATCAACCGCCGCAGGTCGCCGTCGGACGCCTTCAGCTGCTCCGCGATCAACCGCAGGTCGCCGCTGAACGAGCGGATGGCACCGCCCTGCGAAGCCTGCGTGGCCAGCACGATCCGGCCGTCCTTCAGCAGCTGCGTCGTCTGCGGCAGGTGCTCGGAGGCGGCCCTGGTGAACGCGGAGGTGTTGTCGATCAGCACCTGCAGGTCGCCGCCGGTGCCGCTGAACGCGTTGTGCAGCTCGTCGACGACGGTCTTCAAGGAGTCCGTCGGCACCGACGACGCGAACGCGTCCAGGTTCGACAACAGTCCGTCGACCGGCGGCGGTGTCTTGGTCGCCGAGCGCGGAATGACCGACCCGGCCTCCAGGTACGGGGCCCCGTCGCTCTTCGGCCGCAGGTCCACGTACTGCTCACCGACGGCCGACCGGTTCGCCACGACGGCCTCGGTCGACGCCGGCACGCGCGGTGCGTCCGCGTCCAGCTCCAGGTCGACCTCGATGCCGTCGGAGGTGAGCCGCAGCTGCCCGACCCTGCCGATCGTGACGCCGCGGTAGGTGACCTCGGCGTTGGTGAAGATGCCGCCGGAGTCGGCGAGTTGCATCGTCACCGTGGTCGTCGACGACTTGAACAGACCGACGTACGTCGCGCTGACGTACGACACGCCCAGCAACGCGACCAGCACGAACGCGCCGATCTTGAGCTTCGTCCCCCGCGTGATCACTTGCGACCACCTCCCAGCAGGCCGCCGAGCAGGTCGCCCAGCCCGGACCCGGTGCCCTGCCCGAGGTCCGGCAGCGGGATGTTCGGCATCGGCAACGGCGTGCCCTGGCTCGGCACCAGCGAGTCCAGCGGGGACTGCCGCGACCGCCCGAGGTTGTCGAGGATCGTGCCGAGGTTCAGGTCCAGGTCGGCGTAGAGGTTCGTGTAGTCGCCCTTGATGCCGTCGACCGCCTCGTCCGGGAACGGGTAGGTCAGCAGCAGCTCCAGCGACTTCGGCAGGTTCTGCCCCGACTCCGCGAGCTTCGTCAACGTCGGCTGCAGCGCCTTCAGGTCGGCCACGATGTCGTCACGGCTCCTGTTGACCGTGTCCACCGCGACGTCGGAGAGCTTGTTCAACGACTGCAGCAGCGTCACGAGCTGCGTGCGCTGCTCGGCCAGCACCTTCAGGCCGGGCTCCAGGTCGGTCAGCGCCACCGCGATCTTCTCGCGCTGCTGCGCCAGCGTGCCGGCGAGCCGGTTGATCGAGTCGAGCGCGCGGACGATCTCCGCCTTGTGCTTGTCCAGCTCCCCGACGAAGGTGTTCAGGTTGCCCAGCAACGAGCGGATCTCCTGCTCGTTGCCCTCCATCGCGGCGTTGAGCTCCTTGGTGATGTGCTGCAGCTGAGCGACACCACCACCGTTGAGCAGCATCGACAACGCGCCGAAGACCTCTTCGACCTCGGGGTTGCGGTTGGTCTTCGTCAGCGGGATCACGGCGTTGTCGGCGAGCTCGCCCACGGCGTCCTTGGGCTTGCCCAGCTCGACGAACTTCTCACCGAGCAAGGCCGACTGGCGCAGGTTGGCGAACGCGTTCGCTGGCAGCTGCACGTCGCCGTTGACCAGCATGGTGACCTCGGCGGTCCAGCCGTCCTGCGCCAGATCGATCTTCTCGACCCTGCCGACCGGCACGTCGTTGACCTTCACGCCCGCCTGCGGCACCAGGTCCAGCACGTCCTTGAACTGCGCCTTGACCCGGTAGGGGTGATCACCGACGTCGGCACCACCCGGCAGCGGCAGGTTGTAGACGCCGTCGAACCCACCGGAACCACAACCGGCGAGAACCAGCGCTGTCAGCGCGATCGCGAGCTTCCTCACTGGGGCACCCCCGCGAGCGGCAGGGGCAGCGGCAGCTTGCCCGCGTTCATGTCGCTGAGCACCTCGGCCGGCGACTTCAGCGGAACCGCGCCGGTCAGGACCGGCTCCAGCTGCTTGCACGTCTGTGCGAGCACCGGCGGCACGTTGTTCGGCGTCGCCTGCTGGACCAGCTTGCAGATCAGCACGATCGGCGGCTGGTTGAGCTCGTTGATGTTCGCGCGGGTGTCGAGCGTGCCGGACGCCGCGTTGTAGGAGTTCTGCAGGTTGCCCAGCGCCAGCGGGGCGACGTCGAGAGTCTCCGCCAGGGCGGCCCGCTGGTTCACCAGCACCTGCGTGATCGAGGCGAGCTTGTCCACGTTGGACTTGAGCACCTCGCGGTTGTCCTTGATGAAGCCCTGCACCTGCCCCAGCGCGGTCGCCAGCTCGTTGAGCGCTGCACCGAGGTCACCGCGTTCGTCGGCGAGCATCTTCGACACGTCGGCGAGCTGCTTGTTGAAGTCGCGCACCTGGCTGTCGTTCGCGGCCAGCATCGCGGTGAACTTCTGCAGGTTGTCGACCGTGGCAAACAGGTCCTCTTTGGACCCGGACAGCGTGCGCGTGGCCTGGCCGAGGTTCTTCAACGTGTCGTTGAGCGCCTGGCCGTTGCCCTCGAGGTTCTTCGCGGCGGAGTTCAGCAGGTCCGCCAGCGCGCCGTCCGCGTTCGCACCGTTGGGACCCAACGCGGTCGTGAGCTTGTCGAGCGACTGGTACAGCTCGTCCAGCTCGACCGGCGTCGCGGTGCGCTCGCGCGGGATCACGGCGTTGTCGCCCAGCGTCGGCCCACCGGTGTAGGCGGGGGCGAGCTGGACGTACCGGTCGCTGACGACGCTCGGCGAGACCACGACGGCCTGCGCGTTCTCCGGGATCCGCACGTCGCGGTCGACGGTGAAGACGACCTTCACGGTCTTGCCCTCCGGCGTGACCTCGTCGATGGTGCCGACCTTCACGCCCAGCACCCGCACGTCACCGCCGGGGTAGACGCCGACGGCCGCGGCGAAGTGCGCGGTGACCTTGCGCCCGTTCATGCCGGCGAAGACCCACCACATGCCCGCGGTCACGACCAGTGCGAGCACGCACGCGATCGCGATGAACCGCGCCATGTCGCGCCCTGCTTTGGTGTTCGAGGTCGTCATCGCTGCACCCCCGGAGGCAGGCAGCCTTCTTCGTTGAACCCGACGACTCCGAGGTTCACCGCGGGCGGCAGCAGGCCACAGATGTAAGTGTCGAACCAACGGCCGTTGCCCAGGGTGTTCGCGAACACCCGGTAGAACGGCGCCATCAACGCGAGGCTGCGGTCGAGGTTGTCCTGGTTGCGCTGCAGGATCGTGGTGACCCTGCCGAGCTGCTCCAGCGCGGGCTTGAGCTGGTTCTGGTTGTCGTTCACCAGACCGCTCAGCTCACGGGCCAGGTCGCGGGTGCCGGTCAGCAGTGCGCTGATCGACTCGCGGCGCTTGCGCAGCTCACCGAGCAGCAGGTTGCCGTCCGAGAGCAGCTTCTCGAACTCTGCGTTGCGGTCGGCCAGCGTCTTGGTCAGCTGCCTGGTGTTGTCCAGGAGCTTGGCCAGTTGCTCGTCCCGCGAGGAGATCGTCTTCGACAGCGCGGACAGACCGTCCAGCGCGCCCCTGACGTGCTCCGGCGAGTTCTTGAAGGTGTCGGACAGCACCGTGAAGCTGTCCGCGAGCTGCTTGGTGTCGATCTGGCCGACGGTCGTCGCGAGTCCGTTGAACGCCTCGTTCACGTCGTACGGCGCGAGCGTGCGTTCCTTCGGGATCGGGTTGCCAGGGCTCAGCGGCGCGCTCCCCTGCGGGTCGAGCGAGAGGAACTTCTGGCCCAGCAACGTCTTGATGCGGATCATCGCGGTCGTCCTGTCGCCCACCCAGGCGTCCTTGACCTTGAACGTCACCCGCACGCGGTCGCCGTTCAGCTTGACCTTGGTGACCTTGCCGACCTTCACGCCGGCGACGCGGACCTCGTTGCCCGGCACCAGTCCCGCCGCCTCGCTGAAGTCCGCGGCGTAGCTCGTGCCACCGCCGATGATCGGCAGGTCGTCCGAGTAGAACGCGGCCAGCAACAGCAGGACGATCAGTGTCAGGCTGACCGCGCCAGTCCGGATCGGGTTGCGTTCCTTCATCGGCGGCACCTCTGTTGTGTCACCGGCAACGCCGTGATCGGAACGGGGTCCTTGATGACCGGCGGAACCGCGATCTGACCGGTTCCCTCGCACAGGAAGAAGTTGAACCACGAGCCGTACGTCGCGGTCCTCGTGATCGTCTCCAGCTTGTTCGGAAGTCCCTGCAACATGCGGTCGACAAGCACCTCGTTGTCCCCCAGCGTCTTCGAGACGATGCCGAGCTGCGCGATGTCGTTCTTCAACGGCTCTCGCCCCTGCTCCAGCAGACCGGAGGTGGCGTTGGTCAGGTCGCCGAGCGCGGTGATCGCGTCGCCGATCGGCTGACGGTCCTGCGCGAGTCCGGACACCAGCGTCTGCAACGTGACCACGAGGTTGTTGAAGTCCTCGTCGCGTGAGTTCACGGTGTCCAGCGCGGTGTTGAGGTTGTCGACGACCTCGCCGATCACCTTGTCCTTGCCGGCCAAAGTGCTGGTCAGCGACGCCGTGTGCTGGAGCAGGCTGTCGATCGTGCTGCCTTCTCCCTGCAGCACCTGGATGATCTCGAACGACAGCTTGTTCACGTCCTCCGGCGACAGCGCCTGGAAGAGCGGCTTGAAGCCGTTGAACAGCACGGTGAGGTCGAGCGCGGCCTTGGTGCGGTCCAGCGGGATGGTGCCGCCTTCTGGCAGCACCGCCCTGGTGTCACCGGTGCCGGCCTCGAGCGCGATGTACCGCTGTCCCACCAGGTTGCGGTACTTGATCGTCGCGGTGACCGACTCCGGCAGCTTGCGGTCGCCGTCGATCGAGAACGCGACCTCGGCGGTCTTGCGGTCGACGACCTTGATCTCGTCGACCTGCCCGACGCGGACACCGGCGATGCGGATGTCGTCACCCTCGTTCAACGCGGTCACGTCGGTGAACTGCGCTTTGTAGTCCGTGGCATCGGCCAGGTTCACGTTGGCGATGGTCACCGCGAGCAGCGTCGTGGCGAGGATCGTGACCACCGCGAAGGCGATCAGCTTGATCAGCGGGGCGAGCACACCCTTCACTTGACGGTCACCTCCGTTCCACGGACGAGCGGCCCGAGCAGCAGGCTCGACCAGCCGGGCATGTCCTGCGGGTCGACGCCGATCCGCGGTCCGAAGAGCGCCGCGATCAACCTGGCCTCCTCCGGCGAGTTGGCGAGCCGCAACACGTCCGCGGACTGCGGCACCGTCACGTTGCCGGCGTTGGCGGGCGGCAGGATCCCGTCGTTGGCCACGCGGGCGGGCGGCGGCGAGCTGGAACCGTCCTGCACCGGGCCCTCCGGCGGGTACTGCGGGAACGGGTTCGGCCTCGGCACGATGTCGTAGCAGCGAGGTCCGCGCTTGTCCTTGTACTCCGGCTCGTCGAGGTTCGGCTTGTACTTGCCGCGGTTCTGCGTGATCTCCAGCGTGATGTGCAGGCCGGGCTCGTTCGTGCCCTCGCCGAACGCCTTGCTGATGATCGGCTCGAACTCCGCGAGCCCCTTGAGCAGGCACGGGTACTCGGGCGCGTACTTGGCCAGCAGCTCCAGCGTCGGGCGGCCGGTGTCGGCGAGCCCGATGATGTTGTTCTTGTTGACCGTGAGGAAGCTCGTGAGGTCCTGCGAGGTCGTGGTCATCGACCCGTACAGCGCGAGCAGGTTGTCCCGCTGCTCGACGACGGTCTTGGTCGTCGTGGTCATGTCGTTGAGCGCCTGCAGCAGGTCCGGCGCGGCGTCCGCGTAGACGTTCGAGACGTCCGCGAGCTTGGAGATGTTCTCCTTCAACGCGGGCAGCTGCGGGTTGAGCTCACCGAGGTACTTGTCGAGCGACACCAGCGTTTCGCCGAGCGGCTTGCCGCGGCCGTCGAGGGCCTGTGACAGCGCGGTCAGCGTGGTGGCGAGCTTCTCCGGCTGGATCGCCTGCAGCACCGGCATCAGGTTGTCGAGCACGCGTTCGAGCTCGATCGCGCTGCTGGTGCGGTCCTGCTCGATGACCGCGCCTTCCTTGATCGCGCCGCTCTTCTGCTGCGGCAGCACGAGGTTCACGTACCGCTCGCCGAACAGCGTCTTGGGCAGCAGCCGCGCGCTGACGTTGCCGGGGATCTGCTCGACCTTGTCCGGCAACAGGGCCAGCTCCAGCTCGGCGCCGTCCCCGCTGGTGCGGATGGCCTTCACCGAGCCGACGATGAGGCCGCGCACCTTGACGTCGCTCGCCGTCTGCAACTGGTTGCCGATGTGGTCGGTCTTGAGCGTGACCTTCACGTAGTCGCTGAAGACGTCCTTGTACAGCGCCACCGTGAGTGACAGGAACATGGCGATCGCGAGAAGAAAGGCGATGCCCAGCACGCGTTTCTTCATCCGGCGATCCTCACTGTGGTCGTGGCTCCCCAGATCGCGAGGCTCAGGAAGAAGTCGAGCAGCGCCGTCGTGACGATCGCGGTCCGCACCGCACGTCCGACCGCCACACCGACGCCCGCCGGCCCGCCGCTCGCGCGGTAGCCGTAGTAGCAGTGGGTCATGATGATCACGACCGCGAAGACCAGCACCTTGCCGAACGACCACAACACGTCGATCGGGGGTAGGAACAGGTTGAAGTAGTGGTCGTACGTGCCGGCCGACTGCCCGTAGAACTCGACGGTGATCGTCCTGGCGGCCAGGTAACTCGTCAGCAACCCGATCACGTACAGCGGGATGATCGCGACGAAGCCGGCGATGATCCGCGTGGTGACCAGGAACGGCAGGCTGGGGATGCCCATGACCTCCAGCGCGTCGATCTCCTCGGAGATCCGCATCGCACCGAGCTGGGCCGTGAACCCTGATCCAACGGTGGCTGAAAGGGCAAGGCCCGCCACGAGCGGCGCGATCTCGCGGGTGTTGAAGTAGGCGCTGACGAAGCCGGCGAACGCACTCGTGCCGATCTGGTTGAGCGCGGTGAAGCCCTGAAGACCGACAACGGTGCCGGTGAAGACGCTCAGCCCGACCATCACGCCGATCGTGCCGCCGATGACCGCGAGCGCACCACTGCCGAAGCTGACCTCGGCCAGCAGCCGCATCGTTTCCTTGCCGTACCGCTTGAGCGCGCGCGGGGTCCAGGCCAGCGCCTTGATGTAGAACGCCAGCTGGTCGCCGAAGCCGTCCAGAGTGGACATCGCCTTGTTCGCCATCAGCTCCCCTTCGCGGGCACGACCGTCAGGTAGATCGTGGTGAGGACGAAGTTGACGAAGAACAGCAGCAGGAAGGTGATGACCACGGCCTGGTTCACCGCGTCACCGACGCCCTTCGGCCCACCGGCCGGGTTGAGCCCCCGGTACGCGGCCACGATGCCCGCGATGAACCCGAAGATGAGCGCCTTGATCTCGCTGATCCACAGGTCGGGCAGCTGCGCCAACGCGGAGAAGCTCGCGAGGTAAGCGCCCGGCGTGCCGTCCTGCATGATCACGTTGAAGAAGTAGCCGCCGAGCACACCGACGACGCTCACCATGCCGTTGAGCAGCACGGACACCAGCATCGCGGCAAGCACCCGCGGCACCACAAGACGATGGATCGGACTGACGCCGAGGACTTCCATGGCGTCGATCTCTTCGCGGATCTTGCGAGAGCCGAGATCAGCACAGATCGCACTGCCGCCGGCACCCGCGATCAGCAGTGCCGTCACGATCGGACTGGCCTGCTGGATGATCGCGAGCACGCTGGCCGCACCCGTGAACGACTGCGCGCCGATCTGCCTCGTAAGACTGCCGAGCTGCAGCGCGATGACCGCACCGAACGGAATGGAGACCAGCGCCGTCGGCAACACCGTCACGCTGACGATGAACCAGCTCTGCTGGATGAACTCCCGGAGCTGGAAGGGCCTGCGGAACGACGTCCGCACGACGTCGATGCCGAGCTGGCACAGCTTCCCGGTCTCCCGCAGCGCACCAGCGCCGGGGAAAGTCGTCTGCGCAGTCACAGCACACCGCCCTGACGCGGCCAGGGACTCGGAGTGGGAGCCGTCGCGTGCACGTTGTAGCGCGCCTGCTCCTCCGGCGTGAGGCTGGCGATGATCCCTTGCTGCGCCTCGTACGGCAGGTGGTGAATGATCGACATGACCCGGTCCTTGCGCCGCCTGACAGCGTCCCGGAACGGCAGCCCAGGCGTCGGCTCCAGCTGCGGCACGACACCGCGCACGTCCTCGTCCAACGATCCGTCGGAGTGCCCGGCGTCCGCGTGCGCCTGCTCGGCGGCCATCGTGGCCTGGTCCTTCTCCTCGGACATGCCGATCGGTCCGAGCCGTCGCCCGTTGAGGAACTGCTCGACAACCGGCTCATCGCTGGTCAGCAGCACTTCGCGAGGCCCGAACATCACAAGCTCCCGCCGGAACAACATCCCGAGGTTGTCCGGCACGGTGCGAGCAATGTTGATGTTGTGCGTGACGATGAGGATCGTCGCGTCGATCTGCGCGTTCAGGTCGATCAACAGCTGGCTCAGGTACGCCGTGCGCACCGGGTCGAGCCCGGAGTCCGGCTCGTCGCACAGGATGATCTCGGGATCGAGCACCAGCGCACGGGCAAGACCAGCCCGCTTGCGCATACCGCCCGAGATCTCACCGGGCAGCTTCCTCTCGGCCCCGACAAGACCGACCATCTCCATCTTCTCGAGGACGATGCGCCTGACCTCGGCCTCGGTCTTGCGGGTGTGCTCCCGCAACGGGAAGGCGATGTTGTCGTACAGGTCCATCGACCCGAACAACGCGCCGTCCTGGAACAGCACGCCGAACATCTTCCGAATCTCGTAAAGCTTGTGCTCAGAGCACCGCACGAGATCCGTGCCGTTGATGACGATCTTGCCCTGCTCCGGCTTGAGCAGACCCACCAGCGACTTCAGGAACACGCTCTTGCCGGTACCAGACGGCCCGAGCATCACGCTGACCTCACCTGGCGGCAGCGTGAGCGTGACGTCCTGCCAGATGGTCTGCTTGCCGAAGGACTTCGTCAGACCCTCGACGACCACCTCGACGCCCATCCGCACCTCCGCACACGCCCAAGACGCCGCGGCGATCGGCGTCACACCTGGGCAACGAGTTCGTTCGCGGCAGGTTACTCACCAGTTGGCCTAACGGCGGTTGCGTTCAGATAACGCCACGCAGCGTGACCTCGCAAAACGGTCAGCAGCCCGTAGACCACTGCCTGACAACCGGGAAATCCGGACCTCGGTGTGAGCGCAAGCACACCGCCAAATGACGGAGCGCATACCGACGCAAAGGCGAAGCCGAGCACCCCTCATGCGATGGCACAGCCGAGCAGTCCTAGCGATGGCACAGCCGAGCAGTCCTCGCGAAGGCGCAGCCGAGCAGTCCTTCACACACAACGCGGGTGGGGTAGTCCCGTCACGAGTCGCAGGCGCGGCTGCCTCTGGTGCGACTCGTGACGGGACCACCCCACCCCAAACGCAACCCACCAACCCAACAGGCAGCCGCCCCAAGCAACAGGCGTGCCATCAACCCGCTGACGGCGCGGGACCCCCGATCAGATTGCCGGGGGTCTGGGGGCAGAGCCCCCAGGGAAAGCACGCAACCGCAACCCGCCAACGCAACACAACCACCTACGGCACAGGCGCGAACCCGCAAGAACCCAAAAACCGCACGCTAACGCAGGCGTCCCCCTGATCCGGGAACCCCTACATCTCAACCTACTCAGCACCCCCGACAAGATCAGAAACAACAAAAACGGGCGTGCACCCCCGTTGAAAGGTGCACGCCCGTCTCAGGCACTACAAGGCACAAACGCCAACCCCTCGCGGGGCAACCCCTCACGGGGCAACCCCCAAAGGGGCTCAGATCACTTGAGGGTGATCTTGGCGCCAGCGGCCTCGAGCTTCTCCTTGGCGGCGTCGGCAACGTCCTTCGCCACGTTCTCGAGGATGGCCTTCGGAGCGGACTCGACCAGCTCCTTGGCCTCCTTCAGGCCCAGGCCAGAGACGACCTCGCGGACGACCTTGATGACCTGGATCTTCTTGTCGCCGGCCGACTCGAGGATGACGTTGAAGTCCGTCTGCTCCTCGACCTCGGCAGCGCCGCCACCGGCGGGGCCGGCGACAGCGGCAACGGCGACGGGCGCCGCGGCGGTGACCTCGAAGGTCTCCTCGAACTGCTTCACGAACTCCGACAGCTCGAGGAGGGTCATCTCCTTGAACGCGTCGAGCAGCTCTTCGGTGCTGAGCTTCGCCATGATCGGCGGTCCTTTCTAATCTCCCGCGCGAAAGCGTCGGGTGTGTCTTCGGGTGATCAGCTTTCGGCGGGAGCGTCGGCCGCGGCAGCGGCCTTCTTCTCCTGCAGGGCAGCAGCCAGGCGAGCGACCTGGGAAGCCGGGGCGTTGAACAGACCCGCGGCCTTGGCCAGGTTGCCCTTCATCGCGCCCGCGAGCTTCGCGAGCAGCACCTCACGGCTCTCGAGGTCCGCGATAGCGGTGACCTCGTCGACCGAGAGCGGGCGGCCATCCATGTAGCCGCCCTTGATGACCAGGGCCTTGTTGTCCTTCGCGAAGTCGCGGATCGCCTTGGCGGCGTCGACGGGCTCGCCCTCGACGAACGCGATGGCGGTGGGGCCGGACAGGAGGGCCTCGAGGCCCTCGACGCCGGCGTCCGCAGCGGCCAACTTGACCAGCGTGTTCTTCGCGACGGTGTACTTGGTGCCCGCGCCGAGAGCGCGACGCAGCGTGGTGAGCTGCGCCATGGAGAGGCCACGGTACTCGGTGACAACCGCTGCCGAGCTGCTGCGGAACTGGTCCGCGAGCTCAGCGACCGCCGTAACCTTCGTGGGCTTCGCCATGATCGCCTCCTCTCTGGGCTGGGTTAGACCGCCGATGAGAAGGCTCCGAAACAACAAAAACGCCCTCGCGCAAAGCAGCACGGGGCGTCGCAAGACTGACCTCGTCCTCCCTGCGCGGGTCGCCCGTGTTGCAACGGGGCCTTCGTTCTCCTCGCGGAGAAAACCAGCGGTCTTCGGTAGAACCAGGCAAAACAGTACTCGACTGTGTACCGCCCGACCAAATCGGCATGATGTGACCTGTGACCGACGAGCCCGGCAAGGACCTCGCGCCCCGCCAGCCGCAGCCTCCTGTCCCTGAGGTGGACCCGGAGCAGCTTCGGCAGTTCCAGGAGTTCCAGCGCTTCCAGGAGTACCAGCGCTACCAGGAGGCCACGGGCCAGGCGCCTCAGCCTCCCAAGCAGCCTGGCGGCAAGCGCTGGTGGCTCGTCGTGCTCGGCAGCCGCATCTTCTGGCGGGCGCTCTTCTTCCTCGCCATCGTCATCGCCGGCCTCTGGGCCTACAACCACTACTTCGGCGGCGACGAGCCCGGCGACATCGCCCAGGACAGCGGTGGCGTGACCGGCCCTGCCCAGGGTCTCTCCGCGCCCGCCGGGCTCCAGGGCACCGTCGGCATGTTCTACAAGCACGTCTCGTTCGCCGACACGACCCGCGCCTGCACGCTCTTCCTCCGCGACGACACCCGCCAGCAGTTCGCCAACGCATACGGGGCAAGCGATTGCGCAGCCGCGGTCAAGACCCTGAAGACCCAGGTGACCAGCGTCGACAAGTACCAGCAGGTCATGTTCCCGCCGGAGATGCTCAAGACCCCGACCACCACGAAGGTCACCATCGACTCCTGCGCCCTGACCGTCGAAGGTGGCCCGCGCCTGGGCACGTTCGTGGTGGAGAAGGTCAACGCCGGCTGGGTCATCACCGACTGGTCCCCCAGCACCTGTGGTTGATTGGGGTGCATGGCGAACGCACTGGGGGTGCCCAGCCCCGACAAGGCCGCGTACATGGACAACGTGGCCTCTTCCGCGGCCGAGTACAAACAGCAACTGCTCGGCCTGCTTGAACTGAGGCCGGGCCTCACAGTTCTCGACCTGGGGTGCGGCCCCGGCGCCGACCTCGCGGCGATGGCCGACGCGGTGGCGCCGTCCGGTCGTGTGACCGGCGTCGACATCGACCCGCGGATGGTGGACACGGCGAACGAGCGGTTCCGCGACCACCCGCAGATCGAGATCCACCTCGCGGACGGCCACACGTTGCCGTTCGAGGACGCCACGTTCGACAGGGCGAGGATGGACCGCGCGCTGCAGCACGTCGCAGAGCCCGCCACCGTCCTGTCCGAACTCCTGCGCGTGCTCAAGCCGGGTGGCCTGCTGCGGATCGGCGAACCGGACTGGGACGCGCTGAGCGTCGACGGAGACCTGGAGATGAACAGGGCCTTCAACCGGTTCGTCTGCTCGACCATGGTCCGCAACGCCACGATCGGCCGTCAGCTTGCACGGCTGGCGCGCACCGCGGGCTTCGAGGTCGAGGGCGTCCGCACCGCCGCGCCGGTGTTCCGCGACTTCGCCGCAGCGGACGAGATCTTCGCCTTCACCCGCAACACGGAACGAGCGATCCGTGCGGGCGCCATCGACCGCGCGGACGGCGAACGGTGGCTGGCGGAACTGCGGACCGGCGATTTCCTGGCGGCACCGCTGATGTTCCTGCTGTCAGCCCGCAAACCGTTGTGAGGCAACGGCGCTGAACGACTCGACGGTACGGGCGAGGCTCTCCTCCCCGTGGCCCTGGTCAACCTGCAGGTCGACCATTGCCTTGAGCGAGTCGAGACCGGCGAAGGGCACACCCTGCACTTCAACGGCCCGCTGGAGCATGGCGAGCCCGGCCTGGTTCATGGCCAGGCTCGACTCACCGGCAGCGTAGCTTCCGCTGTCGATCTCCTCGGCGAACGTGGACAACGCCGGGTGCATGTCCGTCAGCCAGGACAACAACAACGGCGTGAGCTCGGTGGCGCTGATCCCGCCTGCCCTGGCAACTGCGGCGGCGTGCAGGAAGCCGCCGATCAGGCCGTACATGCCGGAGAGGATCGCCACGTCGAATCCGGAGGCACGACCGGCGTCCTCTCCCAGGAACGTGACCTTCCCGAGCAGTGCCAACTGCTTCTGCCACCGTTCGTGCACGGCGGAGGAACCGCTGTAGTTGATCGAGGATTCGGCGGTGCCGATCGTCTGCGGCACCGCGTACACGGCGCCGTGCAGGTACTCCGCCCCGTTGTCCTCCGCCCAGCGAGCCAGCTCCCGCGCCTCGTCGGGAGTGCCGGAGGTGAGGTTCACCAGCGCACGTCCGCGCACGTCCACACCGCTCAGAACCTGTTGTGCCGCTTGGTGGTCGAGCACGACGAGGATCACGAGCTCACTGGCCTCGACCGCCTCCGCCACGGTCGAGGCCGCTGTCGCTCCGCTCGTGGCGAGATCGAAAACCTTTGCCGCAGAACGGTTCCACACCGTCGTCGGGTGGCCGCCCCGCAAGAACGTCTCCGCCAGCGCGCGTCCGAGGTTGCCGAGGCCGAGAACGGTGATCGCTTCAGATGTCATGGGTCCAGCTTCGCCACCCGAGATCAACTCGACCAGTGACCGGAATGACCCCGTTCACCAAATTCCTGCCATAGGCTGATCGTCATGAGCACAGGCTCCGTCGCCCTGGTCGTGCCCGCCGACCTCGGTGTGATCGATCTGTACGAGCTGAGCATCCCCGCCGCCGTTTTCGGGACACCACAACCAGATCTGGCCGATCCCTGGTACGAGCTGCGACTGTGCAAGGTGGACACCCGCACCCGCGCCGCCCCCGGATTCACCCTGCACAGCGAGCACGGCCTCGACGACATCGTCACCGCCGGCACCGTCATCGTGCCCTGGGTTCCGGAAGAGGTGATCGAGGAGAACGCCCCCGTGCCGCCCGACCTGGTCTCCGCGCTTCGCCGCGCTCATGAAGCGGGCGCGCGCATCGTGTCGCTGTGCGGCGGAGCCTTCGCGCTGGCCGAGGCCGGTCTGCTGGACGGACGCAGGGTCATCACGCACTGGATGTGCACCGCGCTGCTCGCCGAGCGCTACCCGAAGGTGCAGGTGGACGACTCGGCGCTCTACGTGGACGACGGTGACGTGCTGACCAGTGCCGGCATGACCGCCAGCCTGGACCTCTGCCTGCACCTCGTGCGTCGCGACCTGGGTGCGCATGTCGCCAACCAGCTCGCCCGCCGGATGGTGGTGCCCGCGCACCGGCCCGGCAGCGGCAGCCAGTTCGTCGACCTCTCCGTCCCCGCGACCGACGAGCAGGGCCTGGTACCGGTGCTGGACTGGGTCCGCGCCAGGCTCGACGAGCCCCTGACGATCGAGGACATGGCCAGACGCGCCGCCATGAGCCCACGCACCTTCTACCGGCGGCTCCACGCGGCCACCGGCACGACACCGCTCCAGTGGCTGCTCAACGAACGCCTCGCCCGAGCGCAGACCTTGCTGGAGTCCACCGGTCTCTCGGTGGAGAAGATCGCGGCACTGAGCGGGATCGGCACGGCGAACAACCTCCGGCACCACTTCCTGAAGCAGGTCGGGATCTCGCCCAGCGACTACCGGCAGTCCTTCCCCCGCCACCAGCGCTGAGACAGCAGAAAGGCCCCCGGCGAACCGGAGGCCTTTCAGGAGCTAGCTAGAACCGGGAGGCTCAGGCCTCGTCCACCAGCAGGTTGCGGGTGCGGTTCGGGTCGACCGGGATGCCAGGGCCCATCGTCGTGGAGACGGTGACCTTCTTGACGTACCGGCCCTTGGCCGCGGACGGCTTGGCGCGGAGCACCTCGTCCAGCGCGGCGGCGTAGTTCTCGACCAGCTTCTCGGAGTCGAACGACACCTTGCCGATGACGAAGTGCAGGTTGGCCTGCTTGTCAACGCGGAAGTTGATCTTTCCGCCCTTGATGTCGTTCACGGCCTTGGCGACCTCGGGGGTCACGGTGCCGGTCTTGGGGTTCGGCATCAGGCCACGCGGGCCCAGGATGCGGGCGATGCGGCCGACCTTCGCCATCTGGTCGGGGGTCGCGATCGCGGCGTCGAAGTCGAGCCAGCCACCCTGGATGCGCTCGATCAGGTCCTCGGAGCCAACGGCGTCCGCACCGGCGGCCTCGGCCTCAGCGGCCTTGTCACCGGTTGCGAAGACGATCACGCGGGCGGTCTTGCCCGTACCGTGCGGCAGGTTCACGGTGCCGCGGACCATCTGGTCGGCCTTGCGAGGGTCGACGCCGAGGCGGATAGCGACCTCGACGGTGGCGTCCAGCTTCACCTTGGACGTTTCCTTGGCGAGCTTGGCGGCCTCCAGCGGCGAGTACAGCCGCTCCCGGTCCACCAGCTCGGCGGCGGCCTTGTAGGCCTTGCTGCGCTTCATAACTCTGTTCCTTACCGTGGATCAGTTCGTGGTGAATGAGCCGCGCTCGGCTCTCCCACGCTTGCTAAAGGGTGTGATCAGCCTTCGACCGTGATGCCCATGGAACGGGCGGTGCCGGCGATGATCTTCGCGGCCTGGTCGACGTCGTTCGCGTTCAGGTCGACCATCTTGACCGTGGCGATCTGGCGCACCTGCTCCATGGTCACCTTGGCGACCTTGACGCGGTGCGGCTCGCCCGAGCCCTTGTCGACACCAGCGGCGGCGAGCAGAAGGCGCGCGGCCGGCGGGGTCTTGAGCTTGAAGTCGAACGAACGGTCCTCGTACACGGAGATCTCAACCGGCACGACCTGACCGCGCTGCGACTCGGTCGCGGCGTTGTAGGCCTTGCAGAACTCCATGATGTTGACGCCGTGCTGACCAAGCGCGGGACCAACGGGCGGCGCCGGGTTGGCGGCACCAGCCTTGATCTGCAGCTTGATGATCGCTGACAGCTTCTTCTTCTTGGGTGGCATTGTCCGTACTTCCTGTTATTGCGGTGTCCGCGCGCGGCCCTGCCAGCCGCAGCGTGGCCGATCGACCTCCCGAGGGGAGATCGTCAGATCTTGGAGACCTGGCTGAACGACAGCTCGACCGGCGTCTCCCGGCCGAAGATCGACACCAGGACCTTCAGCTTCTGGCCGTCCGCGTTGACCTCGCTGATCGTGGCGGGCAGCGTGGCGAACGGTCCGTCCATGACGGTGACCGACTCGCCGACCTCGAAGTCGACCTCGATGGTCGGCTTCGGTGCACTGGAGGAGGCGGTCTTCTTGCCCTCGGCGGGCTTCTGCTCCTGCTGCGGGAGCAGGAACTTCAGCACCTCGTCGATGGTGAGCGGCGAGGGCTTCGAGGTGGCTCCGACGAACCCGGTCACGCCCGGCGTGTTGCGGACGGCGCTCCAGGACGCGTCGGTGAGCTCCATGCGGACCAGGATGTAGCCGGGCAGCACCTTGCGCTGCACCAGCTTGCGCTGGCCGTTCTTGATCTCGGTGACCTCTTCGGTCGGCACCTCGACCTGGAAGATGTAGTCCTCCATGTCGAGCGTGTGGATACGAGTCTCGAGGTTTGCCTTGACCTTGTTCTCGTAACCGGCGTACGAGTGCACGACGTACCAGTCGCCGGGCGCGTGGCGCAGGGCCTGACGCAGCTCTTCGGCGGGGTCCGCGATCTCTTCGTCGATCGGCGTCTCGTCGATCGCGAGAACGTCGACGTCCTCGGCCGCGACGGTCTCGTCCGCGGCGGCGGTGTCCAGCTCCTCCGACTCCACAGCATCCGACTCGACCGTCTCGTCGACCGCGGTGTCCTCGGACACCTCGTCGTTGGTGAGGTCGGTCAGCTCCTGGGCGTCGACGCCGTTATCGGAGGTCACTGTGGATCTCGCTTCCTGATTGCAGCGGCAGCTGTCCGGCTCAGCCGAACAGCTCGAAAACAGCCGCGCCGAAGCCGAGGTCGAGAGCCCACACCAGCGCAACCATGAAGACCACGAACACCAGTACGACGCCGGTGTAGGTGACGAGCTGCTTGCGCGTCGGCCAGATCACCTTGCGGAGTTCGCCGATGACCTCGCGGATGTAGCGGAAGAACCGCCCGATCAGCGAGGGACGCTTCTCCTGTCCGTCACGGGCCTTAGTCGGGCGACCCTTCTTCGCGTCCTCGTCCGACTCGTCGGACTTGACGACGCTCTTCTTCGACTCAGCGCTGCTGCCGTCCTTGCGGGCGGCCGGGCGGGTGGAGGCACGACGTTCACGTCGCGCCGCAGCAGTGGACGGCCGGACAGCGCCTTCGCGCTCCTCCGGCTGGTCCTGCTCGCGGCCCTCGCTCATGCCGTCCTCCACTCCACCCATGACGCTTCGAAAAGCAGGGGCGACAGGACTTGAACCTGCAACCTGCGGTTTTGGAGACCGCTGCTCTGCCAGTTGAGCTACACCCCTTTGGGACCCACGAGAGACCCCCTGGCTACAAAGTCGGAAGTGTACGTCAGCCTCGCCCGTCCACTCCAACCAGACCGCTCATGCATTCACCGAGCGGCCTGTCGCACAGCCTACCCACACGGGAGCCGAGAACACGAATCAGGGTCGGGCAACCGCACCCCGACCCGGCCGCAAATCTCCCGTGAGCACTGCAAACACCACCGGGCACAGTTGCCCGGCGGTGTGCTTAATCACATGATCACCCGACGCGCACGCGGGCGAACGCGCCCGTCAACACCGACTTGCCGTCAAAAGCCGCGTTGATGTTGACCTTCACAGTTCCGTCTTCGAAGTCCTTGGTGACCTTCGCGGTCACCTCGACCAGCGCGCCCTCGTCGTCGTTGGGCACCACGACCGGCCGGCCGAACCGGCAGCCGTACTCGACGATCGCGCCGGGGTCGCCGATCCACTCCGCGACGATCCGCGAGGCCACGGCCATGGTCAGCATGCCGTGCGCGATCACGTCCGGGAGGCCGACGTCCTTCGCGGTCTTCTCGTTCCAGTGGATGGGGTTGAAGTCCAGCGAGGCGCCCGCGTAGCGCACCAGGTCGTCGCGCTTGAGGCGCACCGACAACGCCGGCAGCTCCGTGCCGATTTCCACGCTCACGCGTCCTCTCCCCTCACGACCAGCATCGACTTGGCGGTGGTGACGGGCTCGCCGTCCACCGTGCTGATCTCGGTCCGCACGGTCACCATGTCGTTGCCCATGCGGGACGTGATGGCGTCGATGTGCGCCACACACACGAGCTGGTCGCCCGCGGTGATGGGCCGGTGGTGCGTGAAGTTCTGGTCGCCGTGCACAACGCGGCTGTAGTCGAGCTCCAGCTCCGGGTCGAACATGACCGTCTCGTTCGTCTTCATCGACACCACGATCGCGAACGTCGGCGGTGCGATGACGTCCCTGTGCCCCAGCGCCTTCGCGGCTTCGGTGTCGCGGTAGGCCGGGCTGGTCGCGCCAATGGCGTCGGCGAACTCGCGGATCTTCTCGCGGCTCACGTCGTACGGCTGCGACGGCGGATAACTACGTCCGGTGAAGGCGGGGTCGAGAGGCACCTGAGCAGCCTATACGCCCTCACATGCGACGAGGCCCGCCCCTTATCCGGGACGGGCCTCGTCGAAGATTCGCTACGCGCTCAGCGGGTTTCCTTGTGCGCGCGGTGCGTCTTGCAGTTCGGGCAGAACTTCTTGATCTCCAGGCGGTCCGGGTCGTTGCGCCGGTTCTTCCTGGTGATGTAGTTCCGGTGCTTGCACTCCTCGCACGCGAGGGTGATCTTCGGGCGTACGTCGGTTGCAGCCACGGTCCTTGCCTTCCTGAGAGCACACTTGCCCCGGCCTCGAAAGAGGCGGCCCGGTGCGGGCTTACCGCCCGGCGGGGATCTTGCTGAGTAGCGGTGGCCGGACTTGAACCGGCGACACAGCGATTATGAGCCGCTTGCTCTACCAACTGAGCTACACCGCTTTACACAACTACAGCCGCAGCGCTCAGCACTGCGGCCAGTAGTGGAGCCCCTTTACGGAATCGAACCGTAGACCTTCTCCTTACCATGGAGACGCTCTGCCGACTGAGCTAAAGGGGCTTGCTCTTCGTTCTTGCCGAGCGAGGAGAACTCTACAACACCGCGCTACCAAGAACGAAATCCGGGGGTGCCTCTAGTGCACCAGCGTGAGCACCGTCTCATCGCGAGCACCCCTGACCTGCACAGTTCGCGCCCGCAACCACGCCTCGAAGCGATCTTCGGAGAGCGGCCGCGAGATCAGGTAGCCCTGCGCCACATCGCATCCCATCCCGACCAACTGGTCGCGCGCGGCGTCGTCCTCGACGCCCTCCGCGACGACCACGAGGCCGAGCGAGTGCCCGAGCTCCACGATCGACCGGACCACGGCCATGTCACCGAGATCCGTGCCCATCCCGAGCACGAACGACTTGTCGATCTTCACCTCGTCCACCGGCAGCTGCCGCAGGTACGCCAGTGACGAGTAGCCGGTGCCGAAGTCGTCGACCGCCAGCACGACGCCGATCGCGTGCAGGCGCCGCAGCACCGGCAGGGCGCGCTCAGGATCGGCCATGACGCCGGACTCGGTGAGCTCGAAGGTCAGCAGCCCCGACGGCACGTCGTGGCGCTCCAAGGCCGCCGACACGCGGTTGGGGAAGTCCTCGTCGCCCAGCGTCCGCACGGACAGGTTCACCGCGATGGACATCCGCAGCCCGCGGTCGAGCCAGCGGCGCACGCGTTCCAAGGCCCTGTCCATCACGAAGTCCGTCAGCACGTCCACGAGACCGGTGGCCTCGACGGCGGGCACGAACTCGTCGGGGTCGACGCGGCCGAACTCCGGATGTGTCCAGCGCACCAACGCTTCCGCGCCCACGACCTGACGTGACGGCAGCGCCACCTTCGGCTGGTAGTGCACGGAGATCTGGCCGGTCTCGACGGCCTGACGGAACTGCGTCACGAGCTGGAAGCGGCGCAGGAAGAGATGGCCCATGCTCGGCGCGTAGGCCTTCACGGGCGTGCCTTCCGACGTCGCGCGAACGGCGACGTCTGCCCGCTGCAGCAACGCGTCGGGGTCCGGGTCCTCGGTCTCGGAGTCCGCCTTGGACGCGTAACCCACGACCGCGGAAGCCTCGACGGTGAGCCGGTCGACGGGATACGGCACGGAAAGGCCGGTGCGCAGCCGTTCCGCTGTCTCGTGCGCCGTGGCAGCGCGCGAGTCGTCGAGGTACGCGGCGAACGCGCCACCCTCCAACCGCGCCAGTGGCACGTCGGCACCGAGAGCGTCACGCAGCCGGCGACCGGCCGCGACGACCATCCGATTTCCCCAGGCCTGGCCCAGCGCATCGGAGACCGTCGACAGGATGTCGAGGTCGATTCGCAGCACCACTCCCTTCTGGGAGTCGCGCAACGGCTCAGCGCACGCCTCGCGGAAGCCGGGCCGGTTCAGCAGTCCGGTCAGCGGGTCGTGATAGGCGTCGTGACGCAGACGAGCCAGCAGGCGGCGGTTGTCCACGGCCGTCGCGAGGTGCGAGGCCAGGGTGCGCAGCAGCTGGATGTCAGCCTTGCCGAAACCGCGCCAGCGGGACAACCGGTCGTGCGCCTCGACGGCGCCGAGCAGCTGGGTCGCGCCGCGCAACGGGACGACCAGCGCCTCCTGCGCGTCGCGGCGCAACAGGGCCTCGGTGACGTCCTCGGTCGCGTCGGCCACGCGGTAGTAACGGACGTGCGTGCCGGGCAGCTGCAGAACCGGGTCCTCGCGCACGGCCCGCGGGTCGGTCGCGGTCATCTCGTCGGGCAGCGGTTCGCCGGCGACGAGGGTGATCATGGCTTCCTGCGGGTCGGTGCGCAGGCGCAGCACGACCCGGTTGGCGTTGAGCTGCTCGCGGATGCGTTCCGCGATGAGCTGCCACTCGTCCTCTTCGACGCCCGTCGTGAGGTCGTCGTCGGGCTGGCGCGGACCGGTGCCGTGCTGTCCCGACCTCGCGACACGGAGGCTGACCTCGCTCAACGCCTCCAGGTCGCGCTGTTCGCGCAGCAGCCCGGAGTAGGCGAGGTAGGTGGCCACGATGCCCGCGAGCACCAGGATGATCAGGACGCCGCCCCACTCGGTGGTGGCGACGATCTGGTAGCCGACGAGACCGGCGGACGTGTTCAGCAACGCGACCACGAGCGTCTGCAGCACAAGACGGACGCTGTTGCCGACGCGCATCGACTTGCCCATGAGCCGCAACGCGCAAAGGCCCAGCACGCTCGCGAGCAGCGGCACGGTGATCGTGCCGATGAACGCTCCCGCCCAGAACGGCCCGCCCGCACCGATCATCCTGTTCACGGCCTCGGCGGCCGCGAACGCCACGGAGATCTCCATGAACATGAGGCCCGCGTTGTACACGGCGCGGTCCAGGATCCGCCTGCCGAGCAACGTGCCCACGCCGGCGACCACGTGCGCGGCGAGCACGATCTCGAACGGGGCCACCAAGAGCCCCAGCACCAGCGGGATCTCGGTGAAGGAGATCGTCCACGCGACGCCGCTGCGGACGTCGACGTTGATCGCGAGCTGCTCCGCCAGCAAGAAGCCGACGACGAGCAGTGGGCCGATCCAGAAGAGGGAGGTGTTCTCCTTCTCCGGTAGCCAGGCCGCGACCATGCCCGCGCAGACGACGCCGGCCACCAGGAGAGTGATGGCGAACGCGCTGAACGCGCGGTTGGTCGACTTGGCCGACCAGGCGGCCGAGTCCGACACGGGGGCCGACGCTCGGTCGGACATCCAGCCTCCTCGTCGGCCTGGGGTGAGGGGGACCTCTAGGCGTGACTGAGGGGTCCCGCACTTGGCGATCAGGACCCCTCCAGGGGCACCAATGTACCCCGCTCGGGGGACGAAATGGCAGGTCGAGCACCCCTAGTGACGTCGATTCACCCAGACGTGGTTACACGCTCAGGTGCCCTCGGAGCACTGTCACGGCCTGCCCCGAGAGCAGTACGCGATCTTGAGCGAGGGTCGCCCGCACGAACCCTCCGCGCGGCGACGCCTGCTCCGCCAGCAGGTCAGCGCGCTGGAGCCGAGGCACCCAATAGGACGCGAGCGTGCAGTGGGCCGAACCGGTGACGGGATCCTCCGGGATGCCGACAGCCGGGTAGAAACATCGACTCACGACGTCCGCCTCGCCATCTCCGGCCGCCGTCACGATCACTCCGCGTGACGAGATCTGTGCCAGTCCTTGGACATCAGGTCGCAAGGAACGGACTTCCGCCGCGCTTTCCAACTCGATCAGGTAGTCGAAGCGCCCGCGCGAGACGGACTTGATCGTCGCATGTGGCAGCGCTTCCGCTAGTCCGATTGGCGGGTCAATCAACTCTGACGGGTCCGCCGGGAAGTCCATGCGGATCCACCCATCGTCGTTCACGCATGTGAGGACGCCACTACGCGTGGTGAACTTCTGCTCTCCGCCCAGCACGTGCGCCGTGGCGAGCGTGGCGTGCCCGCAGAGGTCGACCTCGACCTCCGGCGTGAACCAGCGGAGGTGGTTGTCCGGGGTGACGAAGGCCGTTTCGGCGTGCTTCATCTCAGCGGCGACGTTCTGCATCCAGGCGTCGTCGCGCGGTTCGGTCAGCAGCACGACGCCGGCCGGGTTGCCCGCGAAGGGCCGGCCGGTGAACGAATCCACGACGTAGATCTCCACCTGACCGACATTGCCATGCTCTGATGGAGCGTGGCTGAGATTTTCTCGTACCGCGAGAGCGATCCGGATTCATTCCTGCCGACCTGGGGCGCACTGCGCACGCACGGCCTGAGCTGGCAGCCCGGCTGGGACCTGCCCGCGCTGCTCGCCGAGTGGGAACCCCGGCTCACCGGCCTGGACGACCCGGACACCGCGGCGATCGTGACGCTGCCGAGCCACCAGACGTCGGACACGCTGACGCTGATCCACCACGGCTTCGCGCCGCTGACGGTCATCGCCGAACGAACCGCGGGCCGCGACACCCCACGCCGGCCGTCCGATGTGCGCGTCCGGCCCGCAACGCACGCGGATCTGGACGTGGCGGTCGAACTGGACATGCACACCGTCAAGTACGACGAGGCGTTCGGCATGGTCACCGAACGCGCGAACAGCGCCGCGCACATGCGCGCCGCGCTGTCAGGGGTGCTCGATCGCGACCACGAGGCGATGTGGCTCGCCGTCCGCGGCGACACGCCCGTCGGGATGGTTTACGTCGACATGCCGGCCGATGCGGGGTGGATGGAGAAGTACGCCGAGGCCCGGCCGTTCGCATACCTCGGGCACCTCGGCGTGCGGCCTGACGCACGCGGCAGTGGCGCGGGCAGCGCGCTCGTGGCCCACGTTCATGACGTGCTGGACCGTGCGGGCGTGGCATCGACGCTGCTCCACCACGCTCTGCCGAACCCGCGCTCGACGCCGTTCTGGTACTCGCACGGCTACCGGCCGCGGTGGACGTTGTGGGTGCGCCGGCCCGCTTTGAGGTCTTCTCCCGGCGTGTCTTCGTGACCCGAACGGCCTAGTGAGACATGATCTACCCGTTCACACAAGCGAAGAAGCCAAACGAACCCGTACTTGTGGAACGAATCCGGCCTCTATTTCGACAAAGGGGTTAGCGGATTCGGACACCACTCCTGGGGGGTCGAGATGGAACTCAGCGGAAGAGCGAGGGCGATGCTGCGGGCTGTCGCCGCAGGACGTGCCGAGGTGACAGGCGGCGTGGAGCCCGAGCTGTACGTCGACGGACTGCCCTGCTGCGACCAGATGGCGACGCACGATCTCGTGCACGCGGGCCTGCTGCGCCCCACGCAGCCAACGAGATTCGGCCTTCGCGTCTGCGCGGAACTGACCGACGACGGGCGGGCGGCACTCGCCGCGTGTTGATCGGCGTGTCGACCGGCCAATGATCGAACATCTGTTCGACATGGGGTATGCTCCGCGCTGAGGCCGGCACGCAAGAGAGAGGAAGCTCTTGCGCGCCGGCTTCAACCTTGTTCAGGCTCGGTCAGGCGACCTTCTGCTGCGTGGCCACGTTCATCCGGTTCCACAGGTTGATCGCTCCGATGGCGATGACGAGCCCCGCGAGCTCCTCCTCGCTGTAGTGCTTCGCGGCCTCGTCCCACACGGCGTCACTGACGTGCACGCGCGTGATCTCCTCGGCGAGCGCGAATCCCGCCTTCTCGGCCTCCGTGTAGTACGGGACGTCCCTCCAGCCCGCGACGGCGTAGATCTTCTCGTCCGCCACGTTCGCCTTGCGCAGCAACTTGGTGTGGTAGTCGATGCACGTGCCGCAGCCGTTCATGATGCTGACCCGCAGGCAGATCAACTCGACGTAGTCCCCGTCCAGCCCTGTCTTGCCTGCGGCCTCGGACAGGTCCAGCAGCGCCTTCATCGCGCCGGGCACGGACATGATCGGGTTGGCGATCCTCATCTTCGTTCTCCCTGTCTTCATCGTCTTCTGACCGGTTGACCCGGCGGGCGACGGATGTGTGACAGGTTCTTCGAAGATTTTTCTCAGGCGGTGAGTCCCTGGCCGAGGCCGCCGTCGACGGCCAGCTCGGCGCCCGTTGTGAAGGTGGCGTCGAACGCCAGGAAGAGCACCGCGGTCGCCACCTCGTGCATCGAGCCGTGGCGCTTGAGCGGCGTGATCCGGTCGCCCTCCTCCTTGAACTCGTCGAGCACCTCCTGCGGCACACCGGTGACACCCATCGACGGCGTGTCGATGAAGCCCGGGCTGACCACGTTGACCCGGATGTTGCGCGGCGCCAGTTCGGCGGCGAGCCCTCGCGAGAACGCCCGCACCGCCGCCTTCGCGCCCGCGTAGACGCTCAGGCCTGGCGAACCCAGGTTCACGGCGACGCTCGTGGTGAAGACGATCGAGCCGCCTTCCTTGATCAGCGGCGCCAGGTGCTGGGCGGTGAAGAACGCGCCCTTGGTGTTCACGTCGAACGTGCGGTCGTAGTCGGCCTCGGAGGCCTCGTCGAACGGCGTGAGCGTGGAGAAACCAACGTTGATGAACAGCAGGTCGATGTCTTGGAGTCGTTGCGCGACCTCGGCTTTGAGCTTGACGATGTCGTTGAGGTCGGCCGCGTTCGAGGCGATGGCGTGCGCCTTGATCCCCTCGGCCTTCTCCGTCGTGCGGCCGGTCAGCACGACCTCGACTCCGTTCTCGATCAGCATCTCCACCGTCGCACGACCCATGCCGTGCGTGCCGCCGATGACGACGGCCTTCTTTCCCAGGTGCTTCACTTCCGGATCTCCTCGATGACGCTCGCGATGCTGTGCGCGCCGTGACCGCTGCGCTGGGCTCGTTCGAACAGGTCGTGCAGGGCCTGCGGGATCGTGGTGTCGAGGCCTTGTTCCCGGTTGGCATCGGTGAGCATGCGCAGTCCCGACACGTTGATGTCCAACGCGGACACGTCGGTCTCGTAGCTCTTGCTCCGGGTTTCCGCACCCATCTCGGGCAGCATGGCGCCGAGTTCGTTCAGCCAGTCCGCGGCCATGGGCGTGAACTGCTCCGGCGCGATGCCTTCGGTGCCCATCAACGCGACCGCCTGCAGGTAGCCGCCGAAGGTCGCCCACATGATGCCGAGCAGGGCCAGGTCGTAGAGCGCGGCGAGCCCCGCGTCCTCGCCGACGTGGAACGGCTCGCCGAACGCGTCGAGGACGTGGTGGTTCTCGTTGCCGCTGAACAGGATCCGCGCCTGCGGGGTGCCGATCTGCTGCGGCACGGCCATGATCACGCCGTCGACGTACTCGACACCGTTGTCCTTCGCCCACCGTGCGGTGGCACGTGCCTGTTCCGGCGTGCCGGACGTCAGGTTGACGAGAGTCTTGATCTCATTGGTGAGCAACGGCTGTTGCGCGTCGTATGTGGACAGACAGGTGACGACGACGTCGCTCTTGAACGCTTCTTCCGGCGTTTTTACCCGCGTGGTGTTTGCCGGCGTCGGCTTGTCCTCAGACCTGTTCCACACGGTCACTTCGTAGCCCTCGCCGACGAGGGCGGTGGCGAGCGCGCTGCCCATCCGGCCAAGGCCGAGCACGCTCACGGTTTTCTTGATCCCCATGCGGCCAATGCTCGTTCGGCCACTGCATGGGCGACAAGTACCTACTATTTTGTCAGGTACCCACCTTTCGGTAAGGATCCTGGATGAAGCCACGACAGTACTCGTGCGGCCTCGACGCGGCGATCGACGTGATCGGCGGACGCTGGAAGGCGCTGATCCTGTGGGCGCTGCACCACGGCCCGATGCGCACGGGCGAACTACGCCGGTCCGTGTCCGGCATCAGCGAGAAGATGCTCATCCAGGTGCTACGCGAGATGGAAGCGGACGAGATCGTGCACCGCGAGGTGTTCCACGAGGTGCCACCGCGCGTCGAGTACTCGCTGACCCCGCTCGGAATGCGGCTGAACGAGGCGCTGCTGCCGTTGGGCGACTGGGGCGAGAACAACATGCGGGCGATCGCGCGCCGTCGTGGCGTGGAACCCGCGCCTAGGCACTGAGGAAGCGTTCAGCGGTCACCGGTCGAGATACACGACAGTCGCGTCGTCGGAAATCTTCTTGCGCGGCCAATCGATGGCCTTGGCGTCTTCTTTTTCGACCTGACGCATTTTGCGGATGAGGTCGTCCGGCCCGTTCGCCGCCATCAGTTCGAGCGCCTTGGGCCAATCGAAGAGATTGAACAGGTCGACCGCACGCGCGGCACCGTCGGACAGGATCGCAACGCGCCGCACGTCCTGGAGCGGGACCTCACCCATGAGCGCGTGCTCGACGTCGGCGGGGTTCGCGCCGACCGTGCGGTTGGTCTGCGTGTCGCTCACGACGAGCAGCTCGCGCTTGGTGTCGACCACCACGGTGGCGTCACCCAGCACCAGGTAACGCAGCACGTCGTCCTTGATCTGCACCAGCCCGACCGCGGCGCTGGGCGTGTCGGGATGGTCGAGGTCGCAGGTGCCGGAGTGCAGCTCAGCGGCCTGCGCGATGGCTTCCTTCAACGCCGCGGCCGGCCAGAGGTGCGCGAACCGCAGGATCTCCGCGGAGAGCTGATCGGCGAACCAGCCGACGCCGTGCTCGCAACCGGTCTCCGGTTTCGCCGTCACGCCGTCGAGCACGGCGAGCAGGTTCGGCCCGACCAGCGCGCGATCCTCGCTGGGCGCCGTCGTTCTGCCGGCCTCTGTTGCCATCTGCGTGCGCACTGAGATCCCCCTCGGCTGCGTACGACGATGGGCCTCCGACCAGTCAGGTCGGAGGCCCATCGATCTTGCTGTTGTGGCGGGTAGAGGATTCGAACCTCTGTAGCTTTCGCGACGGATTTACAGTCCGCTCCCATTGGCCGCTCGGGCAACCCGCCCCACACCGCCGTAACGGTGCGGGCAGAACAATACATAACCCCTTCGGGAGGCCCCAAATCGGGGTACCCCAGTAGCATCGACGCTGGCTGTGACCCCGAGATCGTTGAGGAGTGAAGTCGTGGCGGACCCGTCGTTCGACGTGGTGAGCAAGGTGGACCGGCAGGAGGTCGACAACGCGCTCAACCAGGCGGCCAAGGAGCTGAGCACGCGATTCGACTTCCGCGGGACCAACACCACCGTGGCCTGGGCCGGCGAGGAGGCGATCACCTTCACCTCCGAGACCGAGGAGCGCTGCAAGGCGGCGATCGACGTCTTCCAGGAGAAACTGGTCAAGCGCAACATCTCGATGAAGGCGTTCGAGGTGGGCGAGCCCGCGGTGTCCGGGAAGGTGTTCAAGGTCACGGGGAATCTCGTGCAGGGCATCACGTCCGAGAAGGCCAAGGAGATCGCCAAGAAGATCCGCGACGAGGCGCCCAAGGGCGTTCAGGCGCAGATCCAGGGCGACCAGCTGCGGGTGTCCGGCAAGAAGAAGGACCACCTGCAGGAGGTCATCGCCCTGCTGAAGGGTTCCGACTTCGGCATCGCCCTCCAGTTCACCAACTACCGGTGAAGGGCATCGTCCTCGCCGGTGGCAGCGGGACGCGCCTGCACCCGATCACGCAGGCCGTCTCCAAGCAGCTGCTGCCGGTCTACGACAAGCCGATGATCTACTACCCGCTGTCGGTGCTCATGCTGGCAGGCATCCGGGAAGTGCTGATCATCTCCACGCCGACGGACCTACCGCTGTTCCGGCGTCTGCTGGGCGACGGTTCCCAGTGGGGCATGAGCTTCTCCTACGCCGAGCAGGCCGCGCCGAACGGGCTCGCGGAGGCGTTCATCATCGGCGCGGACTTCGTCGGTGGCGACGACGTGGCGCTGGTGCTGGGCGACAACATCTTCTACGGCCAGGGTTTCTCCACGACGCTGCAGCATCACGCGTCCTCTTTGGACGGTTGTGTGCTGTTCGGGTACCAGGTCAAGGACCCCGAGCGGTACGGCGTGGGCGAGGTCGACGCGACCGGCAAGCTCCTGTCCATCGAGGAGAAGCCGCAGCAGCCGAAGTCGAACCGGGCGATCACCGGGCTCTACTTCTACGACAACGGCGTGGTCGACATCTCCAGGAACCTCAAGCCGTCGCCGCGCGGCGAGCTGGAGATCACCGACGTCAACCTCGCGTACCTGCGGGAGGGTCGCGCACAGCTGGTGGACCTGAGCCGCGGGTTCGCGTGGCTCGACACCGGCACGCACGACTCGCTGCTCGAGGCCGGGCAGTTCGTGCAGGTGCTGGAGCACCGGACCGGCGTGCGCATCGCGTGTCCTGAGGAGATCGCGCTGCGCATGGGCTTCATCTCCGCCGAGGAGTGCTACGCGCTCGGCGAGAAGCTCGGCAAGTCCGGGTACGGCGAGTACCTCATGGCCGTGGCGAAGGTCGGCCGCTAACTAGCGGCGCGCCATCTCCTCGAGCCTGCGGATGCGGTCGGCGATCGGCGGGTGGGTGGAGAACCACTTCGCGAACTGTTCCCCCTGGCGGAACGGGTTCGCGATCATCAGGTGGCTCTGCGACACCACCTCCGGCTCCGGTGCGAGCGGCGCCGCCCGCGTCCCCAGCTCGATCTTGCGCAACGCCGAGGCCAGCGCCAGCGGGTCGCCGGTGAGCTCGGCGCCGGACTGGTCGGCCTGGAACTCGCGCGAACGGCTCACGGCCAGGCGCACGACGGTGGCCGCGATCGGGCCGAGCAGTGCGATGAGCAGCAGGCCGAGCGGGCCGGGGCCGTCGTCATCGTCACCGAAGATGCCGGCGAACAGGGCCAGGTTCGCGAGCATCGTGATCACGCCGGCCAGCGCACCGGCCACGCAGCTGATCAGGATGTCGCGGTTGTAGACGTGCGAAAGCTCGTGGCCGAGCACGGCGCGCAGCTCGCGTTCGTCGAGCAGGTCCAAGATGCCCGTGGTGCAGCACACGGCCGCGTTGCGCGGGTTGCGGCCCGTCGCGAACGCGTTCGGTGCGATCGTCGGGCTCAGGTACAGCCTCGGCATGGGCTGGCGCGCTTTCTGCGACAGCTCCCGCACGATCGCGTAGAGCACGGGCTGTTCGACCTGCGACACGGGTACCGCCCGCATCGCACGTAGTGCGAGCTTGTCCGAGTTGAAGTACGCGTAGGCGTTCACGCCCAAGGCCAACACCAGGCCGATGACCAGTGCAGTCCGGCCGAACAGCCCGCTGATCACCACGATCAGCGCGCTCATCCCGCCGAGCAGCACGGCCGTCTTCAACCCGTTGAAGTGCTTGTGCACGGTTCCGCCTCCGGGTTTTACGTCCGACCTCTCAACGAACCAGGCCGCCTGCCGGTTCCGGTCGCCGTTTCCGGGGCGGCCTCGGCGGCCGGGTCGAGCGCCGGCGGAGGCGGCACCTTCTCCACCCACGTGGCCAGGACGTCCCGTTCGTGAACCAGCTCCGCGACGGCGCCTTCGCCCTCGATCGAGCCCGTTCCCGGATAGCCGAACTCCGGCGCCCAGTGCAGGGCGTCGAACGGGCAGACCTCGACGCAGATGCCGCAGTACAGACATTGGCCGTAGTCGATCGCGAACCGGTCGAGCACGTTGCGGCTGCGCGGGCGGGCCGAGCCGGGCTGTTGCTCGACCTCGGTGTGCGAGGTGATGTGAATGCACCAGTCAGGACACTCGCGCGCGCAGATCATGCAGACCGTGCAGTTGGCCTCCAACAGCGCGATGACGCCCCTCGTGCGCGGCGGAAGATTCGTCATGACTGCTGCTCCTCTTCACGGCGCGGGCCCCAGGACGGGTCGGGCACGCCAGGTGGTGCGGTGCGGCGGCGGCTCGGGGCGCTCGTGTTGTCCTCGCCCGGTTCCAACCGGCCCGGCCACGGACGCACGACGCGTGAGGCCAGCACGAAGTCCTTGCGCAGCGGGTGGCCCTGGAAGCTGTCCGGCAGCAGCAGGTGCTCGGGCTCGCTGCCGACGGTGACGCCGAACATTTCAGCGGCCTCACGCTCGTGCCACCGCGCGCCCTTCCAGAGGTGGGCGACGCTCGGCAGTGAGTCGGTCTCGGCGATCTCGGTCCGCAGCATCACGCCTTCGCGCGTCTGCGGGTTGATGACGTGCAGGAACACCGCGTGACGAAGGCCGGCGGCACCTGGCCTGCCCGCGTCCTCGACGCCGAGCCAGTCGAACATGACGTAGCCGTCGTCGTGGTGGTTCGTGGCTGTGGTGAGCCAGTCGGCGAGCTCCACGTGGTGGACGGTCTGACCGAAGGCGGTCTTCGCGGTCATGCGTTCACCAGCCGGTGCAGAGCCTTGAGGCCTTCGAGCAGCGCTTCCGGCCGCGGCGGGCAGCCGGGAACGGCGACGTGGACCGGCAGCGCCTGGTCGATGCCCTTGGTGACGCTGTAGGAGTCCCAGTAGGGGCCGCCGGTGTTGCTGCAGGCGCCCACGGAGATCACGTAGCGGGGTTCGGGCATGGCCTCGTAACTGCGAAGCACAGCGGGCAACATGACGTCCGTGACGGTGCCGGAGACAACGAGAACGTGCGCCTCGCCCGCGCCGTCGACGGGCGTGACACCGAGGTCGGGAAGGCGGTCGAGAGCTGCCATCACTTCGACTCCGCAGCAGGCGAGTCCGAGTTCGAGCACGGTGACCTGGTAGGTGGTGCCCCATTCCAGGCGAGCGGAAGCCGTCACAACCATCGAGGGTAATACTTGGGGGCCCGCCGGCTTGCGCCCGGCGGACCCCCACCCCCCAATGATTCCCCCCGGAATCGGCTCCCACGCGTGGTCGCCGCGGATAGCTTTGTACACCGCCCGATAAGTGTCCAGAGATTAACCGACAGAATCTGCAGATAATTTCCCTGCGAAATGCGGTCAAGTTCAGTTCAACTGATCGGTAGAACACCAGAGAGGGTCTCGATGTCCGGCTCGTCCCAGTTGGTGCTTCCCAGCAGCACCTCGTTGCATCGTCTGCTGAACATGCCAGGCGCTCTCCTGGATACCACAATGGACCAGCTCAGGACCCTGTTGACCGTTCACGAGACCCGATCGGCGCTACGGGCGGCACGGGCGTTGGGGCGCGAGCAGTCGAGCGTGCAGAAGCAGCTGGACACGTTGAACAGGAACTTCCAGCAACTGTGCGGCGAACCGCTCGTGGTGAAGCAGGGACGCGGAAAAGACGTGCTGTTCACGCCGACTGGTGAGTCACTCGTCGAATTGGCGCGGGACACCCTCGCGGAGTGGCTCGACGGAATTCACGAGTGCCGCCGCAAGCTCGGCACGACGGTCACCGTCGGCACCACGCGATACATGCTCGACACGCTCGCGAAGGCCTGGCACCACGTCGCCGACGAGTTCCGCGAGCGCGACGTGGACCTCAAGGTCGTGCACATCCGCACCAAGGACATCTGGGCGAAGCTCGAGACGCAGGAGGTCGACCTCGTGTGCGGCAGCGTCGTGACGAGGTCCGGCGCCGGCTGGGACCGCCCCGAGTTCGAGGTGATCGAGTGGCGGCGCGGCGGGCTCGCGTTGCTGACGAACCTGCCGGAGACGGTCGTGGGCGAGCGCGTGCGCGTGCCGGCGTTGCGGTCGGTGCCGTTGGTGGTGCCGGGGGCCGGGTTGATCGCGGAGTTCCTGCGCGGCTGGTTCGGGCCCGACTACCGGCAGGGGCTCGACATCGCGGCCGAGATCGACGAGATCCAGTACGGCATCTCGCTGCTGCGCTCGAACCTCGTCCAGGGAGCCATGATCGTGACGTCTGGATTGGGCGTGGTGGCGTCGAACAACGAGCTCCGTGAAGGCGGAGGGCTTCGGGTCGTCGAGCTCTCAGATGACTCGCTGGAGCGGCTTGTGGGCGTCTTCGCCCGAACGGACGAGCTGGCGAAGCATCCGGCGGATCACCCGTTGAACCTGCTGTGGTCGGCCTTCAAAGCAGAAGCGCCCCGGCCGTAACCGGGGCGCTTCCGCTGTTCCTTGCTGCTACTTCTTCGCGGGTGTCATGGCGTCGTGCTCAGGCCTCCGCTGTTCGACTTTGGGACGATGCTGGGCTTTGGCCATCTTGGCCAGCCAGCTCGTCGCCTCCGAGCGGATCTTCGCCAGCTCGTCGTCGCGTGCCTGTTGCTCGTTCATCGGCCACTCCCTGCGTTCGGGGATCGCTTCGATGGGAGCACTACCGGGCGTGTGCCCGCTAGGGCCGCCATGCTTGTGGGTGAACCTGTTTGACAGCATCGCTCGCCGATACGTTTTACGCACCCCGACACGGCGGAATTGGCGCCTTTAGTACCCCCGGTACCCGCCACCCAGGTTCATGCTGACCAACCCTGGGTGGTTCTGGAAGCCGCCGTAGCGCGCGTACGTGTAGCGAACGCCCGCGATGATGTTGTCGACCGGCGCGAGGATGTTGTCGTAGCCGGGCAGCTTGTACGCACGGAACGTCGGGTCGATGCACTGCATCAGGCCCTTCGACGGCGTGCCGCGCAGCGCGTTGGAGTCCCAGTTGTTGACGGCGTTGGGGTTGCCGTTCGACTCCTTGATGATGATCGTGTAGATCTCATCGATGCTGTTGTTGTCGATGTTCGTGCCGTTGGCCTGCAGGACCTTGATGGCTTCCTTGATCCAGCCCTCGATCTCGCGCTGCTTGGCCGGCTTGCGCATCTCGATCTGACGCTCGGCCTCCGCCTTGGCAGCGGCCTCACGCTGGGCGTGAGTGTCCGCCGCGAGCTTGGTGGCCTGCTCGAACGTCTGCATCGCGTACATCTGCTGGAACTGCAGGAGCCGACCGACCTCGCCACCGGGGTTGACGTCGTGGACGGTCTGGATCGTCTTCGCCTGCTGGTCGGGAAGAGCGCCCAGCTCGGCCGCGCCCGCGGCGAGTTCCGTCGAGGAACCGCTGGTCGCGGCGTTGGCGATGGCGGCGGTGCCGGCCGCGACACCCGCTGCGACGACGATGGCGCTCACGCGGTGAGCGAGCGGGACCTTGTCGTCCTCGACTCGATGCGCGCCGGGTTTCACTTCTTGTCTGGGCACGACCGTGTACACGGTTCGGCCATCGGCCTTGCTGTGCCGGGCCAAGGGGGAGCCTCCTGCGTCGGGGAGCTTGGCCTCCGGCAAACCCAGGCGGGGGACTCTGGGCGGACATTGGACCCTAGGTGCTGTGGCTCCTGTGTCCTGCCGGTGACCAAACCGTTATCGGCGGGCGAGAACGTAACCTCGCGTCACGAGCGCAGGCAAGCTTGAGCGCTCGTTGGGTGACTCTCGTCACGTTTCCGATGAGTTGGGCTATCCGTTGCTGACAGACAGTCAACGAGCCGATTGCTCCATGCATAAGTTCATCGTTGCCTCCTGACGAACTGGCGAAGCTGTCTGTTAGTTCGGTGTGAGCTCAGCTCTCGTTATGGGTTACGTCAACGACCACGCGATCGAGTGATGCTGTCACGCTTCGTAGTTGCGGGTGGGTGTATGAGGCTGACCTGCGCGGACTTGATCGCTGGACAGCGTTTTCTGTACTTCGAAGAGGGGTACGGAAGGCAGCCGTCAGCGGTTCACCCGTTGTTGTGGGTGATCGTGGAGCGCTGCTTCAGCGCCGTTGTGGAGGCCGTCCGTTCCAGCGGTCCTAGCGGTTGCGCCGCTGCTCCAGCGCCTTGAGCACCCAGTCGGGGCTGTCGGACGGGCTTTCGTTGAACGCGATCGCGGCGTCCGGCTGGTGCCAGTGCACCAGGTTGACCACGGTTTGGAAGAGCTCCAGCAGAGCAGGCGGCTTGCGGACACCTCCACCGATCAGGACGCAGTCGTACTGCCTCTGCTGAAGCCGTTCGACGATCTTGGCCTGCGCACGGCCGTCCAGCTCGGCGAAGTCGATCAGCAAGAGATCCTCTGCGAGGCCAAGCTCGGCGAACGCCTTGCTGCCTTGCTCGATGCCGGCTGCCACGGGGGCGGGATCGAAGTCGGGAATGGTGTGCGGATCGAAGCCGATCGCGAGAACGTTGGTCACTCTCTCGAAGCTACTGCGGAGATCCGCCGCTGAGCCACGTTCCCGTCCGAAACACGGACGACAGCCCGTCGGGCGCGCCGATAGCGTCCGCCGCATGCTCGAACTCACGTGGCGGCCACTCACCCGCGAGGACGCCAAGGCGTCAGCCGACCTCCTCAACGCCATGGAGACCGTCGACAGGATCGGCGAGAACTACACCGCGGAAGACACCTACACGGAACTCGTCGACCCTTACGCGGACCTGGAGCGTGGAAGCCTCGCGGCCTTCGACGGCGACCTCATGGTCGGCTACATGAAGATCCGCTACCGGCCGTCCGCCGCGGAAGTGCACCGCGTCTTCCTGGACGGCGGCGTCCACCCCGGCTACCGCCGCCAGGGCGTCGGCACGAGGCTCGTGCGGGCCGGAATCGAGTCGGCGAGAACGCTGCACGCGCTGCATCACCCGACGCTGAAACTCGCGATCGACGTCCACCGGCCCGAGCAGATCGCGGGACTGGACGAACTGGTCCGGTCCCAGAGCTTCGTGCCGATCCGCTACTACCAGCGCATGGAGCACTCGCTTCAGGACATCGACGTGGTGATCCCCGACGGGCTGCGGATCGAGCCGTGGTCAGAGGAGAACGACGAGGAGTTCCGGTTCGTGCGAAACGAGTCGTTCCGGGACAACTGGGGCTCGACGCCGATGCCCGCGGAGCTCTGGCAGAACAAGGTCACCAACCAGACGTTCCGACCCTCGGTCAGCTTCCTGCTGCGGGACACGAGCGGCGCTGCGGCGGGCATGCTCGTGACGATGAACTGGGAGGCCGACACGGAGGCCACCGGCATCCGCGACGCGCACTTCATGATCATCGGAACGCTCCCCGGCCACCGGAACCAAGGCGTGGCGAGCGCGCTCATCAGGCACGCGCTTCTGGCCGCCGCGGCCCAGGATTACGACCGCGCTCTGCTGAACGTGGACTCGGCGAACCCCTCCGGTGCGTTCGGGATCTTCGAGAAGGCCGGCTTCACGGCGACGATGCGATACGCGCGGTGGGCGCTGGAGGTCTGAGACGACCCCGGCGTTGTTGACGAGCCTCAGACCTTCTTGACCACGCTGGACTTGAGCTGCATCGCCCCGATGCCGTCGATCTTGCAGTCGATGTCGTGATCGCCCACGCCGTCGACCAACCGGATGTTACGTACCTTCGTGCCGACCTTCACCACCAGCGACGAACCCTTGATCTTCAGGTCCTTCACCACGGTCACCGTGTCGCCGTCGGACAGCGGGTTGCCCACCGCATCCTTGATCACCGTGATGTCGGCAGCCTCCTGGGGCGCCCACTCATGTGCGCACTCAGGACACACCAAGAGCGGGTCGAGCTCGTAGGTGTACTCGCTCGCGCATTTCGGGCAGGGCGGCAAGGCGTCACTCATGACGGAATCCTAGGTGCGGAGCAACAAGAGCTACGACGACGAAGACCCCCGGCGTCGTTGACGGGGGCCTTCGAAGCAGACTGCGTGGGCGAGGTCAGCCGCGCAGTTCCATCGTGCGGCGTTTGGAGATCGGGCAGTCAGGCCGGTGACCTGCGGTTACGCCCAACGACCGGTTTCTCGTCCCGTGACTGTCCCGCGTCGACAGCTAGGGAAGCTTCTTCCCGTTCTGGCGCGGCCTCTCGTCCAGGCGAGGGGAAACGAGGCAGCACGCGACGATGATCAGCAACACAGCGACGCCGAGCAGCACGGCGAGGGCGTAGATGACAGCAGCACTCGTCTTGGTCACAACGCAGGCAAGGATCACGAACAGCGCCAAGCCGACGACGCTGAGCGCGTCCCGCGCCGCGTGCTGCACTGCCGCGAGCCGACTGAGCGGCCCAGGGGAACTACTCTTCACTGCAGGTCCTTTCGGGGGCTGATTCGGGTGCGCCGCCGTTGTGCTCTGGCCGGGCTGGCGGCGGCGTACCTGTACGATCGATCTGTCCACGCTCCTCGGGCCTGTCCGGATGGGGACAAGGTTTCCTGAGTCGAGGTGTTTCTATCCAACAATATGGGCTTGACCTGCGGCAACCCGGATAGACATGCTGATACTAGAAAAGACATCAGACCGGGAGGCTATGTTGCCGGCGCGACGTGCACCCCTCGCCACCAGCGACGGAGCAATTGCGCGCCTCGCGTTGGACCTCCGGCGGTTGCGCAGCAGTGCTCCACCAGGGCGGCCGCACTCGGTCGATGCCATGGTCGGGAGGAGCGGTGTGAGCCGTGCCGCGATCTTCGCGGCAATGCGCGGGAAAGTGCTTCCTTCGAGGCAGACGATCGCCGCGATCGTGCGCGCGTGGTCACCCGACGTCGAGCGGGATTTGCCGTACTGGATGGCACGTCGCGATGACTGTGAAGCAGAAGTCGTCGGCGGTCGCCGGACTGTCCAGGATCGGCAGGCGTGGGACAACCTCGCAGGTCCGGGCGCTGAGTTCGGCGCTGAGCTGCGCAGGAGGCGGGTGGAGGCAGGGGTGTCGCTGGGCCGAATGGCGAACGTGGTGCATTACTCGAAGGGATACCTGTCCAAGGTGGAGAATGGACGCCTGCCACCGACGGCGACATTGGCCAGACTGACTGACGGTTTCCTGAACGCCGGAGGTGCCCTCGTCGCGCTGGCGATCCGCGGCAACGAATAGGGTTTCCGGTTTCCTTCGACCGTGCGCAACGGGAAACGTCGCAGGTCCCGACAGCGCCAAAGGGTAAGGCGTCGTCGAGCTGTCAGGAGGGTGCGCGGGTATCGAGGAAAGGGCGATGTGACTCATCTACGGAGCCGACCACATCTCCCCCGTCCCTCTCGTCCCTGCTGCGCTTAGCTCCAGGAGACCTGTGTCAAGAGTGGCCGTAGGCCATCGCGTAGCGACGCGAAGCGCTCTTGGTGCAGGTCTCCTGGTGTTAAACGATGGCCGGCATAAGGGTGGCGGGGGAGCCCACCTCGGCTGTCCCGTCCCGGAGCTATGCCAGGCCGATTTCCACCTGTTCGCGGTTCCTGTGGGGTCGGTCGGTCGCTGTCCCGTCCGGTCGGTGTAGGCCCTACCTCCCGTCGCCGGGCGCGGGTGGGTGGCCGAAGGCCGGGCCCCGCCCGCTTGCCCGAGCGACACAGGGGCGGGGCCGTTAAGCACCTGCCGGACGGGATGAGCCAGTGCGACCGAGCGGCCCCGCAGGGGCCGCCTTGATTTCGCGCTCGACACTGGGGCACTCGACATCAACCTCGTCTCCCGCACGAAGGTGGCCGTGGAACGCGGCAACAGCGAGGTTGACCCGCGCGTGGTGCTCAACCCGAAGCAGGCCCGGCAGATGCTCGCCGCGTTGACCTACGCAGGCACGATCACCGGCCAGTACGACTACCTCTACGCGTTCTTCGCGACCATGTACTACGGCGCGTTGCGGCCTGCCGAGGTCAACCGCCTGCGGGAGCAAGACTGCAAGTTGCCTGACGCCGGTTGGGGCGAGCTGCTGTTGGAGAAGTCGGCCTCACGCGCGAACGCCCGCTACACCGACTCAGGGGAGACCTGGGAGGTGCGCAACCTCAAGCGGCGTGCCGAGGGCTCGATCCGCTCGGTGCCGATCCCGCCGTCGCTGGTGGCGATCCTCCGGGCGCGCATCGAGCGGTTCGGCGTCACCGAGGACGGGCGGCTGTTCCGGGGAACGATCAGCGGCGGGCCGATCAACGCCACGGTCTACACCGACGCTTGGGACCGGGCGCGCAAGCTCGGCCTGAGCCCGGTGCAGTACTCCTCCCCGCTCGGTGAGGACCCCTATGACCTCCGGCACGCTGCCGTCTCCACCTGGCTGACCGCAGGCGTGCCTGCTGCCGAGGTTGCCGAACGGGCAGGCCACACGGTCGACGTCCTGTTGAAGGTTTACGCGAAGGTGCTCGATGGTCAGCGTGGCAGCTCGAACGACAAGATCGACGGCACGTTGGATGAGTAGCGGTATAGTGTTCTTGCAGGTCAAAGGACCCTCGGTGATCACGCCGGGGGTCCTTCTTGTCCCGTGACTGTCCCGTGGAGCGTGACAAGACCCGCCATTCAGTGCCGGACAGTGACGGAGACTCGCTCGACCTCGAACACGTGTCTTCGCGGGTGAAGGCCCGTTTCGAGCCTCTACCAGCGCAGATCAAGAACTACCCAGAGTGACTATTTAGCCCCGGAGTTCCATCGTGCGGAGCTTCCACATCCGCGAAGACGTGGTTCTGATCTGCGGTGGAGGCTTCAACCGACCTTGATCAGCTGTCGGCGTTCCACACATGTTCCACAATCTGTGCCTCAGACCTCGGCCGGCGGCTCAACCCGCTCGAACTTGCCCTTCGACGTTTCATAGATGCAACCGATCCGGCAGCTCAACAGCAGCTCGACCATGTCGCTGCCGGGATGCTCGGGCAACATCACGGCGAGTCTCTTGTGGTCGACGTAGCGGCCGTAGTCGAGGACCTGCCCCAGGGCAGTCCGCACGTAGTCACGTCCCGCGGAACCCTTGGCCTCGATGAGTTCAGCTCGATCGAGATCGAACAGGTCGATGCGAAGCTGGATGGTGCGCTCGGGCAGGACGATCACCTTGCCGGTGACCTCGCATCCGTCCTTGCGCCGCCACTTCCTGTATCGCTCCATCAGTTGGGCTTCCCGCCGGACGGCGGTCCGCTCATCGGCTCGCGGCCTCGTCATGAAGCTCACCGCACGATGCGCCTCGACAGGAACGTCGAACACCTTCGGGTCACCAGCTGCAGCCGGGCCAGGCTCGACCGTCGCGATGGCCGGTTCGTGACCGAGGAGCTTCGCGCGCACCCGAACCGCTTCGGCTCGCATCTCGTCGGGCCTGGCGAGAAAGTCGCGGACTACCTCGACCGTGAGCTCACCACCCCTGGTCTTTGTTCCCCGGTAGTCGGGGTGGCTCGTCGCAATGTCGGCCGTCTTGCGTCCGACGCTGGCTGGGCTTCGAAAGTCAGGACCGTGCTGATCCAGCGGGTAGAACAGCGGTGCTTGCAGCAGCTCAGAGAGTTCGATGACCTGCCAGTCATGCTCGTGACGTGTGGGCTGCCGCCATCCGTTCGCCTCTACGACAGCGCACGCCAGCACGATCTCGTCTCGCGTCCAATCCAGTACGGGGAAGTACCGGACCGTAAAGCCAAGATCAGGCTGCTCAAGCCGGTGGGCTACCGACTTGTCGCCACCGGTGAAGTCCTTGGCTGCTAGGCCGAGTGCGCATCCAACGATCGCTTTCGAGTCGTAGAGCCGCTCGTTGTACTCCAGGTAGTACGACTTGGCCTTGCTGAACTTGTACTTCTTGAGGAACGCTTGCCTGCCCAGTTCATCGAACTCGGCGATGGCAGCGAGCACACGCTCTCGCGTGAGGGCAGCAAGTGTCACACTGCGACGCTAGCCTCACCCCCTGACATTCGATGCGAACCAGCGGCGTCGTTCTTGGATCTCGACACGGGTGGGCGCAGGCAAGGGGACACGTACCGAACACGGTTAGCCTGATAACTTGCGATCCTCGTCGACGGGAGAAGCCATGGGGCGCAAGGCGTCACTAGTGCTCTGGGCCGTTGCTGACGTGATTGCCGGCGTCGTCGCGGTCGGCTTGCTGATCAACGTAACGAGCGGCCTGTTGCCCGAGCCTCTAACGGAACCGCAGGTGGCTTGGCCCGCACTACTTCTGGTTTCGGCGGTTGTTGCCGCCCTGGCCGTACGCCGCATCCGCCAGTCGGAACCGCCGCAGTCACCGAACGAAGCCCTCGAACAGCAGCGTCGGCACGACGAACTCACTCCCCAATTCGACATCACCTACCGACGCTCTGGAAGTTCGGATGTCGTCACGCTCTGCCTCGCCTTCGTTGGTCCTCTCGGCCTGGATCGGCTGGACAGCGTCGAAGTGGCCGTACGCAACGATCGCCCAGATCGTCGCCCCGTGACCGCGGGGCCTCCGACTGCTGAGGACATAGCGTCAGTCATCTGGAGCCCTTACCGGCTTCGGCCTGGCGTTGATCGTGCGGATCGAATGGGGCGTTGTACACCTGCCGTGCCTCTCGACCGCGGCGAGGTCCTTTACCGGACGCTCGAACTGAGCCTTACCCCGCACTGGGTGCCCAGCCAGGACTTCTGGCGCCAGCAATACGCCGACCAACCGGTCCGACTTACGTTGACGTGCACTAGAAAAGACCACTCTCCTTGGGTTCTACCGATGGAGATCACCATTCCGTCACCCGCGAGCAACGAAGCCTCCTGAACACTGCTGACCTTCTCGATGCGTGCTACCGGCGGCGAGATAATCTTCGATCTTTCGCGAAGGTCAGACGGTCGATACAGGCCGGTCACGGTCATTTCCGGTCGGGACGGTTGTTCTATTTTACTGTACGGCAACGCCCTGAAAGGCGCTATGCCTCCGGCTCGGCGGTCGGCGAATCCTCGCTGGTGTTCGTGCTTGTCAGGTAACCCCATCTACCTTCTCGATCCGGTAGCTGACCCACGTCTCCGGCGGGCGGTTCAACGACACCCAGACCCTCAGGCCAGACCTGTTCGTGTCGTGGGCGTATGTCCAGGCGAACGCGTACCCCATCAAACGAGGCATCCTGGAATTTGGCTTCAGCGAACGAGACATTCCCGCCGAACCTAGCTCCGCCAAGCCTGATTCCGCCGAACAAAGCAAACCCGCCGAACTCCGCTCCGTCGAATTTGGCGTCCCCGTTAAACCCCGTCCCCTCAAAGGATGCAAACTCATCGAATTTGGCCTCACCGAATAAAGCAAATCCACCGAACTCGGCTCCGTCGAACGAGACATCCCCGCCGAACACGGCACGGCCAAACCTGATATCACCGTTGAACGTGGCCCCGTCGAACGAGGCGGAACCGCCGAACTCGGCTCCGTCGAACGAGACGAACCCACCGAACGCGACCGCGTCGAACGAGACATCCCCGCCGAACACGGCCCGGTCAAACCTGACCTCGCCGCCGAACCCAGCCGCGTCGAGCTTGACGTCGCCTTTGAACGTGGCCCCGTCGAACGAGGCGGAACCGCCGAACTCGGCTCCGTCGCACAAGGCGAGCCCGCCGAACACGGCTCCGTTGAACGAGACGTCCTCACCAAATACGGCCCTGTCGAGCCCAACGTCCCCGAAAAAGACGGCGCCGTCGAGTCTGGCGTTCCCGCCGAACTCGGCCTGGCCGAACCGGGCCGCCTGAATCTGACACTTGCTGAGATCAAACTCAAGCAGCGTCGCACCGGTTAAGTCGAGGTCGATACCCTTCCAATACGTATCTACGGGATGCTCCGGTACCTCTCCAGGGCGTAGATGTGCGGCCAGGATGCGTTGGGCTGTCAAACGAACCTGACGCTCCTGGTGACGGCGTTCGTTCTCCGGTCGATCCACAGGTGACGTCGGCATGGCAGCTACAAACACCTGATCACCAGCGCTTGAAGGTGTCTCAGACTCACCGGACACATCGCCCGTACCAATCAGGTCCCGCGGAACCGGAGGTAGGTACGGCATCCTTAGGTAGGCGCAGAGCACGTTGACGATGGTCTGTCGTTGGCTGGGTGTGCCCTGGCCGAGGTCTTTCAATGCGTACATGCCGGCAAGCCGGACCGGCGCTTTGTCTGATCCGAGCTGGTCTGCGGCTTTGGTGAATCGCTCGGCGAACAGCTTGATGTCCTCGCGCTGATCGGCGACTTCGCCTAACCGTTGTTTCCGGTAGGCGACAACGAGCGCCACCACGGCACCCGCTCCACCGACGAGTGCGAGCACAACCTTGGCGAACTCGAAGCTGTTCGCGGTGGTCCAGCCGCTTACCTGGCGGATCGGCGGACGGCCCAACACCAGCCACAACCCGGCGCCGAACACGGCGGTAGCAGCAACCGCCACACCAAGAACCAACACGATATTGAGCCCCAACGACATGCGGGACCGGGCACGGTCGTTAGGACGGCGGCGGAGTCGCATGCCAGCGTCATACAGCGCCGACGTGACCACCGACAACGTGCCACGCACATCCGCCAAGCGAGATCCACTAACGGCCTAGCGATCCTGGTGGCAGTTCAGACAGAACTGGGCACCTGACGGCGAGCTCCATCATGCGGCGTTTGGAGGCTCGGCCTTCACGCCCAGTGACCTGCGAGCACACCCAACGAGCTGTGTCGCGTCCCGTGACTGTCCCGCACCGGAGAACACGACGGCGCCTTGCGTTCTGACCTCACCTACTGGAGTCGAGCGATCGACCCGTGCGCGGTGAGCAAGATCGGGTTACGCTGGCGCATCGTCGAACACGTGTGCGAGATGGGCCCCGGGTTTCATAAACCAGACCTCAGATGAGGTAGGATTTTTGAAACCTAGATGACTGGAGGGACCGTGCAGCACAAGACCCCTCGGGAGCACGTCGAGCGCCTCGCCGAACTCGACTTCTCGGTCGACCTCTTCCACGAGGTGCTAGCCGTGACGGTCGCAGACGTCCGCGGCTGCACCGACTTCGACGCGCCCGGCATGCGCGGCACCATGTTCTGGAGCCGCGCGAACCGGTACCTGGCGGAAGCGCTTCACCCTCGAAAGTGGGCGCACACGTCGCGCGACAGCATCCTCCGCATGATCCACCCGACGCGAAGCCACGCGATCACCGCCATCAGCGCTCAGGGCGGAGTCGGGGATCTCGACTCCAAGGTGAGGTCGAAGAACCCCAAGGGCGCCGCGATGGCCCGCCTGGTTGAGAAGAACGGGCAGTTCGTGCTGTTCACGTCTGATGAGGCGATTTACGGAAAGCAGCTCGAAGACATCCCTACCTGGTGCCTCCTGTACAAGCGCGAAAAGGGAACGGTAGTCGCGGAGCTTTCACTTCCAGTAAAGATGAATGGAAAGTTCATCGACGAGTGGCAGGAACGCATCCCTCTACCTCTGCCCGACCTTGGCGATCCTGGCGCAGGAATCGCGCTGCTTGACGACCCGCTGGACATTACCGACCCGGAGGTTACGGTAGAATTCCTGGAAGGGTAGAATAACTTCAACCAAAAAGTGGGGAGCGGTAGGTGTTCACGCCGGAGCGACTAGTTTTGGCGCGCAAGCGCAGAAGGATGACTCTAGCGGCTCTTGCTCGAAAATCGGGTGTATCGGCACAAAGCATCACCGCTTTCGAGAACCATCGAAAGGTTCCTTCCGGGGAGTCGATCGCATCTCTCGCAGATGCACTCAATTTTCCGGTCACCTTTTTCCAAGCTCCCAAACCCGTCGAGATGCAGCCGGACGCGGTGAGCTTCCGGGCACCGTCCAAGATGAGTGCACTAGAGCGCGACAGCACACTGAGCTCCGGCTCAGTAGCCGCGCTGCTCAACTCCTGGATGGAGGCACGATTCAAGCTGCCGCGGCCCAATGTGCCAACGTACCCGCATCTTTCACCAGAGGAAGCGGCTGAGCGGGTTCGAGCACTCTGGGGCTTGGGCGAGGATCCCGCACCTAATATTGTGCACCTACTAGAAGCTAACGGAGTCAGGGTTTTTTCGCTGGCTCCAGATTGTCTAGAAGCGGACGCCTTCTCCACGATCACTTCAGGCACTCCGTACATATTCCTCAATACCCGAAAGAGTGGTGAGCGTGGGCGTTTCGACGGCGCTCACGAGCTTGGCCATCTAGTTCTACATTGCGAACACAGAATTCCCCACGGCCCTGACTCCGAAGCAGAGGCAAACAGGTTTGCTTCTGCGTTCTTGATGCCAAAGGCAGGCATCTTTGCGCAAAAGCTCAATAATGCATCGGTAGAGCGAATTTTAAGCGCAAAGAGGCGCTGGGGCGTTTCAGCAATTGCGCTAACTTATCGACTGCGGAGCCTTGGACTGCTCTCGGAGTGGCGCTACAACCAAACAGCAAAGCAGCTTGCACAAATGGGCTACAGGTCAGGCGAGCCGAACTCATCCATGGTGCGAGAGAGCAGCAAGTTGCTAGCTAAAGTATTTGAAGCACTGCGCACGCAAGGTCTATCAGGAGCAGACATTGCGAAGCATATGGACATCTTCCCGGAAGAACTCAACGGCTACGTGTTCGGACTGATCCCAGTTGGGATGTCTGGCGGCGGCGAGACGTCGATTTCTACCCGGCCAGATCTTCGCCTTGTTCGCAGCTAGAAAATCCCAGTCACCAGCCCTGCAAAGCCTTTATCGAATCCGGCCGATCGCCACCTTCAGGTGGGATAACGGTGTAGCCCAAGCCTCGCAGTACCTCGGCAGCATCTAACGCCATATCCCGAACGACGGTTCGCGCTTGGTAACGCCTCCACCGTTCACGCCCCTGCAGAACTGCATCGCGCCAACCTTCCTTGGCGTGCAGCTTGCAGTCACGAATCAGGAACTCAACGATGTCTTCGAGACACGGCCTGAATCGTGCACCACCCACAGGGAGATGCAGCGACTCCATACTGTGCGGCGTCGCGTGCCCAGCCATCGACAACATGTGCGACAGCGCACCACGGTGAGCGTGCACCTGTATATGAGCACACGGCTTGCTGTGTGCGTCTCGCTCGTATTCCCAACGAATAAGCGGGACGCGGTCAATACTAGACCTGAGCTTCACGAATGAGTTCGACACAGCAAGGTACTTCTGGGTCGCATCGATTTGACACAGGTTGCTGATGTCCAGGCTGCCAAGCTCAACACCGTTCTCGCCAAACAACGAGACGGGGCGCTCAGTGCGGACAACACGTTTGCTCTCGTGTCGTTCTATGAGCATCGAAGGAACGTTATCGAAGGCGGCGTTGAGCAGAAAGGCTATCTCGTCAGCGAAGACAGCAACCTTTCCTTCAAGATCAATATCTTCGCTCACTTCTCCCCAAGCAGGAAGGCGATCTCCTGAAGGCTGTCCCACGCTTCCCACTCGTCGCCGGCAAGCTCGAAGCTGGCAGCCTTGGCCGACAGCGCTTCAAGGGTGGTGTCGTGCCGCTTCAGGATGGCGTCTCGTCGCTCCAGCAGCTGCTCACGTGTCACATCTACAACCCTGGTCACGTCTTGTCGCCTCCTCTGGCCATGGCCAGTACGCCTCACCTTGACTACTCAGGTTCATTATCCGCCAACTCTGTTGGACTGGCGTGTTGATCGCCCAGTTGGAGCATCCTTCGTTGGCAAGTCTGTGGGTTGGTCGACGCCGTCAAGGCGTTGAGCGGCCCACAGGCGCGGCAGCCGAGCGCCAAGACCAGCCTTGTAAAGCCGCTCACCAGGCGCTCGTCCGACTTGAGTGCTGCGCTTAGGCCACGGGGTGTCCGCATGTCATTGCCGATCCTGGTGCATCGAGATTGTTCCGCGGCTTCGTCCACTTGCGGCTCCCTGTGGGGGTCGCTGGTCGTGGCCTCGTCCGTCGCGGATGGCCCCGGTTACCTCGCCGGCGCCGACGCGGGCCGTCAGGCCCGCTTGGAGGCGCCGAACAACACCTACGGGGCTGAGCTCCGCGACGGATGTAGGCACGAACGACCAGCGGCCCCCGCAGGGGGCCGCCTTGATGAAGAAAAGAAACTCTGAACACGTCGGCGACGTTGGACAATGTCGTTGGACAAGTAGCCACCCAACACAAGATCCACGGCCAACTAGCACGTTGACGACTTGACTAGATCTATTTCCCGATTGAGCCAAGACCACACAAAGTCACGACGATCCGGTTGCACACTATTGATCGCCTGGGTTAGCCATTCAGGCAACGGCTGATCTTCTGCCCGCTTTCTCGCAAGTAGCTCCAGCGCCGATTGATACGTGGGCTTTTCCAAATCTAGAGACACACCATTGCCGACACCTCTTTCTGCTCCCTCAATTCCTATCAACATCAACCTAATCAGAGTCCACCCCTGATCTGTTGGGAACTTTTCGACGAGCAGATCACCCTCGTCAAACTTGTCAGAGAGCGCCGTTTTCGAGATTTCAACCGAAGACACCCAAGGCGGCGGCCCAAGCTTGTCCATAAACGAACCTAGCCATTCCAGCTCCTCAATCGTCACCGGAAAGCCGGGGTCAGAATCCATACCGAATTGAAGCAGGCGGAATGGAATGAACGAGCCCCAGTCGCCCCATCCGCGTCGCTGAACGGGATACCTGGCGCCTCGAAAAAGTACACTTAGCGGATCCAATTCGCGGGCGGGACCTTCCGTGATGAGCTTTTCGAGAGTAATGAACTCGTGTCGCCAGGCGGCGAACCAGACAACAACACGTCCGCAGGAAAGTATGTCTTTTGAGAACTTTTCAAAAAGCAGCCTTCGCTGTGTAGCCCAATAGCCATAGTCCGCGTCTTTTGCGGAAGTTAGGACGGAATCTGCCATCACCTGCGGAAGTTCCATGATCAGTTCAATCGCGGCCTGCCTGTCGACTTCCTTCTCCGCAGACATCGCTTCCGAAAGCACGGCCACGATCTCGCCTGACACCACATCTCGCAGCTCGGGAAGAATCGCGAAATACTCTGGTTCTACATACACCTCATCAGAACAGAGCCTGTGGAGAGACTGGGCGAAGTTGCGAGCTATCCTCGCGGCAAGTGGCATCGGGACATGCACAAATCCCAGGCAGCGCATTGCGAATCGCGCAACATTCTGCCTAGAAGTAGCGCTTCGATAACGCTTGTCGTTTAGGAGTGTCTCTAGAAGCCTTGCCGCGCCATCCCTCGAATGCTTATTCGAAATCTGTACTGCGAGTTCGGCGACGATTTCCCACTCTGCTGCCGCGATGCGCGGAAGGATTACTTTCGCTATTTTCTCTGGGCCGTCAAAAAGGCGAGTTAGCTCGTAGGCCGCGAAGTATTCCATAAATGTTCGATGCATGAAAGCGAAGAGGGTTTCGCCATCAGCGGTTGTCCCGACGTCAGTCAATACCCAGCCACGCCCCCGGCAGAACTCGATAAACTGGCGGGCCGCCTGTTCGGCTTCTGGTCTTGAGCTGAATGCAGGCTGCAGAAACTCTACCGCCTCCCTAATCAGAGCACTTTCCGTCACACCCTGGCCTGATTCAGGGTTTGTAAACATCCAATATGCAAGCTGCTTAATAGCTCCGTCAACGTATGCACTCGCCTTTAACTCGACATAAATCTTACGACTACTGTCCCATTTGTCAAACAGCAGACGAGCACAGTGCTCGTACATCTCAGGCCGGTTTCGTGGTATCCACTTTTGCCCGCGATAGATGATGCACATCAAGGAGAGCATAAGAGGATTAGTTCGGAGTTCCCTGACGGCGAAGCTTTCCTCCAAGAATGCCTCGGCTAAAGAAATAGAATCCTGCGAGTTGCTGCTATCTACATGCAGGAACCAGTTCTTGACATACTTCTCAACATCCCTGTCGGAAAACTCGGAGATCTGGTAAACGTCGAAAACCTCAGGGTCCATTGCAGCTTCGTCATAGCCAACGCGCCGCGACGTAACCAAGACTCTAGTTAAGGGGTATCGACTACAAAACAACTCGACACGATTTGTCACTTCACGTCGGCGTGAAGTGTCGACAAGTTCGTCGAGACCGTCGAATATAACGATCGCGCGACCCGCCAATAAGAGGCCTTCGACCGCGTCTGATGGAGCCGGGCACTGATAATGAGCGGACAGCCTTGATTCTACGTGCTCGACGATTGATTGACTGTCGTCAATAAAATTCCGAAGGACCACAAGAAATGGCACACGGTCATCAGCGTTGCCCGCCACACTCCAGGCTAAGACATTACTTGTTGTCGACTTTCCTCCTCCTGGATCCCCGAGAAGAACACTTCGGTCAATCGCTCCCTGCAAGCTCCACACGTCCTCCACCAAACTCAAAGGATCTTTGGTGCCAATGCGCGGTGAAACAAAAAGCGCCTCAAGCGGAACTTTTCGCTTCCGCTCGAAGTCGGGTGGCTCAATGTACCCATGGGCCGCCCTAACTTGAATCCGATATGCAGCCTCCCACTCCGCAGTAGCAGCCGCCTCAGCGAGACCTACGGAGCGTTTCAGAAATGCGTTATGGCGCTTGATGCCGTCCGCGCTAGAATTGCTCAACGTCACCGAAGCGGTCTGGCGAAGATCCGTCAGCCCGCTGCCTTTTATCTCCAGCTTACTGACCAAACCCTGTACTACTCGATCAAGCTCGTCGAACAGAACTCCGCCGAACTCCATCATTTTTTCGCTATTCGCATGCGAAAACTCTAGACGTGTGGCCATTTGCATATTTTCGCGGACGCGGTCGGCAACATGATCGGGCATTCCCATGATTCGTGCCGCGACAAGCTCATGCAATAGCCCTTGGAAAACCGGTCCGCTAAGGCTTCGCTTGACTTGCGCAAGCGATACCCCGGAGGAAAGTTCCGGAAGAACTACAGTGAGACGAAGTTGCCCAGTAAAGTCGTGCCTCACTAACTGCTCTACTACAGCAGCGGCTAGTTTCTCACGCTTGGCAGTAGGGGAAATCCTCTTTCCCCAAAGTCGCTTTCCGACTTGGGTTAAAGCAGCTTTGAGCGAACCTTCAATAGCTTTTATGGCAACTAGTTCTAATCCAGTGGGCATCCGGACTCTCGGCCCTCTCTTCGCGACGCGTCAGCGCGGAGAGTTTACGCAGGCGAGCACACAGAACTCCAGATCGAAGCAACATAGCACACCCGAGCAGATACTTACCTACCATTAACTAATCAAATCAAAGCTTCGGCCAATTCCATGATCGAATGGAATTTCAGCTCCTAGATCCCATCGATGGAAGCAGAGCTCCCGACACGTCGAGGAAGTCTCGTACAGCTGGCGATTCCCTGTGACTGCGCAGACGTGATCGGAGATCAGCAACAGCTTCGACTGAACGTGAAGACTTGACTGTGGCGGCGAGCTTCGCCGCTGCCATGCCTGCGGACGCTGCGGCTTCGAGGTCGTGCGAGTCGATCGCCGCGCGTGCAAGGGCGGCCTGTGCCATCGATCCCCGACGCGCCCGGTTCTGCCGCTCGGACTCGACGATGGACAACCCGGCAAAGTGCGTTGCCTCATCAGGACGCTCAAGATCGCGGAACGTATGAGCGTGCTCGCCGTTGAGATACGCGGGGTCAATGAACCGCGCCCACTCCGGCTCATTCTCCACGGACACGTTTTCGAACGCCGTCTGTGACAGGTGCACGCTCTTCGCGGCGGCCTTCCCGTCTCCCATCGCTGCTTCGGCGCGAGCCTGGAGCGCGTAGAGGTCCGCAAGGCATGCGGTCGAGCTGCCCTTGGCCAGTAGCCCGGCCCGTCCGGCCTTCGCGAGCTGCACCGCCTGCTCCGGCTCGCCGGTCAGCGTCGCCTGGTCGGAAAGGCCGGCCAGAACGTGTGCGCCAAGGTCTGGGCTTCCCGCGGCTTCCGCCAGGCGGAGTGACTGGATGAGGTAGCGCTGGGCCAAGGCGTGCTCGCCGTTGTCGAACGCCATCCATCCCAAGAGGTAGAGCTGTTCCGCAGCTGCCTCGTAGAGCGCGGCGCCGTTCGGGGTCTCGGGGTCGTTGGACTTCAGCAGCGGCACGACGTGCGAGGTCAGGTAGGACGCGAGCTGCTCGCGGGCGTGGCCGCCGCCGCGCATCACGTCGAGCTCCTGGAAGACACCGAAGGTGCGGCGGATCGCCTGGACCTGCTCGGTGCTGATCTTGCCGGTGGCTGTGGTCGCCTCGTCCAGCGTGGCGAGCAACCAGTCTCGGCTCGGTGCGACCGATGCGGCGACGGAGAACAACGCGCTGGACAGGAAGGTGCGGCGCTCCATGTCGTGCCTCCCAAGCTCGGCTACGACTTCCACCGTAGTCGGGAGAGAGGCCGCGTAGGCAAGACCAAGGTCGGAAAGTGATTTCTCTTGCGGCGCTTGGGTTTCCGCATCGCGATAACCGGCACGGAACCACCGGTGTTCGTGCGGCACGCGCAGGGCGTTGCACCAGCGCTCAAGACGTTCGAGATCGGTGACCGGCCGGCGTCCGCGCTCGATGACGCTGACCTGGCCCTGGGTGATGTCGAGCCACGCCGCGAGGGTCGATTGCGGCAACGTCGGGCTGTGGGCCTGGCGGTACGCGCGGAAGAGCTGGCCGATGTTGAAGGTGCGCAGGGCGTCCTGGATCGACGGCTGAAGCCAGAAGTCTGGTCGCTGGACCGGCGCGTGGGTGGCGTATGCGGCTTCGCAACGGCCGCACAAGGTGCCCTTGCGGTCGCTCGCCAAGAGCGTGTCGCAGGTGCGGCAGCGCTGCTTGGACGAACTCACGCGCGACCCCTCCCCTGCTGGTCAACCCCCGAACCTGAGCCGAGTGTAGCGGGTCGATTACGCCCTTAACCTGGACTTATCGATACCTGCGATACGGCCATCGGTAGTTGATATTGGATTGATTCTCCGTGCGGGCGACTGTGGTTCTACAAGACCCAGGCGCTAACGGAGGTGGATCACATGGGCTTCTACGTACTGGTGCAGCCAGAAGAGGACGCAGAAGCATCGCTGGTCGAACACGCACAAGGCCACCCGTCGCTCGTCGTGATGTGCGGCGACTCCCAGATCACCGTGCAGCTTGCGGGGCGGCAGGATGCGGCCGATCTCGCGATCGCTTTCGCGCGGAACCTTTCGCGCGCCGCGACAGCCTTCGCCGATCGAGTTGACGCGCTCACTGCGAACTGGCCGAAGCTCAACTTCGAAGATCTCGCCGCGAAGGTCGGCACCACGCCCGAAGAGCTGCCTGATCAGCTCGCCGGGCGGCACGCGCTGACGGTCGACGCGGAGTGGTTCGGAGAGAGCGGGCCCGGCGGACCGGAAAGGCCGGCGTGATCGGTCGAGCGGCGGAAGCTCTGACGTCCTTCGTCGTGGTCTACGCGGGCATCGTCGCCTGGCGACGGTTCACCGCTCGGAGGGCAGAACCACCAACACACCAGAAGAACAACCGGTAGCAGCGAAGGAGGGCAAGGTGTCAGAGACCGGATGGACCGCAGAGACGTGGCGTGATCTGTACGCCTTGGCCTCCAAGTTGGATTCCAAGGTGGACGAACTCAGCGATCGTCTGACTCGGATCGAGGACCACCTGAAGGAGAGCCGAACACCTCCGCCTCAACGGCGGAAACGCGCTCGCTGAGGTTGTCCAGCGTGCCGCTGATCTTCTCCAGAATTGCCCGAAGCTCATGCGGGGAGCCAACTTCCGGCTCCTCCGTGTGGGCTTCTGGCTTCTTCACCACGATGGTGCCCTCGCCCTGCCGGGACATGACGAGTCCGGCAGTGCGCAACACGTCCAGTGCCTTCTGCAAGGTCATGACGGCGCGGCCGTACTTCGTCTGCAACTCGGCCAGAGACGGCAGCTTGTCCCCCACCTGCACGGCGTCGGACGCGATGTATCGCCGCAGGTCATCAGCGATCTGCTGATACGCCGGCCGCGGGTCCGCGGGATCAAGTGCCATACACACACTGTAGCGACAAAGCTAGCAAAGCTGAATATCACCCGATCGGACCAGTGACTCTTCTAGCTCTACTAGCTATGTTGGTTGTAGTAATAGAGCAGGACCTACTACGAGAGGTACCAACGTGGCTCTGAACGACATCCCGGTGATCCTGTCCCACTACAAGCTCATGATCACTGAAACGCCCTGCGTGAAGATGCGCGAGCTGGACGGCGGGCAGTTGGTGCCCGTGATCGACCGCCACACGAACGAAGAGCAGTTCGTGGTGGTGCTGTTCGCCAAGCCCCGACCGACCGAGGGCCGCCGCAAGGCGAAGGGCGAAGAGATCCGCGTCAACCTCCCCCGCGACCCCGGTGCGGGGTTCGAGGAGGGGGACTACATCGAGCTGGTCAACCCCGTGATCAACACGTACGAGATGCGCGGGGACGACGGGAAGATCACCGCGTCCGGCCTGTGGTTCAAGGCCGATGGCCTCACCCCGGCGGCCCAGGTCGTGGTGGCTCCCGCGGCCTAGTCCCGTGAGCCCTGCCCGGTAGGCCGGTAGCCCGCTTCGAGTCGGGCCAGGGCGCTCATTTTTGCTCTTTGAGAATTCCACAGTGAGTCGAACCATGCCTAAATCCGGAGCATTTCGTGTGCTCCGGGAGATTCGGTGAGCCCAGGTACGTCTTCGTTCCTGGGTTTGCCGTGCCTCCCGAAAGGAGTTTCGGCATGGATGAGCGCTCGTACCCGATCGAACCCGCCGATCCGGCCGGCGACGATCCGCGCTTCACGTTCGGCTTCGTCCACGAGGTCGGCGAAGTCCTTGCGAAGCACGGCTTCCCGTGCGTCGGCCAGAGCTGGCGGGACCACCTGGAGCTACAGCAAGCGCTGTACCGCTTCATCTACGTGGGAGACACGAGGACTGAGAGGTTGGCCAGTTGATCCAAGAGATGTTGAACGAGCGGGCGCAGCAGCGGTACGGCGCGTTCGTCGGCGCGATGGACTTCGTTGAGGAACTGCTCGTGCCGCTAGAAAATCTCATCAACAAGATGAGTGAGAAACCTGGAAAAGCTGGCAGCTGGCGAGTGGCCACGCCAGACGAACTCAAGGGCCATTTGCGGACCGCGCGGAACGACCTCAGTGCGCTCCGGGAGCAAGCCAAGCGGCACGAGATCAATTTGAAGGCCAAAGAGTGGGGAGCCTGATCGATGTCTCACCAGCTCGACAACGCCGTGTCCAACGTGGACCAGGCAATGAAGCAACTCCGCACGGCGATGGACGGCATCCCGGTTCGCCGTGAGGGCTTCACCGACCTGCGGCGCCGGTTCGTCCGCTCGGTCAGCGTGCTGACCACGGAAGCGTCTTACGCCCGCGGGCAACTGCCCAAGGACTAGATCCGCACTGATCAACGCGACGGCCGATCTTCGACACGTTCGGGGGTCGGCCGTCGCGCATCTACCAAGGAGTTCAACAGTGGGCTGGAAGTGGAACGCAAGCAAGCGCGTTGTAGCCGCCGAGTTCCGCGCGGCGCGATGGCTGGCCAGGAACCCGGAATGGATGCTCGCGCCGTCGACTGTCGCTGCCGGTGCCTGCACGCTCGGCCCGACGACCACCGGCTACGTCCTCGGCGGCGCGGCTGGTGCGACCGGGCTTTGGTACCGGGGTCACCCGGACTCGTTCGACACGCTGGCCGCGCCGGTTCTGAGGGCCTGGCAGCGTCGGTGGTTCGGGGCCTACTCCGGTGGACGCTGGCGAGACCTGATGGACGTACACAAGCTCACAACCGAGCACCGCCGGAAGAAGGTCACGAACTATCCGCGCGTGGTACGTGTCCGGTCGTACTCGCCGTCCATCGACACCGTGTTGGTGAAGTTAGCCAAGGGCCAGTCACCGATGCACTTCGCCCGGCAGGCCGAAGAGCTGGCGCACTCGATCGGGGCTGAACGCGTTGCGATCGAGCTGATGAAGCCCGGTTACGTGGCGCTCGTGGTCCAGCAGGACGAACCGTTCACGGAGATCATTCCGGCGCCGGACATGCCCGAGCACTCCGAGGACGTGAACCTGCGGGCGGTTCTCCTCGGTGAGGACGAGTACGGCGCCGACTGGACCGAACCCGTCCAGGGCACGCACACCCTCACCGCTGGCGGAACCGGATCGGGCAAGAACTCGCTGGCGTTCGCCAAGCTGCGCTCGATGGCGCCGCTGATCAGGGACGGCATCGTCCGGCTGTGGGTCTGCGACCCGAAGTACCTGGAGTTCGCGGCCATCAAGCCGATCACGGAGAACCGCTACGCCGATGACGCGGGCGACTGCCTGGAGCTGATCGAAATGTGGGTCGACGACATGGAGCGCACCCAGAAGCGGATGCAGCGAGCGGGGCTGCGGTCGGTCGAGCCGTCACGTGAGTACCCGCTCAACCTGCTGATCGTGGACGAGATCGGCTCCCTGGTCGCCTACCGGCCCGAGTACGCCCGGCAGATCACGGCCCTGCTGGCTCGGGGCACCTCGATGGGCCGCGCAACCCTGCACGTCGCAGACGCCTACATCCAAGAACCCGACAAGGACACGCTGTCGATCCGGGACCTGTTCCCCAACCGCGTGTGCCTGCGCACCACGTCACCGACGCACCCGGACATGGTGCTGGGTGACGGCGCTCGGGAACGGGGCGCGATCGCCGACCAGATCCCCGCCATCCCGGAAACCGCCGGCATCGGCTACCGCACCGACGAACGCTCACGCGTTCCCCGACGAGTCCGCGCGGCCTACACCACGGACGACAACATCCGCGAACTCGTGGAGTTCGTCCGCAACGGACAGACTGGTTCCATCCGCTCGATCGCCTGACTTTCTTTCACCCCAACACTTTTCGCCACTAACCGTGGAGGCCTTGTCATGCCCGAAAACAGCGCACCTCGACGTCTGGACGGCCTGCTCCGCTCGATCCGCGGCCACATCCGCACACTCGGCCTGCCCAGGCCAGACCGCTTGGTCATCTCCACACCGTCCGGCTCGGTGCACGCCGAGTTCACCTCCGGCACCGCACCCGATCGACTCGCGTGCCTGCTGGTCTGGGCAGCCTCGCTGCACGGGGTCGAGCTGACGTGGACCCTGCAAGCCGCGGGAACTCTGTCGGTTGCCGCGACCGGACGGACCAGCTCCGGAATCACACTGGGGCTGGCCGCGTCGGCCTCGGTGGTCGAGCTGGGCGGCAAGCTCAAGTCCAGCTCGGCGGCGGTGCTCGCCAACGCCTTCCGGCTCTCCGCCTGCACGCCAGAACAGGTCACCTTCGATGAGGTCGCCAAGGTTGTGCAGGCCGCACGCCGTGGCTCGCCTTCGCGGTTGGCGGTGGCAGCGTGAACACCGAACCGCACGGCTACCGCGTGCTGATGAAGCTCCTGTTCGGCGGCGAACCGCCCGCCTGGCGCGACCGGGCCGCCTGCGCCGACGCCGATCCGAGCCTGTTCCACACCGCCGGCCGAACCGCCGCCGCCAAGGCCGTGTGCGCCACCTGCCCGGTCCTCGCCGAGTGCCGAGAGAACCAACTCAGCTGGGAAGCGAACGGACCCGCTCGGTACCGAGACAACGCCTTTGGCGTCGTGGGCGGCCTGTCCGGCGCCGAACGCCGCCGCATCCACTACCCCGCCAGGAACGCAAAGGACGTGGCCTGATGAAGCTCGTACTCGCCGTCCCGGTCAATCTCCGCAGCTTCGCCCGCGTCGCTCACATCGTGCTCGCCGCTGCGGCCTCGCTGTTCTGCATGTACCTCCTGTTCGGCTTCGTCGGGCTCCTGGTGCTCGTCGCCGAACTGCTCTGGCTCGGGACTCTCCTCCGCAAGGCCGCGTACGGGAAGTAGGTGGCCAGGTGTCCGGGAAGTCCAAGCACAGCAACGAAACCGAGTCCGCCGAACCTCGCGAGACTCGAACTGTTCGGCGCCTGCGGGCACAGCTCGATGAGGCGCAGGACATCCACCAGCTCGCTGCGAACCCGTTGCTGGCGGCCGTGCGGGCGGATCGGTTCCGGGTCTCGGTCACGCGCTCCATGTGGTGCTTCATGACCTGCGGCCTCGGCTTCACCGCGACCGGCGTGCAAGCGTTCCTCGCCGGGGACCTCGGGCCGTCTGACCCGATGTGGTGGGGCGCGTGGCTCGTGGAACCGGCCTTCGCCGGAATCCTGATCACGCTCCTGCGGTGGGAAGCGCAGATGCTCTCCCACGGCCTGGCGGTTGATGATCGCCCGGTCAAGTGGCTCAAGCGGGTGCTGCTCGGGGCCACGCTGGTCACCAACGTGTGGTCGTCGCTGCGGCCTCCGGACGGGCAGATCAACGCTGGGATGGTGTTCCTGCACCTCGTGATCCCGCTCGTGGTGTTCCTGCTGGCCGAAGTCATGCCGGTCATTCAGCAGCGGTGCAACGCCGCGCGTGATCTGGCGGCTCAGGTCGTCGCTCCCGCTCCCACGAACCCCGCTGCTGTCCCTGCACCCGTTCGGTCCGCCGTGCGGCTTCCTGGGCACCTCCAGGGCGCGTTGGACGCCAAAGCGAACGAGGTCCGCGCTCAAGGCCGTGCACTGACGGCGCAGGACGTCCAGGACGCGCTGAACGTGCCTGAGGACTACGCGGAACGCATCGCCGCACAGCTCGCGGCCTGACCCATCTCGATCAACGCGGGGCATGACCAGAACACCGGTCGTACCCCGCCTTTTCGTTTCTCCACAACGGAAGGAGCCTCATCCGTGCTCACTCTGGAAGACCGCATCACCGCACGAGTCAAGGCGGTCGACTTCCGGGCATGGCGAGACCGGGTGACCGCAATCGGCGGATGCGCCGCACCCATCCGGTTGTCCGGCGCCTTCCAGCTCCAAGACCTCAACGGCGGCGTGATCGAGCACATCGGCGGGGACGTCATGGTCCCGTGCGGCAACCGCCGAGAGTCGGTCTGCCCGGCCTGCTCCGACCGGTACGCGGCCGACGCCTACCACCTGATGCACGCGGGCCTGGCTGGTGGCAGCAAGGGCGTTCCCGCGGACGTCTCCGAGAAGCCTCGGGTCTTCGCGACGCTCACCGCGCCGTCGTTCGGCCCGGTCCACAACCGACCGACCATCACGACCGGCAAGGTCCGGCCCTGCACGGGCTGCGGCGAATGGCACCACGGCGACGATCCCCGCATCGGCGGCGCCGTCGACCCCGGCAGCTACGACTACATGGGGGCGGTGCTCTGGCAGGCACACGCGGGCAAGCTGTGGCACCGGTTCACCATCGCCCTGCGCCGCAAGCTCGCTGGCGCGGCCGGCCTGAAGGTCTCCGAGTTCAAGAACCACGCCCGGCTGTCGTACGCCAAGGTCGCCGAATACCAGCGGCGGGGCCTGGTCCACTTCCACGCCGTCATTCGCGTCGACGGACCGGACGGACCTCACGACCCCACGCCGGCCTGGGCAACGGCCGAACTCCTCGGCGACTGCATCAAGGCTGCGGCTCGCTCGGTCGGGATCGACACCACGCGGCCGGACGGCTCGGCGCTGCGCCTCCTGTGGGGCGAACAGGTCGACACCAAAGGAATCCGCGGCTCCCAAGTGGAGGACGAGTCCGGCGAGATCAACGAGGCCCGATTGGCGGGCTACGTCGCCAAGTACGCCACCAAAGGCACGGGCGCGAAGGACACGGCGGACCGGCCGATCCGCTCACAACTGGACATCGACGTACTGCACATCTCCGAGCACCACCGGCGGATGGTGCAGACCGCGTGGGACCTCGGCGGCCTGGCCGACTTCGAGGAACTCAACCTCCGCAAGTGGGCGCACATGCTCGGATTCCGCGGCCACTTCCTCACCAAGTCCAAGCACTACTCGACCACGTTCCGCGCCATCCGCGAAGAACGCCGCACATTCCGGACGCTCGAAATGTTCGAGCGCCTCGAACTCGATCCCGCGGCCGTGGTCGTCGTCAACGACTGGCAGTACGCCGGGTCCGGCTACGACAACGACGCGGAACGCGAGCTCGCGGCTGGCATCGCCGAACGAGTCCGAGCTCAACGCCTACGCAAGTACGAACAGGAGGGGGGACCTGACCATGTCCGAGCTGCCTAACCCGGACGACTTCATGACAGCCGACGAGTTCTGCGCCCGGATGCGCATCTCGAAGGACACGTTCTACAAGTGGCGGCAGATTCCCGGAGCCGCTCCTGTCGCGCACAAGATGCGGAACGGGGCGCTGCGCATCTCCGGCGCCGACTTCGCCGCGTGGCTGCTCGGCCTGCGGAGTGATGCCGCGTGAACCTCACCTACAAGGTCAGCATCTACGCGCTCAAGGTCCTCAAGCCGGACGCGAACGGGAAGGTCCGCCCGAAGCCCTACGGGGTCCGCTGGGCGACGGCCGGAAAGCAGCACTCGGAGTGGTACAAGTCCAAGGCGCTCGCGGACAACCGGCGCTCCGATCTGAAGCAGTTCGTCAGGAAGGGCGAAGCCTTCGACATCACGTCGGGGTTGCCGGAGTCGGAGGTCAAGAAGCAGTCCGCGCGGTCGCTGTTGAAGCTCGCGCAGGAGTTCATCAGCGAGTCGTGGGAGGAGGCGGCGCCCAACACGCGGAAGCGCTACGTCGACACCTTGGCCATCCCGGTGGCCGCGTTCGTAGCGACGCAGAAGGGCGCCCCTCCGGTTCGGGTGCTCCGGCGGGTGCTGACGACCTGCCTCCTGCCGGACAACACTCGGAACAGGTCGCTGTCAGGCACGGAGCAGGACGCAGGGGACTGGATCGAGGTGAACTCGCGTCTGGTTCGCGAACTCGCCGACAAGATCGAAACTGGCCGGTTGCTGCGGTCGCTTGGCCGGAACCTCAATGGCAAGGCTGCGGCGGCGTGGACGATGCGAACCCGGCGGGGCGTGCTTCACCACCTGCTCGGGTTCGCGGTCGACGTCGGCGAACTTGATGCGAATCCGGTCACCGGACTGAAGTCCTCGACGCAACGGGGCACGAGTGAGGTTGACCCGCGGTCTGTGGTGAACCCGGCTCAAGGGCGTCAGTGCCTCGCGGCCGTGACCTACGCGGGCACCACGACCGGGCAGTACGACTACCTGTACGGGTTCTTCGCGACGATGTACTACGCGGCTCTGCGACCATGTGAGGTCAACCGGCTTCGGGAACCTGACTGCAAGCTGCCCGAGACCGGCTGGGGTGAACTCATCCTGGAGAAGTCGGCTTCGCGGGCGAACGGGCGGTACACCGACTCCGGCGAGTTGTGGGAGACGCGTTCTCTGAAGAGGCAGGCTGAGGGTGCCGTTCGACGTGTGCCGATCCCGCCTGTGCTGGTCGCGGTTCTCCGGTGGCATCTGGAGACCTTCGGGACCACGCCAGATGGGCGGTTGTTCCGAGGGACGATCAGCGGCGGACCGATCAACGCGACGGTCTACACCCACGCCTGGGGTCGCGTTCGTGAGTTCGCGCTCTCGCCGGAGCAGTTCGAGTCGCCGTTGGCGGACACGCCGTACTCACTCCGACACGCGGCGGTCTCGACGTGGCTCGCCGCCGGCCTTCCTCCGGCTGAGGTCGCGGAGCGCGCTGGGCACACGGTCGACGTGCTGCTGAAGGTCTACGCGAAGGTGCTGGACGGGCAGCGGGAGAAGTCGAACCAGAAGATCGACATCCTGCTGAACGGAGAAGGCTGATCGCCGATCGGCTTCCGAACAGGAATTCAGGACGCCCGTCGGAGCGGTCAGTCGCTGGTCGCGGCCGACGGCCATACATCCTACAACAAGCGGGTACCGAAGGCGCCGCGTGATAGGTCTGTCTGCCTGTGCACGAGGTTCTACAACCTACGCGTGCACAGGCAGACAGAGTAACGACGGCTCCATGCTCGCCCTCCGCGTCTACTCGTGCTCCGCTAGATGCTCCGGGGAGCGCCTACGGAACAACAGTCACCTAGCAGACTGGAAGACTAGTCTAGTACGCCTGGCATATGCGTTCGCCCGACCACGATGTGCTTCGCGCATCCTCGTGCAAGGCCGACCCGACAGTTGGTTGCGATGAGGTGTCCAACTTTCAACAAAGGCGACCGCGCCGGTCGACTCATCGCACAGCAAGGAACCAACATACTACGTCAATCAGCGCCACATTCAGTTCAGATATTATTCGACCGGAACTGATCGCCTCATCCAGGCAAGAAAAGTTATTAAGCACAAGCCGCCGTCAACCCAGGGCAGCCGAAACGCACGCTCAAAGGCCCATAAACCAGACAAGGCGCTTCGCCGTAAATAAGAGGTCACAGATCCTGATCTTTAGATAGAGGACCAGAAAGCTCGCAAGCTCGCCACCTGGGGCACCAGAAAAGCGCTCGACAAATTCTCGGCGCCGCTCAATGTTGCGAGGATCCTTCGGGCAACCGAGACGGTCATTCAACTTCCCCTCGGAGTCCTCGAGGACGACCTCAAGGTCGGTTGGCGCGCTACCCTTTTCAGTCCGGAACCTCCAGACCAACGTGACCCTGCGATCTTGCTTGCCCTCAAAGCGAAGCGGCAGGCTTATGCTCTCGACACCTTCCTTAATCTGCACTGGTCGCGGATTACAAAAAGAGAACCCGAGGCGATCTGCAGACCAGCGCACTAGATAAAGCTCACTGAGTCCATTTGCTTTGGTAGACATGTTCTGAATGTCACCAGTGATCTCCCCGATCAAATATTCGCCTTCGACATCCGCCTCGTTACGAAAATCGGAAGAGATCACTCTGAACGCAAACCGATCACGCCCCTTGCTTGCGGCGCTAATTAACAGCGACAGGGTCACAATGCCCAGACAAACCGTGACGAGATGAACCTCGGACATGACGTCCCTCTCGGTACTCAGGTCAGATCAGCCGAACGTCTCCACGTCGTCCCCTTGATCATCAGTGCGGCTCCATGTCCACTAGCGTACGAAGCTGTCCGGTCGAACGTCAACTGACATCATATGTTGTCATCTTGCGCCTCTTCGTCAAAGTTGACAAGCTGACATGACACACGTGTAGCCCTGGAGTATCGATGTCGATCGACCGCGACAAGCTGCTTGACGAGCTCAAACGACTACGTAGAGGGACGGGCCTCGGCGGCCTCCTAGCCGATGTCCGCCTGGGCGACAACCTTCGAACTGTCTCCAAAGCTGATGCGGGAGCTGATGACGCCACTGCGGCTGGACTGCTGTTGACAGAGCTCTCACGACTGATCGACAGGCTTCCTGAGTCCATGCAGCAGGTCGCAAGCGTGGCCCTAAATATCAACATCCCGGACTTGAGCAGCCAACTGCTCGACAAAAGGATTAGCTGGCTCGCGAGCGAGACAGGTCGCGACAACCGGACAATTCGTCGCCGAATTGACGAATCGATGAAACATCTTGTCAACCGCATCGTAGCCGAGCACGACTGGAGCGACACGGGTCATCCAGAAACGGCGGCCAACTGGTTCACAACTTCATGCAGAGCCTACGTTCGGATGGATCAAGAAGATGGCATTGAGGCTGTTGACGAGCGCGAGATAATCATCCATGGAGCTCCGACGGATAGCATCTCCATGCCGTTCACGCTGCCTCGGCATCCAAATGATCAAGATGCCCCGCACGAGCTGCAGACGAACCTTCTATTCGGCGGGAAGTTCGTTACTCGAAAGCGATTTTCAGACTCGCGATTCAATGTGGAGATTAAGCTTCCGCGAACTCTCTACCCAGGCGAGCGACATCGATACGCGCTGCAGTACAAGATTCCAGCAAATCAGATGATGAAGCCACACTATGTCTTCGTCCCATATTACGAGTGCGAATCATTCAGCTTGCTAGTCCGATTCAACATGGATGATCTACCTTGCACAATTCGCAAGGTAGAAAGCGCATTCCATCGCGAGATAGACGAACTTCAACCTGAGGAAAACATTATCGAAGCCAACGAAGCCGGGGAAGCCTATGCGGAATTCAAGAACCTCAAAACAGGATTCGGCTATGGCATCCAGTGGCGGTTCAGCGAGACCGAAGGTTCCTGATAGTCCGGCATCGGTGGTTCATGTTTGACGGAGCCAGAGTGCCGCTACCCGCGTCAGAATCGCTGTGCGCCTCTAGTCACATCTCGTGGCGTAACGTCCGGCCGCCGCAACCAACCAGCGTTAGCCTGGGACCACCGCACAGTCCACGCGCGCTTGGTGACCTGCGAACGTCTGCACGCAGCGGGTTGAAGGGCAACTAGACAAGTCAGACCATGTTGGCTCTTCGTTGAAGAGTGTAAGGGTTGTTCCCGCAGCTAGACTCCACGACAGAGCCCCCGGCGATGATCTCGCCAGGGGCTCTTTTTGTTCCACACATGTTCCAGAGGCAGCCGCAGAAGGCCGCAGTCCGCAGCAGATGGTGACCTGCCAACACTGACGTCGTTGGCAGTATCAGAGCAGGTCACCCACAAAGTAGGGCCTTCACGCAGGAACTGCGGAACGGCACTGCGTGGGCGAGGTCAGCCCCGGAGTTCCATCGTGCAGCACTTCGGGCCGCCGCCCGACTTGCGCAGTTCCGAGATGTCCACGAACACGGGCTCGAACCCGCGACGCGCCACCTGCTCGGCGAGGTGAGTGGCCTCGACGGGCATGACGACGTGCTTGCCGTCGGAGACCGCGTTCAAACCCAGACACACGGCGTCGTCGTCGTTGGCGATCACGGCGTCCGGGAACAACCTCCGCAGGACCTGCTGCGAGCCCGGCGAGAAGGCCTCCGGGTAGTAGGCGACCAGAGGCGACGGAGACTGGTCGTCGAGCATGAACAGGGCCACGTCGAGGTGGTAGAAGCGCGGGTCAACCAGCTGCAGTGAGACGACCGGGACACCCAGAACCTCCTGGGCCTCACCATGCGCATGAGGGTCCGTGCGGAAGCCGGTGCCGGCCAGCAACAAGGAACCGGTCCAGGTGAAGTCGCCCTCGGCCTCGTTCACCGCGGTGGGCATGATGACGGACTTGTAGCCGGCGCCGAGGAACCAGCGGCGGAAGTGGTCGGCCTCGGCGGAGCGCTGGGCGGCGCGGAAGCGGGAGCCGAGGACTCGGCCGTCGATGACGGTGCCGCTGTTGGCCGAGAAGACCATGTCCGGCAGACCCGAAACAGGCTCGATGACGTTGACCTCGTGGCCGAGGCGCTCGTAGGTCTCCTTCAGAGCCGTCCACTGCTCCACTGCCAGCGAGGTGCTGGTGGGCCGGGTCGGATCCATCCACGGGTTGATGGCGTACTCCACCGTGAAGTACGTCGGCGGGCACATGAGGTACCGACGAGTGGTCGGCATGCGCGTCGGCGCGAGGGGCTGCGCGATGTCGAGCGTGATCGGCTCGCCGGGCCCGGAGATGGATACGGTCATGGATCGAAATGTAAAGGCGAGCTAGACCATCGAACAACGCCGCGACATTGCGTTAACTAGGGCAGAATGTTGCGTGTGGACAGCATCGACCAGCGAATCATTTCGTGCCTCATGGCCAACGCACGATCGAGCTACGCGGAGATCGGCAAAGAGGTGGGGCTGAGCGCCCCAGCGGTGAAGCGGCGAGTCGACAAACTCCTGGACACGGGGGTTCTGCGGGGCTTCACGGCGGTGGTGGACCCTGAGGCGCTCGGGTGGGGCACCGAGGCGTTCGTCGAGGTGCACTGCAAGGGCAACGTGGCGCCGCACGACATCCAGCACCGGCTGGAGCCGATGGCGGAGGTCAGCGCTGCTTACACGGTGTCTGGAGCCGCGGACGCGATCGTGCACCTCAGGGCCGCCGACATCCATCATCTGGAGACGGCGCTCGAACGACTGCGCGCCGTCGAGATCATCGACAGGACCGTGTCGACGGTCGTGCTGTCCCGGCTCCTGGACCGGCCGCTCGCACCCTAGGGTTCGGGCCATGGCTGAGGTTCTGCTGGAGCACAACGATTCCATCGCCGTGATCACGATCAACGATCCGGACCGGCGCAACGCACTGACGATCGACCTGTCGCAGGAGCTCGCGGACAAGGTCGCGGAAGCAGAGCAGGAAGCCAACGCGTTGATCGTCACGGGAGCGCCGCCCGCGTTCTGCGCCGGCGCGGACCTCACGCAGCTCGGCAACTCGAAGGACGAAGGCCTCAAGAAGATCTACAAGGGTTTCCTCGCCGTGGCGAACGCAACAATCCCCACGATCGCCGCGGTCAACGGGGCCGCGGTCGGCGCCGGGCTCAACCTCGCGCTGGCTGCCGACGTGCGGATCGCCGGGCCCAAGGCGCGGTTCGACGCGAGGTTCCTGCAGCTCGGCATCCACCCCGGCGGCGGCATGACGTGGATGTTGCAGAAGATCACCAACTCGCAGACCGCGACGGCCATGACGCTCTTCGGCAAGATCCTCGACGCGGACGAGGCCGTGGAGAAAGGGCTCGCCTACGCCAAGGCCGAAGACCCACTGGCAGTAGCAAAAGAGCTGGCGAGGGCGGCTGCGGAGGCTCCAGCAGCACTCGTGCGGACCATCAAGGCGACGATGCGGGCGACCGATGCTCTCCACGACCACGCGGAAGCGGTTGAGACCGAGCTGCGGCCACAGGTGGCTTCGATCGACACTCCAGAATTCGCTGCCAGGCTTGCCGCGATGAAGGCTCGGATCAGCGGGCGGTAGGTGTTACCTTGAGTAACAGGTATCGAGGGTGACGTCTGCCGCATTCGGGTATCCGCTGGTAGTGCTGTGCTTACCGTCTAGTTAAGGACCCGGTGCGGCAGATGGGACAGTTCGTCTCGCCTGGTGGTACACGGCCCGTCTCGCAGGCGGTCCCGGCGACTACCCTCGCGGTGGGGCACAGCCACCCTTGGAGAGAGGTATCGGCGTAGGAATGAGCACTGAGACCCGCAAGCTGGATCGCGTCGTGATCCGCTTCGCCGGCGACTCCGGTGACGGCATGCAGCTCACCGGAGACCGGTTCACGTCGGAAGCGGCGGCGTTCGGCAACGACCTCGCCACCCAGCCCAACTTCCCCGCCGAGATCCGCGCACCACAGGGCACCCTCCCCGGCGTTTCGTCGTTCCAGCTGCACTTCGCCGACTACGACATCCTGACGCCCGGCGACCGTCCCGACGTCCTCGTGGCGATGAACCCCGCCGCGCTCAAGGCGAACGTCGTCGACCTGCCTGACGGCGGCATCCTCATCGTCAACACCGACGAGTTCACCAAGCGGAACCTGACGAAGGTCGGCTACGACTCGAACCCGCTCGAGGACGAGTCGCTCGAGAAGTTCCAGGTGCACAAGGTCGCCATGGCGACGCTGACCATCGGCGCGCTGGAGGAGACCGGGCTCGGCAAGAAGGACGCCGAGCGCGCGAAGAACATGTTCGCGCTCGGCCTGCTCTCGTGGATGTACCACCGGCCGACCGAGGGCACGGAACGGTTCCTGCGCGAGAAGTTCGCGAAGAAGCCCGACATCGCCGAGGCCAACGTCCTGGCGTTCCGCGCCGGCTGGAACTACGGCGAGACGACCGAGGCCTTCGCCGTCACCTACGAGGTGGCGCCCGCGAAGCTCAACGTCGGTACGTACCGCCAGATCACCGGCAACACGGCGACGGCGTACGGCATCGTCGCGGCGGCACAGCGCTCGAAGCTGCCCGTCGTGCTCGGCACGTACCCGATCACCCCGGCGTCGGACATCCTGCACGAACTGAGCAAGCACAAGAACTTCGACATCACCACGGTGCAGGCCGAGGACGAGATCGCGGGCATCGGCATCGCGCTCGGCGCGTCCTACGGCGGCGCGCTCGGCGTGACGTCGACGTCGGGTCCCGGCATCGCGCTGAAGTCGGAGACCATCGGCCTCGCGGTGATGACCGAGCTGCCGCTGCTGGTGATCGACGTGCAGCGCGGTGGCCCGTCCACCGGTCTGCCGACCAAGACCGAGCAGGCCGACCTGCTGCAGGCCATGTTCGGCCGCAACGGCGAGTCGCCGGTGCCGATCGTGGCGCCGCAGTCGCCGTCCGACTGCTTCGACGCCGTGGTGGACGCGGTCAGGATCGCGCTCACGTACCGCACGCCGGTGCTGTTCCTCTCGGACGGCGCGGTCGCGAACGGCTCCGAGCCGTGGCTGATCCCGGACGTCGACACGCTGCCGGACCTGAGCGTCGAGTTCGCGACGGACCCGGAGACCTTCCAGCCGTACTCGCGCGACCCCGAGACGCTGGCCCGTCCGTGGGCCGTACCGGGGACTCCTGGTCTGCAGCACCGCATCGGTGGTCTGGAGAAGCAGGACGTCACCGGCAACATCTCGTACGACCCCGAGAACCACGACCGGATGGTCCGCCTGCGCCAGGCGAAGATCGACGGCATCGAGGTCCCGGACGTCGAGGTCGACGACCCGAGCGGCGAGGCGAAGGTCCTGGTCGTGGGCTGGGGTTCCTCCTACGGCCCGATCGGCGCGGCGGCGCGCCGGGTTCGCAAGCTCGGCCTGCCGGTCGCGCACGCGCACCTGCGGCACCTCAACCCGTTCCCGAAGAACCTGGGCGAGGTGCTGAAGTCGTACGAAAAGGTCATCGTGCCGGAAATGAACTTGGGCCAGCTGGCGTTGCTGTTGAGGGCGAAGTATCTGGTGGACGCGGTCTCGTACACCAAGGTGCAGGGCCTGCCCTTCAAGGCGGAAGAGCTGCAGAACGTGCTCGCTGACGTGATCAAGGGGGTGTCGGCGTGACTGCGATCGACCTTGGAATCCCCGGCTTGACCGGGGTTCCCACCACCGACGAGAAGCAGACGGCCAGGGACTACAAGTCCGACCAGGAAGTCCGCTGGTGCCCCGGCTGCGGTGACTACATCGTGCTCAACGCCGTGCAGTCGTTCCTGCCATCGCTGGGCCTCAAGCGCGAGAACATCGTGTTCGTCTCGGGCATCGGCTGCTCTTCGCGGTTCCCGTACTACATGAACACGTACGGCATGCACTCCATCCACGGCCGTGCGCCCGCCATCGCCACGGGTCTCGCCGTGGCGCGGCCGGACCTCAGCGTGTGGGTGGTGACCGGTGACGGCGACGCGCTGTCGATCGGCGGCAACCACCTGATCCACACGTTGCGCCGCAACGTGAACCTCAAGATCCTGCTGTTCAACAACCGGATCTACGGCCTCACCAAGGGCCAGTACTCGCCGACCTCGGAAGAGGGCAAGGTCACCAAGTCGACCCCGCTCGGCTCGCTGGACCACCCGTTCAACCCGGTGTCGCTGGCGCTGGGCGCGGAGGCTTCCTTCGTGGGCCGCGCGCTCGACTCCGACAAAGCGGGCCTGACCTCCGTGCTGCGGCAGGCCGCTGAGCACCGCGGATCGGCGCTCGTGGAGATCTACCAGAACTGCCCGATCTTCAACGACGGCGCGTTCGACGTGCTGAAGGACCCGGACGAGGCGCAGCGACGGATCATCAACGTCGTCGACGGCGAGCCGATCCGGTTCGGTCGTGAGGGCGAGTACTGCGTGATCCGCGAGGGCTTCGGGCTCGCGGTCGCGAAGTCCGCGGACGTGGACGCAAGCGACGTCGTCATCCACGACGCGTCGGACCTGAACCTGTCGTTCGCGCTCTCGCGGCTGTCGACGCAGGACCTCACCCACACCGTCACCGGTGTGTTCCGGCGCGCGGACCGGCCGACGTACGACGACAGCGCGCGGGCGCAGGTCAACGAGGCCAAGACCTCGAAGGCCGCGGACCTGAGCAAGCTGTTGCACGGCAAGGACACCTGGACCGTGGTCGGCTGACCCACGGCACACGAAAGGCCCGCCAGCGCGTTGCTGGCGGGCCTTTTGCATGGAATCAACCCCGATCAGGGTGCAGGGCGGAACCCTGCCTTCTCGGCGTCCGCCTCGGTGCGGAACCACACGTCCGCCCGCGTCTCCACGAAGTTCGCGGATCCCTCGGTGTAGTAACGACGACCGGTCAGCGTCGCCTTCACCGCGAAGTCCGCGGCCGGCGCGTGGCCGTCCGACTTCGGCAGCACCGAGCCGGGGCCGAACGGCGAACGCGGGTTGAAGCCCTCCGGCTGCTGGTACCGCGCCGACGACGCGCTGGGCACACCGTTCGGACGGCCGCCCGTGGACGGCGAGTAGCCGACGGGGCGCGGGCGAGCCGGGAGTGCGGGTGCGGGCGGAGCCTCCGGCTTCGGGGACTCGAAGGCC
>NZ_VSRL01000130.1 GCF_012184385.1 Lentzea indica
GCCATGACCGCCGACCCGGACCTCGCCGCGGATCTGCTCGACGCACTCGCCGCCGTGCTGCCGCTGGCCGCGGTCGTCGTCCCCGCGGACAACGGCGCACGTGCTTTCGCGCTGGGAGAACGACTTCAGCAGGCACTCACCGCGGCGAACGCCAAGCCGGAACGCCGCGCCGCCGTACGCCTCGCGCAGGCCCGCGTCGCGGCTGTCGCCGGTCAGTGGGAACGCGGGCTCGACCTGATCGCGACAGCCGGGGAGACGGACGCGGCCGTCGACGTCGTCAAAGCGACGCTCCTGCTCGGGCTCAACCAGCTGGACCTCCTGCCGAAGGTCCGCGCACTGGCCGAACGCGCTGCCGCCACCGGAACTCCGGAGATCGTCTGCGAGGCCCTCGAAGTGCTCACCCGGTGCACGCGAGGCCAGGATCTCGCCGAGGCACGGCAACACGTCCAGCGCTGGCAGCACACCGCGGAACAGCACGGGCTCGCGGCGTGGCGGTTGCGAGCGTTGCTGGAGCTGGGAATCACCGACAAGTACCTGACGGTCGGCGTCGACACCCTGCTCGCCGCCAGGCAGGCCGCGCTCGACGCCGGCGCGATCGTCATCCTGATCGCGGCCGACCTGCACCTGGGCGCCACCTACCTCGTTCGTGACGAGTACGACCTGGCCGCGAAGTACGGCGCGAGTGCAGGAGCAGCCACCGAGAAGCTGGGCCTGCACGCGTTGAAAGCGCTCGCCGTCGCCATCGAGGCCGGTATCGCGTCCGTGCACGGCGACCGCAAAGCCACCGACAAGGCATTGGCCCAGCTGCGTGATCACGGTGGATCCGAGGAGATCTGGTCGTACAGCTCGGCGATCTGCGCGTTGATGGAGGAGCGGTACGAGCGCGCGCTGGCCGAGTTCGACGAGGTGGAGAAGGCCGTCAAGGAACCACGCATCCTTCGCGGCACCTTCTACCAGGGACCGCGGCTGCTGGTGCGGGTCGCGCACGGTCTCGCCGGCTGGCCGGAGTACGAACGACTGGCCGAGTCGCACCTCTCCCAGGTTCGCCTGCACCGCACGTACTTCGCCTGGAGCCGCGCCATCCTGCTCGGCCGTGACGGCGAGGCCGCCAAAGCCGGCGTTGCCGCCGCCGAAGCACTGGAACTCAGCACCGGACTCGGGTTGCCGCGCTACCTGGGCCTGAGACTCGCGGGCCCGAGCGCGCTGGCCGACGGCTGGGGCGAGCCGCTGGAGTGGTTGCGCGAGGCCGAGGAACACTTCCACCGGTTCGGCGTGCCCGCCGTCGCCGCGGCGTGCCGGGCGGTGTTGCGCGAGGCGGGAGCACCTCAGCAACGACGGCGGCGCGACCACGACACCGTGCCCGCCGTGCTGCGCAAGGCCGGCGTCACGGTCAGGGAGTACGAGGTGCTGCGGCTCGTCGCCGAACGGTTCGGCAACGCCGAGATCGCCGAACGGCTGTTCCTGTCCCCCCGAACGGTCGAACGCCACGTCGCGAGCCTCAAGGCCCGCACCGGCCAGCCGAGCCGCGCCGGCCTCATCTCCTACGCCCGGCCGCTAATTGGGGGCTCAGCCCCCATGTAGACCTGCCAGCTGACAGGAAGACTCCCGGACAGGTCGGCGGCGCTGGACTCGGAGGGGTGTTCAGCGCCGTCGTCACCCATGCCGGAAAATTCCTCGGAGCGAGATGTCGAAAACCGGCATCTCCCGTTCGACGCACTGATGACAGCACGTCAGAACACCAAGGAGAAACCCGATGCGCACCCTGATCGCCACCGCGTTCGTCTCGCTCGACGGCGTCATCGAAGCGCCCGGCGGCGAGCCCGGTCACCGCAGCTCCGGCTGGACCTTCAAGGACATCGAGTTCGACGAGGCCGCCTACGAGCTCAAGGGCCGTGAGCAGGAGGAGGCCGCGGCGATGATGATGGGCAGGGTCAGCTACGAGGCGTTCTCCCCGGTGTGGCCGACGCTCGACTACTTCCCGCGGTACAACGCGATGCCGAAGTACGTCGTGTCCAGCACGCTGAAGGAAGACGAGCTGGTCGACAACTGGGGTGAGATCACCATCCTCCGGTCGCTCGACGACGTGGTCGCGCTGAAGGACACGGAGGGCGGGCCGATCTCCATCCACGGCAGCGCCACGCTGAACCGCAACCTGTCCGACGCCGGCCTGATCGACCGCTACCACCTGCTGGTGTTCCCGCTGCTGCTCGGTGCGGGCAAGCGGATGTTCAGCGAGACCGACAAGGACAAGCAGATGCTGAAGCTGGTCGAGAGCGAGTCCTACTCGAACGGCATCCAGAAGCTCGTCTACGACGTCGTTCGCTGATGTACCAGTTCGTTGCGGTGTCAGCTGAACCAGCATGAAGCCCCGCCGGACGTCAGGCCCGGCGGGGCTCGGGCGTCAGCTCAACGGCCGTGAGAACACCTCCAGCCGGTGGCGCGGGTCGGTCGCGCCCTGCAGGACCGCGTAGAGCCGCTGTTCGTGAACGTCTTCGACCACGAGCGTTGGATCGCGTCGATGAACGAGCTCGCGGCTGAGCTGACCGCAGGCTTTCAGGCGAGGTTCGGGTATCCGCCGGACGAGAACAAGGTCACGCCGGCGACCGGACCGCTGCCAGAGGGTGTGGAGCAGCTGCCGGCACCGCTCGCCGAGTTCTATCGGCACGTGGAGCAGGTTTCCTTGCCCGACCTGCAGAACGCCTACTTCGTGTCGATGGCGCAAGCCACGGTGAACGGGCGCGACGGCAGGTTGCCGGTGCGGATCGAGGGACCGATCACCGCCGATGTGGTGAGCTTCGGCTCTGATGGCGGTGGCACGTTGTTCGCGCTGGGGCTTCCTGATGGTGCGCCCGTCTACATGTTGCCGCCGAGCGGTTTCGACGATGCGGGTGTCTACGACGACTACGACTCACGGGTAAGGGTGGTGGCCGCGAACTTGCCGGAATTCCTGGAAAAGCTGCAGGTCATGCTCGACGACTTCCTGCACGATCGCTACGACGGGAGTCGCTGCTTCCCGTCCTGATCACCTCCGGAATTTCGACTGACGGTTGCCCATTTGCCGCCAATGGGGTTGGGTTGACGCCAACTTCGGCGGGCGGGGGCCACCAGGTGAACGTGCTCGAGTACGTGGCCGATCGCTGGGATCGGCTGTCATTGCAGGCGTTGCTGCACGTCAGTGCCGTGGTGCAGTGCACGGTTCTGGCTGCGGTCATCGGGGTGGCGACCGGGGTCGCCGTCTATCGCAGCCCGGTCGGATCCGCGCTGGCCACGGCGTTGGCGAGCACGATTCTGACCATTCCGTCGTTCGCGCTGCTGGCGTTGCTGATTCCGGTGTTCGGGCTGGGCGCGGACACAACGGTTGTCGCCTTGGTGCTTTACGCGTTGCTGCCGATCGTGCGCAACACGATCGTGGGACTCGCCGGCGTGGATCCGGCGGTGAGCGATGCGGCCAGAGGCATCGGCATGAGCAGATTCGGCGTGCTGACGCGTGTTGAGCTGCGGTTGGCGTGGCCCGCGATTCTGGCGGGAATGCGGGTCGCCACGCAGATGCTGATGGGCATCGCGGTGATCGCGGCCTACGCGAAAGGGCCAGGGCTCGGTTCCGAGGTGTTCTCCGGACTCGCGAACGCGGGCAGTGCGAACTCGCTGAACCAGGCCCTCACCGGAACGATCGGCGTGGTGATCCTCGCCCTGCTGCTCGACGGGATTTACGTGCTGGTCAACCGAATCACCGTTTCCAGGGGTGTCCGTGGCTGAAAAGGGCAGTGAGATCCGGCTCGACCACGTGACCAAGCGATATCCGGGGCAGAAGGCGGCGGCCGTCGAGGACTTCTCGATGGTCGTGCCGGCCGGGAAGATCGTGGTGTTCGTCGGTCCGTCCGGGTGCGGCAAGACGACGACCATGCGGATGATCAACCGGTTGATCGAGCCGACCTCGGGCACGATCACGATCGGCGGTGAGGACGCGCTGAAGATCGACCCGGACGACCTGCGGCGCCGGGTGGGGTACGCGATCCAGCAGGCGGGGCTGTTCCCGCACTTCACGGTGGCGCAGAACATCGGCGTCGTGCCTGGGCTGTTGGGCTGGGACAGGAAGAAGACCGCGGATCGCGTCGAGGAGATGATGGACCTCGTCGGGCTCGATCCCGGTGAGTTCTCGGGGCGGTTCCCGCGCCAGCTCTCCGGTGGCCAGCAGCAACGGGTCGGGGTGGCGCGGGCGCTCGCGGCCGACCCGCCGGTGCTGCTGATGGACGAACCGTTCGGTGCGGTCGACCCGATCACGCGCGGGCACCTTCAGGACGAGCTTCTGCGGCTGCAGAACGAGCTCCGCAAGACGATCGTGTTCGTCACGCACGACTTCGACGAGGCGGTGAAGCTCGGCGACAAGATCGCCGTGCTCGGCGACAGGTCCACGATCCTGCAGTACGACACGCCCGACGCGATCCTGGCCAACCCGGCGGACGACACGGTGGCCGGGTTCGTCGGTGCCGGTGCGTCGCTGAAGGCGTTGACGTTGCTGAGGGTTCGCGACGTCGAGCTGGGTCAGGCGGTGACCGCCAGGGTTGACGCCCTGCCGTCCACTGTGGAGCTGGGCGAGGAACGGTTCGTGCTGGTGCTCGACCAGCGCGACCGGCCGTTGCGCTGGGTGCACCTCAAGGAGCTGGCGCACGCGAAGTCGCTGGCCGGCGCCGGACGGCCGGTGCAGGACTCCGTGACGTTGCAGTCGACGCTGCGGGACGCGTTGGAAGCGATGGTCAACGAGGGCGGCCGCGCTGTCGTCACCGGGAACAGGGGTGAGTACGTCGGCACGCTCGACCTCACGACCGTGACCGAGGTCGTGCAACGGCTGCGGGCGAACGCATGACGGCGGAGCGGATCAGGTTCTGGGCGCAACCCGTCGCGGTGCTGCTGATCGTCGGCGGGGTGCTGGCGTGGGTGTTCTCCAGCAGGCTCACCGCGACCGAGAAGAGCACGCTGAACGCGTCCTCGCTGGTGAAAGCACTGGCCGATCACCTGTTGATGACCGTCGTGGTGACCGCGATCGTTGTCCTGGTCGCGGTTCCCGCTGGCATCGTCGCGACCCGGCCGTGGGCGCGCTGGCTCGCCCCGGTGTTCCTGGCGATCGCGAACGTCGGCCAGGCCGCGCCCGCGTTGGGCGTGCTGGTGCTGTGGTTCCTGCTCACCGGCGCTTCCGGCGGGCTGTGGGTGGCCGCGCTTCCGCTCGCGTTCTACTCGTTGCTTCCGGTGCTGCGCAACACGATCGTCGGCCTGCAGCAGGTCGATCCGTCCCTTGTGGACGCAGGGCGCGGCATCGGCATGTCGGCGTCGGGTGTGCTGTGGCGGGTCGAGTTCCCGCTGGCCACACCGCTGATCCTCGCCGGTCTGCGCACCTCGCTGGTGCTCGCGGTCGGCACCGCCACGTTCGGCCTGTTCGTCAACGCGGGCGGGTTCGGGTTGCTCATCGACACCGGCTACAAGCTGAACCTGATGAAGGTCCTGGTGACCGGCTCGGCGCTGGCGGCGGGCCTCGCGCTGCTGGTCGACTGGATCGGCGCGGTGATCGAGCAGTGGTTCGGCCCGAAGGGGTTGCGATGAGGGCCATCCTGCTGATCGCACTGTTGTGTCTCGCGAGTTGTGGCTTGGACGTCAACACCGCGTTGCCGTACAAGGTGTTTCCGGCGTCGATCAAGCAGGAGCCGGCGCTCAAAGGTGTCGAGATCACCGTGGGGTCCAAGGACTTCACCGAGAACATCCTGCTCGGCTACCTGGCGGAGATGGCGCTGTCCGCGGCAGGCGCGGACGTCGTCGACCTGACCGACCTGAAGGGCTCGCAGACCGCGCGGCAGGCCCTGCTCAACGGTGAGGTCGACGTCACGTGGGAGTACACCGGCACCGGCTGGATCAACTACCAGGGCAACGAACTTCCCGTGACCGGTGGTGAACAGGCGCAGTACGACGCCACGAAGAAGGCGGACCTCGAACGGTTCGGCGTCGAGTGGCTCGCCTACTCACCGCTCAACGACCAGTACGCATTCGCCGTCACAGAAGCCTATGGCTCACAACACAACCTGCGCACCACGTCCGACCTGGCCGCGTTCCTCGGCAAGAACCCCGACCAAGCGGTGTTCTGCCTGGAGACGGAGTTCACCAGCCGTCAGGACGGTTTTCCCGCAGCGGAACGGACCTACGGCTTCCCCGTCACCGAGGTGAAGAACTTCGGCATCGGCACGATCTACTCGGCCGTCGCCGGCGGCACCTGCCCCGTCGGAGAGGTGTTCACAACGGACGGTCGCATCGCCGCGCAGAAGCTCCGCGTGCTGGAGGACGACAAGAAGGCCTTCCCGCAGTACAACGTCGCACCGACCGTGCGAGCGGAGTTCCTGGCCCGCCACCCGCAGATCCGCGGTCCACTGGAGACGGTCAGCCGCGCGCTGACCAACGACCAGATGATCGAGCTGTGCCGTCAGGTCGACGTGGAGGGCAAGGACGCGGGCGCGGTCGCCCGAGAGTGGATGGTGTCGAAGGGGTTCATCCGGACGGACTGATCAGCCTCGCAGCGGCCGGACCTCTCCCAGTGCCTCGACCAGGCGGTCCGGCAGCTTGATGGTGCCGTGACCGTCGGTGGACACCGTGGCGTACACCAGGCCTCCGCTGCAGACGATCTCATCGTCCCTGCGGAACGCGAAGTCGAGGGTGAAGCTCTTGCCGCCGATCCTGGACGTGCTGATGAGAACCTCGGTCCTGTCACGTGACCTGACGCCCGCGCTGAAGTCGAGGTCCACGTGCACGACATGCGCGTCGAACCCCATGTCGGGCCACGTTCCGTACGGCAGGCCGCGGTGGACGAAGAAGGCGGCGACCGCCTCGTCCACGTGCCCGAGGTACCACATGTTGAACATGACGCCCTGGCCGTCGATCTCGTAGAACCGAGGCGTGAAGACGTAGCCGGACCAGACCTCGTCGTGGCTCGCCCCCAGCGAGCTTCGCGTTGCCATGCACCGATCCTATGGTGGGATCGGTCGCCGCAGACCCGCATCCGGTTGCCGTTTGGCCGATTGACGCCGGTGAATCCCCACGAGAGGTTGAAGCAAACCGAAGGGGGAGAAGCGAAGCGATGCGAGCTACCTTGAGAACCCTGCTGGGTGTCACGCTGGCCGTCGGCGGCGTGGTCGTCGCGGTCGAACCGGCGATGGCGGCGGGACCGTGTTCTGTCAACACGACAAGGACGACCACCGGCGGGTTCGTCGTCAAGACCTCCTGCTCCAAGCCGAACGCGTTCATCGACGGCTACGGCAGCACGACCGGGGACGCGAACCGGGAAGCCTTGCTGCTGCGCCAGTTCCAGGTCAACGGCGGACCGTTGTGCAGCGGCAGCCTCGGTCGCGGGGCCGTCGGCGGCTTCGAGGTGAAGCTGTCCTGCTCCAGCCCGAACTCGTTCGTCGACGCGTACGGCACCACGCTGTCGGACGCCGCACGCGAGGCCCGGCTGCTGAAGGAGATCGCGCCGGGCCGCCATTGCAGTCACTCGCTCGTGCGGGCCATCGCCGGTGGTTACGAGGTCAAGGGGTCCTGCTCGAAGCCGACCGTGTTCTTCAGCGGTGTCGGCAGCACCGTCACGCAGGCCACGGAGAACGCGCGACTGTCCTCAGGCGTCGGCTGAGTTCTTGCGATCGGTGTGGCCCAGCGACCGCTCCGGTGCCACCCGGTCGCGCACCAGCTGCTTGAGCACCGCCAGGTCGGGGAAACCGTCCTGTTCCTTGCGTGACCACACGGTCTCGCCGTCGAGCCGCACGTCGAACACGCCACCGGTGCCGGGGATCAGTGCGACCTCACCCAGCTCGGTCGTGAACGTGGTCAGCAGCTCCTGCGCGGTCCATCCGGCGCGCAGCAACCACCGGCACTGGGTGCAGTACTCGATCTCCAGACGCGGTGTTCTCATGCCTGAGTCTTAACAGACGTGCCGGCGCGGGTCGCGTCCGTGCCCCAGCTGGCCAGCAGCTGCAGCGCCTCGGCGGACGCGGTGCCGGGTTCGGCGTGGTAGGTGGTCAGGAACAGGTCGGGCTCGCTGGGCATCTTCAGCGTCTCGTACGACAGCGTCATCTCGCCCACGAGCGGGTGGCGCAGCACCTTGGTGCCGAAGCTCTTCTCCTTGACGTCGTGCCTGGCCCAGAGCTGCCGGAACAGCTCGCTCTTCACGGAAAGTTCCCCGACCAGTGCGGCCAGGTCGGGGTCGTCCGGGTAGCAGCCAGCGTCCATCCGCAGGAACCCGACGACGTCCTCCGCCTTGCTCTGCCAGTTGACGAAGAGCTCCTGGTAAGAGGGGCGCAGGAAGATCAGCCGCGCCCAGTTGCGGTCCCGTGGCGCCAGCTCGCCCCAGTCGCCGAACAACGCCGCGGCCATCGGGTTCCACGCGTGGATGTCCGAACGCCGCCCGCCGATGTACGCGGGCACACCGACGCCGTCGAGCAGGTGCTGCAGCGCGGGCCGCACCTGGGTTCGGGTGGCCCTCTTCTTGCCCGGCTTGCTGTGCGCGAGGTTCCGCAGGTGCGCGCGTTCGGCGTCGTTGAGCCGCAACGCGCGGGCGATCGAGTCCAGCACCTCGGCCGAGACGTTGCGTCCGTTGCCCTGCTCCAGGCGCGTGTAGTACGCGACAGAGACGCCGGCGAGCTGCGCCAGCTCTTCGCGGCGCAGGCCCGGCACGCGGCGGGTCCTGCCGTACCGGGGCAGCCCGACGTCGTCGGGGGACAGCCGCGCCCGGCGGCTGCGCAGGAACTCGCTCAGCTCGGTGCGCGGATCGGTCATGCCTCCGAGTATCCCCGGACCAGGCACGTTGTGCCTGCTACTGCCAGTGGTACGCACACCGGTCGTACGAAAACCAGGTGTCTGGGCAGACCCCTCCAACGGGAGCAGTGTCGGCAAGCGACACGACGAACGAGGAGAGACCTGATGAGCACCGTCGCTGCCTACGCCGCTCCCGCACCCAAGGCACCGCTGGAGCGCACCACCATCGAGCGTCGCGCGGTCGGCGCGCACGACGTTCTGATCGACATCAAGTTCGCCGGCATCTGCCACTCCGACATCCACCAGGTCAACGAGGGCTGGGGTGAGGCGATCTTCCCGATGGTGCCCGGCCACGAGATCGCGGGCGTGGTCGTCGAGGTCGGCTCCGAGGTGACCCGCTACGCCGTCGGTGACCGGGTCGGCGTCGGCTGCATGGTCGACTCGTGCCGCGAGTGCGACAACTGCCTGCGCGGCCTGGAGCAGTACTGCACCGGCGGCGCCACGATGACCTACAACGGCATCGACCGGAACGGCGACGTCACCTACGGCGGCTACTCGAAGCAGATCGTGGTCGACGAGAACTACGCGGTGCGGATCCCGGACGGGCTTCCGCTGAACCTGGCCGCGCCGCTGCTGTGCGCGGGCATCACCGTCTACTCGCCGCTCAAGCACTGGGGTGTCGCGCCGGGCAAGAAGGTCGCCGTCGTCGGGCTGGGCGGGCTCGGGCACATGGGCGTCAAGATCGCCGCCGCGCTCGGCGCCGAGGTGACCGTGCTGTCGCAGTCGTTGCGCAAGAAGGACGACGGGCTCAAGCTCGGTGCCCACGACTACCGCGCCACCAGCGACCCGGCCACGTTCACCGAGCTGGCCGGCAAGTTCGACGTCGTCCTGTCCACGGTGTCCGCTCCGCTGGACTTCGGCGCCTACCTCGGGTTGCTGAAGACGGGCGGCGCGATCGTGAACGTCGGCGCCCCGGAGGAGCCGGTCTCGCTGAACCTGTTCGGACTGCTGGGCGGTCGCAAGACGCTGGCCGGTTCGATGATCGGCGGCATCGCGGAGACCCAGGAGATGCTGGACTTCTGCGCCGAGCACGGCTTGGGCGCCGAGATCGAGCTGATCAACGCCGACGAGATCAACGTGGCCTACGAGCGGGTGCTGTCGAGCGACGTGCGGTACCGGTTCGTGATCGACACCGCGACCATCTGATGTCCGCGGGTGCCGTGCTCAGCCGGGCGGGCACGGCACCCCGGTCTCGTGCGTCTTGACGGCACCGGCGATGACCGAGTCGAGCTGCTGGAGCGTTCCTTGCAGGTCCTCGATCTGCCGCACCACCGACGAGCGGTGCTCCCGCAGCTTCGCCAGGACGTGCGGCGACGCCACGCCGGTCACCACGCACGGCAGCATTTCGAGGATCGCCGCGCTGGAGATGCCGGCCGCGTAGAGCTGCTGGATCAGCTGCACCCGGTCGGCGGCCTTCTCGCCGTACTGCCGTTGCCCGCTCTCGCTGCGTTCGGCGGCGAGAAGGCCCTGCTCCTCGTAGTAGCGCAACGCGCGGACGCTCACGCCGGTCTTCGTCGCCAGCTCGCCGATGCGCATATGACCTCCGCCACAAAAGCTACCTCTGACGTCAATGTCAGGTTCCTAGCCTAGCTCTCATGCTTCTCACCAGCTACCAGCTCGGAAACCTGACCCTGCCGAACCGCCTCGTCATGGCGCCGATGACCCGCGCACGAGCAGTGGACGGCAAACCGATCGCTACGACGGCCACCTACTACGCCCAGCGCGCTACGGCGGGGCTCATCGTCACCGAGGGCGTGCACCCGAACGCGGTTGGCCAAGCTGGTCCGTTCATGCCCGGAGTCCACACGGACGACCAGGTCGAAGCGTGGCGCGTCGTCACGGACGCCGTGCACGCCAACGGAGGCCGGATCTTCGCCCAGCTCATGCACGGCGGCCGCATCGGCCACGTCGAGGTCGCCGGGCACCACCCCGTGGGCCCGTCGGCGATCGCGGCCAACAGCGAGGTGTTCACGCCGACCGGCATCAAGCCCGCACCTGTGCCACGCGCGCTGACCGTCCCAGAGGTTCAGGACCAGGTGCGGGCGTTCGCCGACGCTGCTCGGTGCGCCGTCGACGCCGGGTTCGACGGGGTCGAGCTGCACGGTGCGAACGGCTACCTGATCCAGCAGTTCCTGTCCTCCAACGTCAACCAGCGCACCGACGCGTACGGCGGCTCGATCGCCGGCCGCATCCGGTTCGCCGTCGAGGCGGTCGAAGCGGCGGCGGACGCCATCGGAGCGGATCGCGTCGGCATCCGGCTCTCACCCGGCGGCGAGGTCCAGGACATCGTCGAGTCCGACATGCCCAAGCTGTACGACGCGCTGCTCACCGCGTTGCCGGACATCGCCTACATCCACGTGCTCGCGACCGCTGACGACGAGGTGCTGATGGGGCTGCGCAAGGCGTGGCCGACCGCGTTCATCCTCAACCCCGGCGGCCAGATCGGCCCGCACGAGAGCACGCGCGAGCAGGGGGAGCGCTGGCTCGCCAACGGAGCCGACCTGATCAGCTACGGCCGTGCCTACCTGGGCAATCCCGACCTCGTCGAACGGTTCCGCCTGGGCCTGCCGCTCGTCAGCACCGACCGCGAGACCTGGTTCCAGACGGAGGCGGGGTACATCGACCACCCCAGCTATCAGCACTGAAGCGCGCGCATCAGGTGGTCGACGAGTCGTTCGAGGTAGTCGGGCCCGACCTCCGCGCGGCGCACCGAGAGACGCCAGTAGACCGGCGCGGCGACCAGGTCGAGCGCGATCTCGACGTCGAAGCCCGCCGGTAGCTCGCCTCGTTCGACCGCACGCCGCAGGGTGACGGCACCGAGCGCGCGGCGCGGTTCGCCGATGGTCGCCGCGATCGCCTCCGCCAGTGCGGGACTGCGCGCCGCCTCGGCGGTCAGGTCCGGCAGGATCGTGGCGAAACGCGGGTGGGTCAGCCAGTCGTGCACGGCCTGGACGGTCGCCAGCAGATCGCCGCGCAACGACCCGGTGTCCGGAACTTCGGCCAGTGGCACGGAGAACTCCGACAGCGCCGCGACCACCATGTCCTGTTTGGACGGCCAGCGCCGGTACAGCGCGCTCTTGCCGACCTCCGCGCGTTTGGCCACGGCCTCCATCGACAGCCGGCCGTAACCGTGCAGGGCCAGCTCGTCCAGCACGGCCTCGGTGATCGCGGAGGTGACCTGAGGCTGCAGCACGGCGGCGCCGGTCGGGGTGCGCTTGGTCATGGTGCTCATCATAGGACTGGACGAGACGGTCCCGTCCCGCCTAACGTTGTGGACGGGACGGGACCGTCTCGTCCATTTCGTTCGGAGGAACCGTGGACCTCATCTCGAGGGCGCTGCAGCTGTTGCTGGACAAGGACATGACCGGGTTCGCGGGCCTGTGGGCCGAGGACGGTGTGATGGAGTTCCCGTTCGCCCCGCCCGGCTACCCATCGCGCTTGGAGGGCCGCGCGGCGATCGAGGACCATCTGCGCGACTACCCGAAGATGCTCGACATCCGGGGCTTCCCCAAGCAGGTCGTGCACCAGAGCGCCGACCAGGACGTCGTCGTGGTCGAGTTCGACGCCGAGGGTGTCGTGGTGGCGACCGGCAAGCCGTACCGGTTCTCCTACATCGCGGTGATCACCACCGGCGACGGCGGGATCGTGTCGTACCGGGACTACTGGAACCCGCTCTACGTGCAGGAGCTGGCATGAGCGTCCTGGTCATCGGCGGAACGGGCACCACGGGCAGCCTGCTCGTCGAACGACTGCCCGAGGCGCGTGTCGGCACCAGGAAACCGGTGCGGGACAACCACGTCAGGTTCGACTGGGACGTCCCGGCGACGTACGACAGCGCGTTGGACGGCGTGGATCGGGTCTATCTGATCCCACCGGTGGGTGTCGTCGATCCCGCACCGGTGGTCGAGTCGTTCCTCGCTCGAGCGCGGCTCGTGCGGCGGGTGGTATTGCTGAGCTCGTCCGCGGTGCCGGAGAGCGCCACGGGGATGGGCGCTCTCCCGGCACTGGTGCGGGCGATGCCGGAGTGGGCGGTGCTGCGGCCGTCGTGGTTCATGCAGAACTTCACCGGCGACCACCCGGTCGCCGTTGGTGCCCGTGACGGCGAGATCGTCACGGGCACCGGTGACGGCCGCGTCGGGTTCGTCGACGCCGCCGACATCGCAGCCGTGGCCGCGCGAGCGTTGCTGGACCCGTTGCCGCACAACACGGATCACCTGATCACCGGTCCGGAGGCGCTGAGCTACGCCGATGCCGCCGCGATCATCACCGAGGTCACCGGCCGCCCGGTCCGGCACCGCTCGGTCAGCACCGAGGAGATGACCGAGCGAATCTCCGCCGTTCTGCCGAAGGAGTTCGCCGCGGTCCTCGCCGCACTCGACGAGGACATTCGCCGAGGTGCGGAAGACCGGGTCACCACGACGGTCCAGGACGTGACCGGCAGGCCCGCCCGGTCGTTCCGCGAGTTCCTCAGCTGAACGTCCACCTCGTGGCACCGCCCGGCTCGGTGGTGGCCACGGCGTGGGCGGCGCACAGCGAGATCCGGTAGACGTACCAGGGCGGCGGCCCTCCGCTGGGCGCCGTGTAGGGAGCGGTGAACGCGGCACCCTCGCGTTCTGCGGGCCAGCCGGCCTCGCGGTACCTCGCGGCGATCCGATCCAAAGTGGACTCATCGGTGATCCGGCGGGCGTCGCCCTCCAGCACGAGGTCCATTCCGGTCAGCCGCACCGACACCGTGCAGGCCGGGTTCTCCGCGAGGTTGCGCGACTTGCGGGTGCCCGGCCCGCTCACGAAGTACAGGGCGTTCTCGAACCAGACGGCGCCTATGCCCACCGAATGCGGCCGGCCGTCCGGCCGCACGGTGTTCAGGAAGAACGGCACGTCCTTCGAGGCGGACTCCCGGGCGAGAAGGTCCTGCGCACGGGTCCACTGCAGGGCCGCGGAGCCGTACTGGTCGAGGTTGTGGGTCTCAATCGTCGTGTTCGTCATGCCACTGCGTCGAACGAGCGCCCGCGTTTTCGACACCCGCCATCATCAGCCCATCGAGCGGCACGGCACGACGAAGAACCAGTCCTTCGGCTCGTGCTCCAGCCGTGCCTCCGATGCACCCGCGGTGCAGCCCGCCCGTGCTCGGGCCACGCTCTCGTCCCACGGAACGCCCTTCAACACGGTCTTGGGCTCCTGCAGGTGGGCGAAGACGCTGACGACCACGGCGATCCCGACCAGGTAGCGGCTCCCGCCCACCACCGCGCGTTCCCAGGTCTTCGACGGCGTCGCGTCGAGGCCCACGAAGATCGCGGTGAACAGGAACAGGCACGGCGCGATGCTGTAGCGCTGCCCGGCCATCACGACCTCGGGTGCCTGCACCTGGAGGATCTGGGTCCAGTTCAGCACCAGGCACGCGACGATGACGATCACGCTGTACGCGCCGGCGACCAGCACCAGCGCCCGTCCTGCCCGGTCACCGAATCGCAGGCCCGCCGCGATCGGCACGGCGGCGGCCAGCAGCGCACCGACGATCACCAGGTTGCCGTGGGCCGGGTAGAACTGACTGACCCGCTCGGACCCGGTGAACGCCACGACCGGCACCCGCAGCAGGCTCGCCAGCAGCACCTGCACCGGGTCGACCTCGTCGTGCGAGTACGGCGTACGGGTCGCGACCAGCATCGTGACGCCCTGCACGACCAGACCGGCCAGGAACGCGACCGGCACCTCCTTGCGAGGCAGGAAGAGCCGCACGAGCGCGATCGGTGCCAGGACGAAGACCAGCGGGCTGGAGACGGCGGCGAGGAACACGAACAACGCGACCGGCACGCGTGGGGCGTTGCGCCACAACAACGCCCAGAAGGCGCCGTAGAGCAGGAACCAGTGCAGGTTCGACATGTTGTTCAACGTCTCGGAGTTGCCCGCGGGCAACACGATGACCAGCGACGCCAACGCGAACCGCATCGGCGTCGAACGCAGGTACGCCTTGGAGGCCGCGAACGTGATCAACGCGATCAGCGCCCGCAGCGCGGCCGCCGCGATCGCGAATCCGGCGGCCGTCCACTCGATCGGCAGCAACGCGACCACCTGGGCGACCAGGCGCGGCAACGTGTGCAGGTAGCCGCCGTAGGGCTCGACCAGGTTCGAGAGCACGGGCGCGCGCACGGCGTCGACCATGAACCGGGCGCCGTCCTCGGCCCACAGGTGGTCGAGCCGGGCCCAACCGGCGGGGATGAGCAGCAGGAACGCCATCGAGGCGACGAACGCGCTCACGAAGCCCAGCCACGCCCGTTCGTGCGGAGGGTCGGCCGGCAGCGGGATCACGTCGTCCGCGAGCGCTCTGGGTCGTTCCGCCGTCACTGCCACCTGTCGGTCCCCCGTGTCCGATGCCGAACTCGGGGAGAACGTACCGGTCAGCGCAGAGCGAGGTCCGGCAGGCGCTGGTACGCCGCCCACTGCTCCGCGGACACCGGGGTGATCTTGGACGAGTTCAGCGTCGCCAGCTGGGCCGATCCGATCACCCAGAGCTTGTCGTCGAGCAGCAGCCCGACCTCGCCGTCCGGGTTGGTCACGGCGGGCGCGCCTGCCGGGACCCTGACCGCGAGCTTGAGCGAGTCGGCGCCCTGCGGGCGGGTGCCGAGCACGCCGCGCGCGAACTTCTCCGCCACCGAGCGGCGCTCGAACCGCATCACGCTGCCGCCCACGACGACGTCGAGCGTGCGTTCAGGGGACGGCACCGCGAAGCCGTTGAGCACCGCGTCTCGGCCGCGGTGGCGCAGCCCTTGATGCCGACCACGTCGAGTCCGAAGTGGGTGATGTCCGTCGGCGCTCCCGCCGAGCCGTTGATGGTGGAGCGCAGCACGTCCAGGGCAACCCGGCCGCACGGATCCTTGCCGTCGACAGCCGCATGGCCCTGCGGCGTGCGCACCAGGCCCGGCCCTTCCTTCCAGCTGCCGGGGATCAGCACGGGCTCGAACGGGTGGCGGGTGAAGTCCTTGTTCCAGAACGTGACGGTGGTGCCGTTGTCGGTCGAGTGGGCGATGGCGAACGTCGACGCCGCTTCGATCCACATCCAGTCCGCGCTGAACGCCTCGACCACCGACCGGGTGCGCGGCTGGTTGTTCGACGTCACCGGCTTGAAGCCCTGCGTGCCCAGCGCCTCGACACCCTTGGTGAACAGCGGGTCCTTCGAGCGCAGCACGTACTGACCCGCGCCGTTCTGGTGCGAGGCGAGGCCGGTGGTGTCGGTGAACATCAGGTACACCCAGCCGTCGACGTAGACGGCCGACTGCTGACCGGCGCCGTAGGTGTTCTCGCGGATGTTGTCGCCGGCCGGGGCGATGATCGACTGGCCGCCGTTCTCCCGGTTCCAGCTGATGCCGTCCTTGCTGGACGCGACGCCGACCGAGCTGCCGTTCGCGTGGTTGTCCCGCGACGCGCCGGTGTAATACATGTAATACGTGTCGCCGATCTTGATCAGCGACGGGTCGCACGTGTGCATCGCGTCGAAGCTGGTCGAGCTGCCGGAGAACACCGGGACCGCCGTGCTGAACGGACCGTCGACGCCAGGACCCTCGCTGTAGAGGATGTCGTCACCGCCGGGCGGCGCCGCGCTCAGCTGGCTGCACCACCACGCGCGGACACGGCCGTTGTCGAGCATCACGGCGGGCGCGTAGTTGTACGGCGCGTCCCCGGCCCCCGCCAGCACCGTGCCGGAGCTCTGCCGCCCGTTCTCGGACGCGAGAGTGATCTTGTCCCTCGGTGGTGCCGGTGTCGGCGCCTTCTTCGTCGGAGTGGGCTTGACCTGCTCCGCCGGAACACCGACGGGGTCGCCGGCCGCCGCGTTGGTGCACGCCGTGACCGCACTGAGCAGTGCGAGCGCAGCGAGTAACGCGAGAGGTCGACTACTCAGGGGCACTCACCCATCATAGTGATCAACTCCGCCGGACGGGTGAAGTCCGTTGTCGCAGGTCCGATTCATGTCCGGTCAATGCGTCCTCCTGATGGTCACGGTGAGTGCGGCACCGCTGACCCAGGAGCACATTTCCCGCGATCAACGCCCCGATGAGCAGGACGAACCCAGGGTGAGCGTGAGCTCGTCGAGCTTGCCATCGACGCCGTAGAACCCGGCGAACGCGTCGCAGTTAGTGAGCGCACCCTTCACGCCTGTGATGGTGAGCACACCGGCGTCGTCGCGGTGTCACGTGTACAGCGCCCTGGCCAGTCCGTCGATCACGGAGGCGGTCAGCGGTCCGAAGCTCAGCACCTGGTGGTCGTTCATGTCGACGATCCGGCGCTTCTGCCCGGCCGGCGTCTGCGCGACACCCGGCACACCGGCCATGCCCTCGACTCCACCGACGGACTGAAGTCCCTTCGACATCACCAGAATCACGTCCGGCGCCGCTTTCGACAGCGCTTCCGGCTTGATCGGCTCGGCTCCCCGCAGCCCGCCCTCGGACGCCACGTCGACCCCGCCGACCGCCCTGATCAGCTCGTCCGCACCGGTGCCCTCGCCGAACATCTGGTGGACCCCGGACCGGCCGCGCACGTAGAGGAACACGATCCGCAGCTCCGAGTCGTCGGCGAGCCTGTGCGCCGCGATCTTGGCCTTCTCGATCTCCAGGTTCGTGCGGCGGGCGAGCCTCTCTCCTTCGGCCGGTACCCCGAGCGCGTCGGCCACCTGCTGGATCATCGCGCCGACGTTGTTGACGGCACGCCTGGAGTCCGTGACGACCACGGGAATGCCGGAATCCCTGAGCCGCAGCACCACGTCCCACGGTCCGATCGTGGTGTCGGTGATCACGACCGTCGGCCGCAGCCCGAGGATCGCCTCCGCGTTGAGCTGGTGCCCGTTCGTCGTGATGAGCGGAAGCCCTGCGGCGGCGGGGAATCCGGTCGAGATGTCCCGCCCCGCCATCCTGCCGCCGAGTCCCAGCCCGAACACCGTCGCGCCGAGCGTGCCGTAATTGTCGAAGGCGAGAATCCGGTCTGCGCTGGTCACCGTGACCTTGGTGCCCTGCGCGTCTGTGACAGTCGTGGGCAGCTTCGGCGTGACGTTGTCGCTGATCGGCACGATGTCCGGCTCGGCCACCGTCGCGGTGCTCGGGCCCGTCTTTTCTCTGGGGTCCTTGGGTTCGAGCTGTTCCAACGGCGTCCGGTCCGGGTTGCCCTGCGGCACCTCGGGCGTGTTCCTGCCTGCGGACCCGGTGCACCCCGCGGCCAGCAAGATCGTGAGCACGACCAGCCAGATTCTCACCACCTGAACTTAACTCGCCTGGCCTGGCCGTCCAGAGGTGAAGGTCCCGCCACATCCGATTTCCTTTTCAGGCCAAGGACAAAGTGATGGCAAGAAGATCCTGGTGATCGCGGCCGCCCGCGAACCGCGGAACCAGACGAGGAACCTCGCCGGGCCCCGGCCCGCGCACAAAGCCCGTCACCGTCGGCAGGTCCGCGAACCGTTGCAGGACTTCGGAAGCCTGGCCGCGTGGTGCAGTGGTTCGTCAAGCAGGGCAACGAGGTCATCGTCCAACAACGGCATCGTCGAGCTCCATCAGCTGCCCAGGTAGCGGACGACGGCCATCACGCGGCGGCTCAGGCCGGACGAGCCGGTGAGGCCGAGCTTGTCGAAGATCGCGTTGATGTGTTTTTCCGCGGCGCTCTGCGAGATGTGCAGCTGCTCGGAGATGCGGGCGTTCGTGAGGCCCTGCGCCATCAGCTCCAGGACGTCCTTCTCCCGTCTGGTCAGCGTTTCGAGCGGGTCGACGTGGGTCGTCCTGGTCAGCAGCCGGCGCACGACCTCCGGGTCGAACGCCGCGCCGCCCGCCGCGACCCGGTCCAGCGCCTCGAGGAACTCGTCGACCTGGGCCACGCGGTCCTTGAGCAGGTAGCCGACCTTGCCGTCGGTGCTGGTGATCAGCTCGGTGGCGTAGCGGTTCTCGACGTACTGGGAGAGCACGAGCACGCTGACGTCCGGCCACTTGCGGCGGATCGTGAGCGCGGCGCGCATGCCGTCGTCTTTGTGGTCCGGCGGCATCCGGACGTCGGTGACCACGATGTCCGGCCGGTGTTCCTCGGTGGCCTTCAGCAGCTCCGGTGCCGTGCCGACGGCCGCGACCACGTCGTGGCCCTCCTCGGCGAGCAACCGGATCAGGCCCTCGCGCAGCAGCGTCGAGTCCTCGGCCAGGATCACCCGCACGGCAACCTCGCGTAGATCGTGGTGGGACCGCCGAGCGGGCTGGTCACCTCGAAGTCTCCGTCCACCGCCTTGACGCGGCGGGCCAGCCCCGACAGGCCGGTGCCGGTGGGGTCCGCGCCGCCGATGCCGTCGTCCCACACCATGATCGTGATGTCGTCCTTGCCCGGCCACAACGAGACCTCGACGACCGACGGATCGGCGTACTTGGCCGCGTTGTTGACCGCCTCGGAGACCACGAAGTAGATCACCGTCTCCAGTGCGGTGCCGGGCGAGGTCTTCAGCTCGTTGCCGATGTCGACGCGCACGCTCGACCGTTCCGCCAGCACTTCGAGCGCTGCATCCAAGCCCGAGTCGTCGAGCACGGCCGGGTACACCCGCGTGGCGACCTCGCGCAGCTCGTCGATGGTCTCGCCCGCGGTGTCGTGCGCCTGGCGCAGCAACTGCTGGAGCTGCTCGTCGTCCTTCGCCCGGCGAGCCCTGCCGATCAACATCCCGAGCGCGACCAGCCGCTGTTGAACGCCGTCGTGCAGATCCCGCTCGATGCGCCTGCGCTCGTCGTCGATCGCCTCGATCACGTCGGCCCGCGTGCTGGTCAGCTCCGCGACCCGTTGGCGCAGCAGCGTTTGCTGACTCGTCCCGAGCACCGTCGTGGCGAGCCACCTGTCCAATGCGGCCACTCCCGGCACGCCTGCCGTCGTCACGAAGATGACCAGCGCACCCGGAATCGTGACCAGCGCGAGCAGTTCCGCACTGACGTGATCGCCGTCCTTGACGAGTCCCCAGGTGCCGTCGAACAGCCACGCCGTCACCATCGAGATCGCGACGGCGTACCAGAACAACAGCATGCAGATCACGCCCGCGCCGAGCAGGCCGACCAGCCACCGCGCCGCGAGATACCGGCGGCACCCGCCCTTGCCGAGCGGAGTGGTGTACACCGCCCGGTCGAAGCGGGCGATCCTGCGCAACTCGTACTCGGTCAACCTGATCGTGCCCGTGCCCAGCGCCGCCGCGGCCAGACCCAGCAGGCCCGTCACCGAGCCGATCGTCAGCCCGAAGAGCATCCGGAACCACGTGCGCACCAGCGATCCCGCGCTGAGCTGTTCGTCCTGGTGCACGTTCGTCACCGTACTGGCTCTCATTACAGGGGGCATTGCGGTTTTCCACAGTATTGCCCTGCGGTTTTCCCCTCGGTTCTCGACGGCCAACCTCATGGTCCCGCCGTTCACCCGTTCCTAGCGTTGACCCCGACCGAAAACCGTTGTGCAAGGGGGAAACAATGCTGACTGAGTGGGCCGTCGACCTGATGGAATCGCTGGGAGGCTTCGGCGCGGCCGTGGTCGTGGGCCTGGACAACCTGTTCCCGCCGATCCCGAGCGAACTGGTGTTACCTCTCGCCGGCTTCTCCGCGAGCAGGGGCGTGTTCAGCCTGCCCGCGGCCCTGTTCTGGACCACCCTGGGCTCGGTCGCGGGCGCCGTCATCGTCTACTTCGCGGGCATGCTCCTGGGCCGCTCCCGCACCCGCCGCCTGGTGGCCCGCATCCCACTGGTCCGCGTGACCGACTTCGACAAAACCGAAGCCTGGTTCACCCGCCACGGCACCAAAGCCGTGTTCTTCGGCCGAATGGTGCCGCTGTTCCGCAGCTTCATCTCGCTGCCCGCCGGCGTGGAACGCATGAACTTCCCGCAATTCCTCGTCCTCACCACTGCGGGCAGCCTGATCTGGAACACGGTGTTCGTCGGTGCGGGCTACCTGCTGGGTGAGAACTGGCACCGAGTGGAGGCCTACGCCGGCATCTTCCAAAAGCTCGTGCTGCTGGCCGTGGGCGTGGCCTTCGTCCTGTTCGTGGTGACGCGCCTGCGTCAGCGCTCGAAGGGCGACCCGGAAACCACGGAGGTCCTGCCTCGTGTCAGGCGATGACCTTGCCGCGCAACACGATCCTGCTGGGTCGCAGCAGTACGGACGGATCCTCGACCGGGTCCGCGTCGTAGGCGACGACGTCCGCAAGCCCGCCGTCCACCAAGCTCGGCAGGCCCAGCCACGACCGCGCGGTCCACGACCCCGCCCCGATGGCTGCCTCGACCGGCATCCCGGCCTTGATCAGCCACGAGATCTCGGCGGCCACCTGACCACACGGCTTGGTGTCGGTCCCCGCCAACACGGTGACCCCGGCCTCGTGAGCCGCGCGCACGGTCGGGAACGCGTGCTCCCACCCGCTGAGGATCCACTCCCGGAACCGCGCGTCCGACGACGCGTCCAGACCCGACCTGGTCTTGGCGATCGCCGAGAAGGTCGGCACGAACGCCGTCCCCTGAGCCGCCATCCGCGGAAGGAGCGAGTGATCGAGGTGCATCCCGTGCTCGAGGCTGTCCGCCCCTGCGAGCACCGCGTTGCGGCATCCCTCAGCGGTCTGGCAGTGCACGGCGACCCGCCCACCGGCGGCGTGCACGGCCTCGACCAGGGACGTCAGAACCTCCAGTGGCACAGGGGGATCGTCCGGCATCCAGTCGCCGATCACCTTGCACCAGCCCACCGAAGCCTCCTCGACCGCGGCAGCGACCAGCTCCTCCTCGGAGACCCGCCTGCCGTAGCCGGCGAAGAAACGCCCTGGCGTGGCGAGCCAGCGGCCGGCCCGCACCAACCGGGGCAGATCGGGTTCGTCAGCCCTGTCCAGCACCGGATCCGGCGAGCCGGGCGAACGCACCGTCAGCACACCGGCGGACCGGTGCGCGAGCATGTGCTCCCGGAACATGGTGTGGTCGTAGGCGTCGCCGGGCTTCTCCATGCCGGCGTGCGAGTGCACGTCGACCAGCCCCGGCAGCAACCACACATCGTCCGAAGTGGACGAATCCACGGTGCGCAGCCGTTCGCCTTCAACGACGAACGAGACCGGCGAACGCTCGGGCAGAGCGATCCCGGAGATCGTGACCCCCATGAAAACGACGGTACCCCAGGCCGGGGGAGTGGCCTGGGGTACCGGGGAGGGGCTGGATCAGACGTCGAAGCGGTCCGCGTTCATGACCTTGTTCCACGCGGCGACGAAGTCCTGCACGAACTTCTCCGACGCGTCGTCACTCGCGTAGACCTCGGCGAGGGCGCGCAGCTCGGAGTTCGAGCCGAACACCAGGTCGTTGCGGGTACCGGTCCACCGGACAGCACCGGTGGCGCGGTCGCGACCCTCGAAGTTCTCCTGGTCCTCGGTGACCGACTTCCACTCCGTCTCCATGTCGAGCAGGTTGACGAAGAAGTCGTTGGTCAGCGTCTCCGGCTTCTGCGTGAGAACGCCGGCGGTCGAGCCGCCGTGGTTCGCACCCAGCACGCGCAGACCACCGACGAGCACGGTCATCTCCGGCGCGGAGAGGCCGAGCAGGTTGGCCCTGTCGATCAGCAGGTACTCCGACGGCAGCGGGGTGGCCTTGCCGCCGTAGTTGCGGAAGCCGTCGACGACGGGCTCCAGCACCGCGAACGACTCCGCGTCGGTCTGCTCCTGGGTGGCGTCGGTGCGGCCGGCGAGGAACGGCACCTCGACCTCGTGGCCAGCGGCCTTGGCGGCCTGCTCGATCGCCGCGGCGCCGCCGAGGACGATCAGGTCGGCCAGCGAGACCTTCTTGCCGCCGGTCTGGGCGCTGTTGAACGCCTCCTGGACGCCCTCCAGAACACGCAGCACCTGCGCGAGCTGGTCGGGCTCGTTGACCTCCCAGTTGCGCTGCGGCTCAAGGCGAATGCGCGCACCGTTCGCGCCACCGCGCTTGTCGCTCTGGCGGAACGACGACGCGGAGGCCCACGCGGTCTTGACCAGCTGCGAGACCGAGAGACCCGTCTCCAGGACCTTGGCCTTGAGAGCGGCCACGTCGTCCGCGGAGATCAGCTCGTGGTCGACGACCGGCAGGCGGTCCTGCCAGATCAGCTCCTCCTGCGGCACCTGCGGGCCGAGGTAGCGCTGGATCGGGCCCATGTCGCGGTGGGTCAGCTTGAACCACGCGCGGGCGAAGGCGTCGGCGAACGCCTCGTGGCTCTCCGCGAACTTGCGGGAGATCGGCTCGTAGATCGGGTCGAAGCGCAGCGCGAGGTCCGTGGTCAGCATCATCGGCGTGCGGTTGAGCGTGCCGTCCTCGGGGTCCGGCACCGTGTTGGCGCCCGCGCCGTCCTTCGGCTTCCACTGGTGCGCGCCGGCGGGGGACTTGGTGAGCTCCCAGTCGAACGCGAAGAGGTTCTGGAAGAACAGGTTGGTCCACTCGGTGGGCTTCTGCGTCCAGGTGACCTCGAGGCCGGAGGTGATGGTGTCGCGGCCCTTGCCGGTGCCGTGCGTGCTGATCCAGCCGAAGCCCTGCGCGTCCATCAGCGCGCCCTCGGGCTCGGCGCCGACCAGCGACGGGTCGCCGGCACCGTGCGCCTTGCCGAAGGTGTGGCCACCGGCGATGAGTGCCACGGTCTCCTCGTCGTTCATGCCCATGCGGCCGAACGTCTCGCGGATGTCGCGGGCGGCGGCCAGCGGGTCCGGGTTGCCGTTCGGGCCCTCCGGGTTGACGTAGATCAGGCCCATCTGGACCGCGGCCAGCGGGGACTCCAGGTCGCGCTCACCGCTGTAGCGGGCGTCGCCGCCGAGCCACTCGGTTTCCGGGCCCCAGTACACGTCCTCGTCCGGCTCCCACACGTCCGCGCGGCCACCGGCGAAGCCGAAGGTCTCGAAGCCCATGGTCTCCAGCGCGCGGTTGCCCGTGAAGATCATGAGGTCGGCCCAGGAGACCTTCTTGCCCCACTTCTTCTTGACCGGCCAGAGCAGACGGCGGGCCTTGTCCAGGTTGCCGTTGTCCGGCCAGCTGTTCAGCGGGGCGAAGCGCTGCATGCCCGCGCCGGCCCCACCGCGACCGTCGTGGGTGCGGTAGGTGCCCGCGCTGTGCCACGCCATGCGGATCATGAACGGGCCGTAGTGGCCGAAGTCCGCGGGCCACCAGTCCTTCGACTCGGTGAGCGCGGCGTCGACGTCGCGCGCCAGCTCGTCGAGGTCGACGGTCAGGAACTCCTGGCCGTAGTCGAAATCACCGCCCATGGGGTTGGCCTGGACGGGGTGCTTGCGGAGGATCCGGAGGTTGAGCTGGTTGGGCCACCAGTCGCGGTTGCTGCCGCCCTCGCTGGGGTGGCTGCGTCGCCCGTGTGCGACCGGGCAGCCGCCGGCCTCCTCCACGTTCAGCTCGCTCACCTTGGCGTCAGTGCTGTCGGACACGGGAATCCCTCCGGGGTGTTCAGGAACTTTTCGCGGCGGTCGTGCACTCGGGGCATGTGCCCCAGTAGATGACCTCGGCCTCGTCGATGACGAACCCGTGGTCGTCGGATGCGTCCAGGCAAGGCGCGGCACCGACAGCACAGTCGACGTCGGAAATGGCACCGCAGGATCTGCACACGACGTGGTGGTGGTTGTCCCCGACGCGCGCCTCGTAACGCGCAACCGAGCCCTGGGGCTCGATGCGTCGCAACAGGCCGGCTCCTGTCAACGCGCGGAGCACGTCGTACACAGCCTGGTGGGAGACCGCGCCGAGGTTTTGCCGCACGACACCGATGATCGAGTCCGTGTCGGCGTGAGGGTGGGTGTGCACCGCGGACAGCACAGCTATCCGCGGAGCCGTCACCCGAAGTGACGCTCCACGCAACATGCGCTCGAAGTCCGAAGCCGTGGGCACGGGGCTCACCCTGCCGTCTTTTCTGGAGTGAGTCAAGTTAACGAACGATGCAATTCACTCGAACTGGTCATCACCGCACGGCGGACACGGCGCCGGCCAGCCGCCGCACGCCCTCGGCGAGCACGTGCTCAGGTGCGCCGCCGTAGGTCAAACGGAGAAAACTGCCGGGCGGTTCAGCGGCGAACCACGGCCGTCCTGGAAACACCACGACGTCACGTGCGGCGGCTGCCGTCGTCAGCTCCAGGTCGTCGATGCCGTCCGGCAACCCGGCCCACAGGTGCAGTCCGCCGGACGACCTCGCGACGTCGAACTCCGGCAGGTGCTCGTGGATCGCGCGCGCCAGAGCGTCCCGCCTGGACCTCAAGGACAGCTGGAGCGTGCGGAGGTGCCTGCGCCAGACCGGGGACGTCACGAAGTCGATCGCGGCCTCCTGCAGCGGTCCCGCGACGTACAGGTCCTGCCGCGACCGGGTGTTCTTCAACCGGGTGCCCGCCGGTCCGCGGGCTCCGATCACGGCGACGCGCAGTCCCGGTGCGGCGACCTTGGTCAGTGAGCGGACGTAGACCACGTGGCCGTCGCTGTCCTGCGAGACGAGCGTCGGCGGCGCGGTGCCGTCGACGGTGAAGCCGCGCGCCCAGTCGTCCTCGACCAGGAACGCGCCGACGGTGCGGACGATCCGCATGACCTCGAGGCGGCGCTCGTCGGACAGCACGGCGCCGTGCGGGTTCGCGTGCAGCGGCTGGCAGTAGAAGAGCTTCGCGCCGGTCCGCTCGAACGCGGCCTGGAGCAGGTCGGGCCGCACGCCGTCCTGATCAGCGGGCACCGGGACGACCTTGAGCCCCGCGTCGCGCGCGGCCGCGATCGCGCCGAGGTAGGTGGGCGACTCGACCAGCACG
>NZ_VSRL01000131.1 GCF_012184385.1 Lentzea indica
CAACGGCAGCCGGCGGCGGGTGTCGGGTCCTGCCGGGCTCACCCCGCGTGAGGTCGAGGTGCTGGTCCTGATCTCGCGCGGCGCGCAGACCGGCGAAGTCGCCGACCGGCTGGGGATCTCGCGCAAGACGGCCGGAACGCACATCGAACGGATCTACACCAAGACCGGGGCGTCGTCACGCTCGACCGCGACGTTGTTCGCGCTGCGCAACGGCCTGCTCGACCCGCTCGATCTGTAGGGAGAACGCCCGACGACACGGGCCCTTCCCGCTTCTAACGTCCTGTTTCCGACGAAAAGGAGCGGACCATGTCGAACAAAGCAGTCATCAGTCTCTCGACGGGGCTCGAGGACGCGGAGAAGGTGACCGTCGCGTTCCTCGTCGCGGTCGGCGCCGCCGAGACCGGACGCGAGACGCTGTTCTTCCTGTCCAAAGAGGCGGTACGCCTCGCACTGACCGGCACCGCTGTGGGCGCCGCGTGCGACGGCTGCCCGCCGCTGGCGGACCTGTTCAAGCGCTACGAGGTGGCGGGCGGACGCTACTACGTCTGTCCGATCTGCTTCAACGCCAAGCAACTCGACGCCGACAATCTCATTCCCGGGGCGGAGCTGAACGGCACCATCCCGTTGTGGAAGTGGATCGGCGACGATCCCGCGACCACGTTCAGCTACTGAAGCAGCTTCCGGTGACCAGCACGACGCGCCGGCTCGACATCACCGAGCTGGAAACCAGGGTCAAGGCCATGTACGAGCAGGTGGCCCTAGAACCCCACCAGGAGTTCCACTTCGAAACCGGCCGAGCTCTCGCCGAACGCCTCGGCTACCCCGCGGTCGACCTCGACGCCGTTCCGGCCTCGGCGATCGAGTCCTTCGCGGGCGTGGGCCACTTCCTCGACCTCGCCGCGATCCGGCCGGGCGAGACCGTGCTCGACCTGGGCAGCGGCTCCGGCACCGACAGCTTCCTCGCCGCACTGGCGACCGGGCCCACCGGCAGGGTCATCGGCGTGGACATGACTGCGGCGCAACGGGACAAGGCGAGCCGGCTCGCCGCCGAAGCGGGGTTGGCGAACGCCGAGTTCCGCGACGGCCACATCGAAAACCCACCGGTCGCGGACGAGTCGGTGGACTGCGTCATCTCCAACGGCGTCATCAACCTCTCACCGGACAAACCGGCGGTGTTCGCCGCAGCGGCCAGGGCGTTGCGGCCAGGCGGACGGCTGGCCATCGCCGACATCGTGACGGCCGTGCCCCTCCCGGAGGGCGTCACCTGCGACGCGTCACTGTGGGCGGCGTGCATCGGCGGAGCCGCACAACGCGACGACTACCTCGCCGCCATCCGCACCGCCGGATTCGAGATCGACACCGTCCGTGAGAACGACTACCGATTCCTCTCCGACCAAGCGGCCGGCGCCTCGGCGAAGTTCGGAGTCACCAGCATCAGCCTGGTGGCCCGCCGCGCCCAGGACGCGTAGTCGAGGACCGGCCGGCCTGGCTTCGACAGCGGCACCCCGTCACGGACGGGGCGCCGCTGTTCGGTCGCCTGCTCAGCTCTGCGCTGTGGACAGCGCCTCGTCTCGTACCTGGTCAGGACCACGCCGCCGGGAAAGTTTCCGCATGGCTCCAACCTTCCGTGAATCGGTCCGGCATGCAGACCGGCGCGACGCGGAAAACTCATCGGTTGCGCGAATATCATCTTTCACACACGCAGAATGAGTTGGAAATTCGAGGAAGGGCCACGATCTCGGAGACCGCATGACGACGTGCAGCGTTCGGAGCAAGCACTAACTCGGCAAGACTCGTTGCCCGTGCTTCACCGCAGCTGGATACTGGAACCTTCGTGGCAACTGTCACCTATGGGTCTCTGGGGGATTCCATGACACGTCGAATTCGCGAGCCTGGAAAACTGCGCGGATTGTGCGGGACAGCTCTCCTGACCGCGCTTTCCGTGACCGTGCCAGTGGTGTTCACGGCCACCACAGCACAGAGCGCCGCAGCCACACCCCAACCTAACGCCGTCATCACCTGGAACGTCCATGCCCAGAACGCCATCCACGAGGTTGCTCGGCAGTCGCCGACCGCTGCCGCTCGTAGCTTCGCGATAGCGCAGGGCGCGGTGTACGACGCGGTCAACGCGATCGCCGGCACCCCGTACAAGCCGTACCTGATCGCCCCTCGCAGCCGGCCGGGCGACTCGACCCCGGCGGCCGTCGCCACCGCGGCCTACCGCACGCTCGAGTGGCTCTTCCCCGCCCAAGCCGGCTCCCTGCGCACGCAGTACGAGGAGTCGCTCGCCGCAATCCCCGACGGCCCCTCCGAGCGCGGCGGCATCGCTGTCGGCCAGGCCACGGCGACGGCGATGATCAATGCCCGTCGCAACGACGGCGCGTTCTCCGACGCGACCTGGCCCGTGGGCACCGCCCCTGGCCAGTGGCGGCCAACCCCGCCAGACTTCCTCCAGGTCGGCGCCTGGTTCGCCACCCTGAAGCCGTTCGTCATCGACCCCGGGAACTACCGCACACCTGGGCCGCCTGCCCTGACCAGCGCCGCCTACGCCCGCGACCTGAACGAGGTCAAGACACTCGGCTCGGCCACCAGCACGACGCGCACACCCGACCAGACCGACGCGGCGATCTGGTGGGACGACCCGCGATTGGTGGAATGGTCGATCAAACGTCAGCTCGCCACGACCCACCGGCTCGGCGCCCTGCAGACATCCCGCATGTTCGCGATGGTGGACATTGCCGCCGCCGACGCGCTCATCGCCTGCTACCAGTCGAAGAAGCGCTGGAGCTTCTGGCGTCCGGTGACAGCGATCCCGCTCGCCGACACCGACGGCAACCCGGCCACCGACGCCGATCCGGCTTGGACCCCACTTCGGACCACCGCGCCGTCACCGGAATACCCGTCAGGGCACGCCTGCTTCACCGCCGCCACCACGACAGCGCTGCACAAGTTCTTCGGCCGCGACAACCTGTCCTTCAGCGCCCACAGCGCCGACTCCGGCACCACCCGCCACTACCACAGCCTCTCCCGGGCCATGGCTGAACTGAACCAGGCCAGGGTGTGGGCCGGGGTGCACTACCGCTTCGCCGCCGAGGACGGGCATCGGCTCGGCGACGCCGTTTCCCGCGACGTCCTCGACCGCGCCTTCGGCCCGCGCGGCAACTGATCGCGGAAGGCCGGGCGATCAGGCATGGCCGAGCACCGCGACGGCGGTACAGGACACGGCAAGGACCAGGCACAGCGGCGAGTAGTAGCGCCGATCAAGCCGGGCGAACTCGGTGCTGCGGCGGGTCGACATCACCAGTCCACCCGCGCCGCGCAGTGCGAGCACCGCCGCGACACCGCCCGTGCCCACCGCCGGAAGCCATCCTGGGCCGACCACGGCGACCAGCCCGGCGCGGGCGACCACCAGATAACCGGCCACGCCGAGCAGCAACGCCACCACCGCCGTCAGAGACGGGGTCGGCAGCTTCTCGACCGGCACGTCGACCACTCGTCGGGCGAACTCCTCACGGGTGCGCAGCGGCCACGGCGAGAACATCCACACGACGTGCAATGCGCCGACCAGCAGCAACACGATGGCGGTGAGCAGGGCCAAGACGGTCATCGGGGACCTCCACTACGTTCCATACAGTCCTGTATGGTTTTCCGTACAGTACTGTATGGAAGGTGGCGAAGCCCCGACTTTCCAAACAGGACTGGCTCACCGCGGCGCTCACCGCTCTGGCCGAGGGCGGGGTCGGCGCTGTCGCCGTGGAACCGATCGCGCAGCGGCTCGGGATGACCCGCGGCAGCTTCTACTGGCACTTCACGGACAGGAACGCGCTGTTGCGCGAGGCGCTCGAGTGGTGGGAGCAGCAGGGAACGGACGCGGTCATCGAACGGGTGGCCGAGATCGCGGATCCGCGCCAGAGGTTGCGCACGCTGTTCCGCATTGCGATCACCGAGGACCCGACCAGCGGGCTGGAGCCCGCGCTCGTGGCGCACGCGGACGACCCCGTGGTGGCGCCCGTCCTGCACCGTGTCACCCAACGCCGCGTGGCGTTCCTCGCCGACGGGTACGCCGAACTCGGCTTGCCGCCCACGCAGGCACGGCACCAGGCGGTGGTCGCCTATGCCGCCTACGTCGGCTGGGTCCAGCTCCGGAGAGCCACACCGTCGGCAGTACCGGAAATCGCAGACGACCCCGACGCCCTCACCCATCTCGTGGAACACCTGGTGGGCATGACCATTGGACGCCCCTGACGTCCCGACCCGCTTGCCTGCGCCGATCTGGGGCCGGGCCGAGTCACGACCGTGATCGCGGCACCGCAGGCTGTGCCTCATGCGAGCTGGGGTTTTCCTGCGCTGGGTGGCGCATCCGCTGACCGTCGGGGCCACCGCGGTCCTGCTGCTCAACGACCACGTGTTCAAGCAGGCCTGGCCGGGACTGGTCACCGGCAAGCTCAGTGACGTCGCCGGACTGGTGGTGGCACCGGCGGTGCTGGGGCTGCTGTTCGGCCTCTTCCGTGCCGGCCGGATCGGCGCCGCGGCCGCAACTCTGCTGACCGGAGCCGGATTCGCGTGGGTGAAGCTGACCACCGCGGGCGCTGGGGTCGCGTCGGCGGCGTGGTCGGTCGTCAACGGGCCTTCGGTCGTCCTGGCCGACCCGAGCGACCTGGTCGCGTTGCCCGCGCTGGGCATCGCGTGGTGGGCCTGGCTGCGGGTGGCTGCGGCTCCGCCGCTTCCGGACGGCCCGGCTCACCGGTTGCGGGTGATGGTCGCGGTGCCGTTCGCGGTTCTGGGGATCACCGCTACTTCGGCGCCCTCCGCCACGCTCCCGTCGGTCGACGCCGTGAAGGTCGTGGGCGAGCAGGTGATGATCGAGGCGGACGGGCGGTTCTACAGTTCCCGGTCCGGCGTCGGCGACTGGACGCCTCTGCCGGAGACGCCGCCCGAGCAGGTGCCGGAGCGCCGGCCGCAGCTCGAAGCCTGCGTGCCCGATGACGCCGCACACTGCTACCGCGTGCACGGCGGCGGTGACCTCGACCCCTCTGAGACGACGCCGCGCGGTGGCCGTCTGCTCGGAGTCGACGAAACGACCGACGCCGGTCAGACCTGGCAGACCGCTTGGGAGGTGCCCGCCGCCCGGTGGCCGTTCGTCAAGCGCCAGCACCCGTTTCCCGGCGGGGTGGATCGGTTGTCCAAAGTGGCCAGTGTCGACGTCCTGGTCCGCACCGTCCCAGGTGGACACGAGGTGATCGTGGCCAACGGTGTGGAAGGGCTGGCGATCCGCAGCGGCGACGGGGCCTGGCGCCGCGTGCCGGTCGTGGTCACCGCGACCGGGCTGGACATCCGCCCCGCGCCGCTCACCGGGTTCGGCCAGGTGATCGGTGACGACATCATCGACGCCGGACTGATCACCCTGCTCGCGGTGCTGATCGGGATGTCGGTCGCGACCGGCCGGGCCCGTGCCCGGCTCGGACACGGGCTCACCGTCCTGATGCCACTCGTCCTGCTCCTCGTGGCGGCTGTCCCGATCACCGGCGCGGTGGTGTTCTTCACCGCGAGCGCCGGGACGTCGACCGGGCCTGGGCTGGTGCTCGCGCTGTGCCTGACCGGCACCGCCATCTGTCTCACGCTGGCTCAGGGGGTGCTGCGCCGATCACGCGCGGCGGTGGTCAGCGCCGCCGCCGTGCTGACCGGCCTGGCGTTTCTCGGACCTGTGTTCGGCTGGACGGTGGGCCACCCGGCCGAGCGCGGCCCCGCCGTCGAACTCGGCCTGATCCTCGCGACGGGATGCCTGTTCCTGGTCGTCGCGGCCGGGTGGTGGGCCGGGCGCGACCCGGTCCGGCGGTGAGTTCCGCATCAAGTCCGTCAAGATCGACAGGTCGCCGTCCATGATCCGGAGACGTTGCTCACGATCACTCTGTCCGAAGCAGACTCGACCCTCGCGCAGGGTTAGGGTTCTCCGGTTGCGCCGGAGCGGCCGCGGCCAGCTTCCCCGTCATGCACTGCGGACCAGCAGGTTCCAGCTCCCGCACAACCCCTCACCCACCACGTGTCCCAGGCGGCTCTGCAGCGCCGGGACGTTGAACCGTGCTCATCGCGCGAGGCACCGCCCGACGGTCCCGTGCCATCTCCTGAGGTGCTGATGTCCTCGTTCCAGGCCGCCACTCGGCCGTCCCTGCCGCAGCGCGTCCACACGACCTGGTTCGCCAACCCGCGCGCCGATCTGCTGTCCGGCCTGGTCGTCGCGCTCGCGCTGATCCCGGAGGCGTTGTCGTTCTCGATCATCGCCGGTGTCGATCCGAAGGTCGGCCTCTACGCCTCGTTCACCATCGCGATCATCATCGCGTTCGCCGGCGGCCGGCCCGCCATGATCTCCGCGGCCACCGGTGCCATGGCCTTGGTGCTCGTGTCGCTGGTGCGCGACCACGGCATCGAGTACATGTTCGCCGCGACCGTCCTCACCGGCGCGTTCCAGATCCTGTTCGGGCTGCTCGGTGTGCACAAGCTCATGCGGTTCGTGCCGCGCACCGTCATGGTCGGGTTCGTCAACGCGCTCGCGATCCTGCTGTTCGCTGCGCAGATCCCGCACATCACGAAGGGCGGCTGGCCCGTCATCGCACTGGCCGTGCTCGGCCTCGCGATCATCTACCTGCTCCCCCTGCTCACCAAGGTCGTGCCCGCGCCGCTGGTCGCCATCGTGGTGGTCACCGCGCTGACCGTGTTCCTGCACATCGCCGTACCCACCGTCGGCGACATGGGCGAGCTGCCCACCGCGCTACCCGGCTTCGGCCTGCCGATGGTTCCGTTCACCCTCGACACGCTCGCCATCATCGCGCCTTACGCGCTGACGCTGGCCGCGGTCGGGTTGATCGAGTCGCTGCTCACCGCACAGCTGCTCGACGACATCACCGACACCGGCTCCAGCAAGGGCACGGAGGTGCGCGGCCAGGGCATCGCCAACATCGCCACCGGCTTCCTCGGCGGCATGGCGGGCTGCGCGATGATCGGCCAGTCGATGATCAACGTGAAGTCCGGCGGCCGCACCAGACTCTCGACCCTCGCGGCCGGTGTGTTCCTGCTGATCCTGGTCTTCGTGCTCGGCCCGGTCGTCTCACTGATCCCGATGGCCGCGCTCGTCGCGGTCATGGTCTTCGTGTCGATCAGCACCTTCGACTGGACCAGCATCAAGCTCTCCACGCTGCGCCGCACCCCGAAGAGCGAAACCGCTGTGATGGTCGTGACGGTCGGCACCGTGGTCGCCACCCACAACCTCGCCCTCGGCGTGCTGGCCGGCGCACTGCTCTCCGCGATCTTCTTCGCCCGCCGCGTCGCGCACCTCGTCGACGTCTCCAGCGTGCTCGACCCCGACGGCGACATCCGTGTCTACGCCGTCACCGGCGAGCTGTTCTTCGCCTCCACCAACGAGTTGATGCAGTCTTTCGACTACACCGACACCGTGTCCAAAGTGGTCATCGACCTCTCCGGCGCACACGTCTGGGACAGCTCGGCCGTCGCCACCCTGGACGCGGTCACCGCGAAGTTCGCCTCCCGCGGCGTCGAAGCCGAGATCATCGGCCTCAACCCGCACAGCGAACGACTGCACACCAAGCTGTCTGGGCAACTCACCGGTTCGCATTGACACTGCTGAGCGGGATGTCCTGCTCGGCTGCACGTGCCTCCGGAGCTGGGCATCATGACCCCATGGATGTGAACGAGGTTCTGCTCCCAGGCGTAGGCCTGCGGTACGAGTTCACCAACTCCGATCGCAAGCGCATCGGCATCGTCGCCCGGCGCAGCGGCGACTTCGAGGTGATCGACTACTCCGACACGGATCCCGACGAAGGCAGGAGGCTGTTCCGGCTCACCCCGGAGGAAGCCGACACGGTCGCGGAGATCCTCGGTGCACCGCGCATCGCGCAGCGATTCGCGGACCTCACCAAGGAAGTCCCCGGTCTCAGCGCGGGACAGATCACCGTCCCCGCGATCTCCTCACACGCGAACCAGCCGTTGGGCCACACGCGAGCGCGTACCCTCACGGGCGCGTCGATCGTCGCCGTTGTGCGCGGCGAGGACGTGATCGCCTCGCCCACACCGGACGAGCTGCTGCGGCCTGGCGACGTGCTGGTCGTGATCGGCACTCACGACGGCATCAACGGCGTGCGCGCGATCATCGAGAGCTGACGTGCACACCTCGGTCGCGCTGTTGCTCGAACTGGGCATCATCCTCGTGGTGCTCAGCGGGCTCGGCGCGTTCGCGAGACGCTGGTCGTTCTCACCCATCCCGCTGTACCTGATCGCCGGACTGGCGCTCGGTCAAGGTGGCATCGCACCGGTTCCCGCGGCGGGCGAGTTCGTGCAGGCCGGTGCGTCCATCGGGGTCGTACTGCTCCTGCTGACGCTGGGGCTCGAGTTCAACACCGCCGAGTTCCGCCACAGCCTGGGTCGCCACGTTCCCTCAGCCGTGCTCGACCTCGTGCTCAACGCCGCACCCGGCGCGATCGCCGGATGGCTGCTCGGACTGAGCTGGCTCGGTGTGCTCGCCCTCGCCGGCGCCACCTGGATCTCTTCCTCGGGGATCATCGCCAGGCTGCTCGACGACCTGCGCCGGCTGGGCAACCGGGAGACGCCCGCGGTGCTGTCGGTCCTCGTCCTCGAGGACTTCGCGATGGCGGTCTACCTGCCGGTGCTGGCTGTCCTCGCCTCTGGCGGAACCTGGTGGCGGGCCGCGGCCGGGGTGACCGTCGCGGTCGGCTGTGTCGCGGCCGCCTTCGCCGCGTCACACCGCTGGAGCCACCACGTCAACCGGTGGCTGTCCCACCCCGACTCCGAACAGCTCATGCTCCGCGTGCTCGGCACGACGCTCGTCGTCGCCGCGCTCGCCGAGCTCGTCGACGTCTCCGCGGCGGTGGGAGCCTTCCTCGTCGGCCTGACCTTGACCGGAAACGCGGCCGAACGTGCGAGGGCGGTGCTGGCCCCGTTGCGCGACCTGTTCGCCGCCGCGTTCTTCCTCGCCATCGGGCTCGCCGTCAGCCCCGCGGACCTCCTCCCGGTACTCCCCGCTGCCCTCGCCCTTGCCGTCGCCGGAGCCGCCACCAAGATCGGCACAGGCTGGTACGCCGCCGGGCGTGACGGTGTCGCGCGGCGCGGACGGCTCCGCGCGGGCACCGCCCTGGTCGCCCGCGGCGAGTTCTCCATCGTGATCATCAGCCTGGCCGGCACCGCGAGTGCCGCGATCGGCCCGGTCATCACCGCCTACGTGCTCATCCTCGCCACGGCCGGGCCGTTGCTCACGCGGTGGTCCAGCGACTGGTTTCGCAGGCCCGTCAACGACGAGCGGCCCGGCGCCGGCGAACCACGATGAGGCCGGCTGCCAGCAACAGGGCCAGCAGCGCCGCGACGGGCAGCGGGCCGATCGCGTCCAGCCATTGCACCAGCAGGCCCTGCAAGGTCGCCGCGGCGTCGACGATCGGATCGGCAGGGTCACCGTCGCCGAGGAACAGGCGCAGTTCGTAGACGCCGTAGTAGGCAACGTAGAGGCCGACGAGCACGAGCAGCACGCCGCCGATGCGCGCCACGTGTGGCAACGCCGATCTGGCGCGCCGGGTCACCATGTCGCTGGCCAGCGCGGTCGCGACGGCGAGCACCGTGACCACCAGTCCCATTCCGAGCGCGTAGGCCAGGAACGCCAGGACGCCTTCGCCGATGTCGCCGCCGCGCAACGTGGAGCCGGCGACCGCGAGGAACGGGCCGATCGTGCAGGACAGCGAGGCGATCGCGTAGGCGACGCCGTACCCGAACATCGAGCCGATGTGGCGGTTCGGCGCACCTTTCGACGGCTTCGGCACGAGCAGCGTGATCTCTCGCCCGGCCAGCAGGAGCACGCCGAGCACCACCAGTGCGAGGCCGATGACCACGGTGACGAACGGCAGATACCGCTGCACCGACGACGCGACCGCGGAGATCAGCAGACCGAAGAGGCCGAACACGGTGACGAAGCCGAGCGTCATCATCGCGCTCGACGCCACCGCACGCGTGAGCAGCCGCGTTCGCGGTTGTTCGCTCGAGCCTGCGACGACGAGGGTCAGGTAGGCGGGCAGCATGGCGAATCCGCACGGATTCACCGTGGCGAGCATGCCCGCCACGACCGCGACCAGCAGCGTCTCGTTCATCCGAGCCGGTCGAGCCGCTGCCTCAGGTCCTGTTCGGACAGTTGGCTCGCGACGACCTCCACCTTCCCCGTGGTGTCGACGAACGCGTAGGCGGGCTGGGCGGTCACGCCGAACCTCTTCCACACAGCCGAATCGACGTCCGCGACGTGCTGGAAGGACTTCAGGTCGTACCGCTGCACGAACTGTTGCATCGCGGGCACCTCGTCCAGTGCGGCGGCGCCGAGGAAGGTGACCTTTCCGCCGAGGTCCTTCGCGGCGGCCGCCATACCGGGAGCTTCCCGCTGACACTTCGGACACCACGGCGCCCAGAACCACAGCACCGCCGGCTTGCCCGCGAGATCGGCACCGGAGATCTCGGCACCGTCCACGGTCTTGGCGGTGAACTTGAGCTGATCAGGCACGTTCGCCGGGCTGCTGGTGCTCGTCGGCGACGCCACGGTGCTGGTCGCCGAGGGGCTGGTCGCCGAGGGCGGCTGGGACACCGGTCCCGGCTCACCTGCACCACATGCGGCGAGAAGCATGACGAGGACCGCCGAACCGGTGGCGATGCGGAGTCGAACCATGCCGTGATCCTGCCGCATCGGTGGCCCGGGAGTTCTTACGAACCGCTGACGGGGATTTGCGCCCATACCGTTCACCCATCGGTGCTCCACCTCGGTCCAGTGGACGGCGCGAGCGAGGTCGTGGCGCGGCTCAGTCACCTGACCTGGAGACTCACTGGGCCGTCCAGGTGAAGCCAGTACCGAATCCGGAGCACAGGGCTACCCGGAGTGGATGTGCTGACCAAGACTGTCGGCGTGCAGACCAAGAAGGCAGCGCTCGGCTCCGCCGCGTTCTTCGTGCTCGCGCCGGGAGGCGTCGCAGGACTGGTCCCGTGGCTGCTCACCGGCTGGCGGATGGAGCGCCCGTTGCCGGCGTGGCTGCCCTTCCAGGTCATTGGCGTGGTGGTCCTGGTCGGCGCTCTCGCCGTGCTGATCTCGTCGTTCGCCCGGTTCGTCACCGAGGGCTTCGGCACGCCGGCCCCGGTGGCGCCGCCCGACCGGCTGGTGATCGGCGGCTTCTACCGCCATGTCCGCAACCCCATGTACCTCGCCGTGCTCTCGCTGATCATCGGGCAGGCACTCGTGCTGGGCCAGCTCGTTCTGTTCCTCTACGGGGCACTGGTGAGCGCCGCGTTCGCCGCGATGGTGCGCTGGCACGAAGAACCGGCGCTGCGCCGCAGCTTCGGCGACAAGTACGTCGCCTACCACGAGGCCGTGCCCGGCTGGATTCCCCGGTTGCGTCCCTGGCGGCCGAGCTAGCGGCGCGATCCGGGGAATCCAGCCATGTTCGCGAACGGCTCACGTGGTGATGCTCGAGCTCATCGGCAGCTCGTGTACTCGGCGATCACCGCCTGCAGCCGGAGCGGACTCGTGCCGGGGACGTCCGCGTTGCCCACGGCGATCATCCGGTTCGTGCCGGGCACGGCGGCGATGGCGTTGTAGGTCGCGCTCAACGTGCCTGCCGGAGCCGGGGCCGGTGTGGTCGTCCAGCCAGCCGGACCGTGGGTGTTGAACGACGCCCGTGGATAGTTGCCGAGCACCCACGGGGCCGCGCCCACCGCGACGCCGGGGGTGCGCGGGCTGTTCAGGCCGCCGACCTGTTGCCAGGTGGTGCCGTCTCCCCGCACGACGACGTTGCCGCCGCCCGAGCTGCTGTCGCCGACCGCCCAGATGTCCTTGGAGGACAGGCCGTCGAGCGACTGCAGGCTCACGGGCTGCTGGTTCAGGCCGACCTGCACGGCCCGCCAGGCGGTGCCGTTCCAGTGGAACAGCAGCGGGCCCATGAAACCGTTCCACATGCCGTTGCCCGCCGCCCACACGTCGTCGGCCGCGAACGCCTTGACGGCGTTGATGGTGCAGAAGTTCGGGAAGCCGCCCATCACGCACTCGGCCGGTGGCTGGTGTTCTCGCCAGGCACCACCGGTCCACTCGTGGAACACCGGTGTGTTGCCTTGGTAACCCACCAGCCACGCACGTCCGTCCACAACGGACAGATCGCGGATCGTCAGCCTGCTCGGGGTCGCGCCCGCCGGGTACGGCACCTCGGTCCACGTCGCACCGTCGTAGTGCCACACCAGGGTGACGTTGTCGTCGACGTCGTGCGACCTCGGCCCGCCCGTGACCCAGACGTCGGTCGCGGACGAGGCCGCGACCCGCTGGAACGACACGTTTCCCCGCACGGCTGGGAGTGGCGCACGGGACCACTTGTTTCCGTTCCACTGCAGGATCATCGGATCGCCGGTCGTGTACTGCTGCTCCGGGTCGTAGCCCTCGATGCCGACCGCCCAGGCGTGCGTGGCGTCGACCGCGGTCACGTCCCAGAGGTTGCTCGTGGCCTTGTTGCCGGGAATCGGCGCCAGGCGCCAGACCGGGTCCGATCCGGCGGCTCCGGCCGGACTCGCGGCACAAGTTGAAGCTACGACCGCGGCCGCCAACGCAGCGGTGAGCCGTCTGCGAACACCCATACTCCACGTCCCCCAAGATCGTCGACCCGTACCGGACAGTTGCGCCGCCGATCCTCCACGACGATCAGCGCGCCACCAGGGTTCGCGTGCACCGTGATGCAGATGAACCTTGATCGTCACTCAGCCGACGCGACCGGGTAACCCGAATGGGATTCAGGTATGCCCTTGTGATCTACCTCACCCACGAGGTAGAACTGAACGCACGGTTACCGGAAGTCGCACCTCACGGAACACCCTCCCTGCCAACCGAATCCTTGTGAGGACACGTGCGAACCGCAGTCGTCGTCGCCCTGCTCGGACTTGGTGCGTTCGCTGTTGCCGCCGGACTGGTGCTGCAGCTGCACACCTATCCCCTCCTCGCCAAGCTGCAGCACAACATCAACACGACCTCGGTCTCCGAAGGCGAGGGAGTCACCGCCGTCGTCTATCCACCCGGCGGAGTCCCTGAGATTCGCCACGGCCTCCGCGTCACGGCGACCACGCACGTCGAAGGCGACCTCGCGGCACCCGAGATCAAGAAGAACGGCGACGTCACCGTCTGGAAGCGGGCGACGATCGTCAAGGAGGAGTCCGCCAAGCTCGTGCTCAGCGCCGAGGTGCGGCGGATCTGCCTCGACCGCCGCACGGCCGAGGCCGTCGCACCGTGCCACGGAGAGTTCTACGAGACCGAACGGGGCAAGCGGATCACGGCCGAGGGCAGGCAGCTGTTGCAGCCCGGCCTCAACTTCCTGTTCCCGTTCGACACCGAGCAGCGCGACTACCGTTGGTACGACACGGTTCTCAAGAAGCCGGTCGACATCCACTTCGACGGCGAGCAGTTGCTGCAGGGACTCGACGTGTACCGGTTCGTGCACACGGTGCCGCCGACAGCGCTCGAACGGCTCGAGGTGCCGGGTTCGCTGATCGGCCGCCCGGAGTCCTCGGTGGACGTCACGCGGTACTACCGCGTGACCCGCACGTTGCTGGTCGAACCCACCACCGGCGCAGTGCTTTCGGTGCGCGAGGACATCAGGCAGGAACTGCGCACCGCGACCCAGGGCGAGGGCGAGGGAACCGCCGTGTTCAACGGGGAACTGCGGCTGACCAACGCCTCGGTCACCGCGAACGCCGACGAGGTCAAGAAGAACCTGCCGAAGCTGTTCATGATCACCACCTTGCCCGTGGCCCTGTGGGTCCTCGGCGCTGTGCTGGTCGCGATCGGGCTGGTCCTGCTGTTCCTCCACCGGCGCGGTCTGGTCGCCGGGGCGCTGGCGCTGGTGGCCGGTGTGTGCCTCGCCGGCACGATCACCTACGGCGTCACCAACGCCAGCAGCCCCGACAGTTCGCTCGACCTGAAGAACGTGGTGTCGTCCACGAACGTCGACTACGGCCTCCGTTGAACTCCGCACTCCCCCTCGATGATCCGCGCGACGCCGAGCAGCGCGCCCTCCGCCGCCGGCACCGCGATCAGGGTCACCGGCACCGGATTCCCGCCGTCGTCCGTACCCGCCCGCACGGACACGGCCGGGTATCCGCTGACGCGCCAGAGCGGAGAGAAGGGCGATGTGGCGCCGTTGCGCACCAACACTCCGCCGGGCAACGACATCGTCTCGGCCGGGCCCGTGTGACCGGGCGTCATCAAAACGTCGACGCCGGCGAACATCTGGTCCAGCATCGCCCGTTCCGCCGCTCGCATCGAGCGGCAGATGCCGCGCAACGGCGAAGGCACGAACCGGTCGAGCAGTTGCAGCTCTCGAGGTCCAGCGGCCAGGTGCGGCGCCAGCAGGAGCCTGGACTCGCTCGCCAGGTGCGGGTCGTGATCCACCACCTCGTTGACGTGCAACGACAACAGCGCGGCGATGTCCTCGACGGCACGCCGCATGGGCGCGCGCGTCCGCGAGGTCATCGAGACTCCGCGCAGCGACACACCAATCCTCAGTGGACGGTCCACGGGCTTGACCTGCCAGCCGAGTCCGCTCAGGACGTGCGACACGTCGGCCACACTTCGAGCCAGCACACCGGATCCGCCGTAGGTCTCGAAGCCCACGACGCCCGCGGCACCCGCGGGCACCTGACCGGCTCCGGGCGCGCGGCGCGCCAGCACCGCGGACACCACGCCCGTGGCGACGGCGACAGCCGTGCCCGACACCCGCGGATCCAGTGCCGTGGCCGGGAGGCTGGACGCCGGGTTGCGGTGTCTCTCTGCCGCGGACGTCCATCCCACCACGACGGCTCCGGCCGCAGTCAGTACGCCGGATGCCGAACGTGGCAAGGAGTCCTCCACCGCCAGCGGCAGACCAAGCAAACGTCCACGTTCACCGCGGGCCAACCGCCGATCGGCCTCTTCGGCACTGCGCCGAGCGGCGGCCAAATCGACATCTGTGAAAACGTGCGACGACAAGTCGAGCCGACGTTCAGTCGTCGCAAGGAGTTCTGCTGCGGTGGTAGCACCGCCGGAGAGCAGGCGGGCCTGCTCAGCTGCTCCGGGATAGCACACAGGGGTTTCTTCCACGTGTCTCTTCCTCCGGCATCGTTGCCGATGAGTAAGGAGCTGGTTCCTTCAGCAGCTACCCGTTGGACAGCAGGGGTTCCGCCGAACGGCTCTGCGAGTCGGCGGCCGAGTAGCTTCTTTCTCCACGCGGACCGATCAAGATGACTTGAGTCACCCCGGTCGGAGGGTTGCGCAGAGGTTACTGTCCGGTAGTTTCCACGCCACTGTGACGTCCCTCTCACACCTAGAAGGAGGACGAGTGCGACGTGTTGCGAGCCTCGTGCTGGTAGGACTGGGCATCTTCTCGCTGGCGCTCGGAGCAGTCCTGCGCTTCTACGTGTACCCCGAGCTCGCTGTCGTGCCGCTCGACCAGAAGACGCAATCCGTTGCGGAAGGTGCGGCGAAGGTCTTCTACCCCAAAGAACTCGTCGTCAAGGACGCCCATCTGACGGCCACGCGCAAGGTCGAGAGCAACCTGACCCTGCCGGAGGCCAAGGTCGAGGGCGACGTGATGGTGTGGGACCAGGGCTTGGTGGTCACCGACGCCAACAACCAGCTCGTCTCCGCGATGGAGCACCGGGTGTGCCTCGACCGGCGGACGAACATGGCGCTCGAGAAGTGCAGCCAGCAATACGTGACCGATGACGAAAAGGGCCCCACCGCCAACGACAGGGCGGTGCGCCAGGAGGGCCTGAACTACAAGTTCCCGTTCAGCACGGAACGCAAGGACTACGAGTACTTCGACACCACCCTGCGCAAGGCGTCGACCGCGCGCTACGAGGGCACGGAGCAGCTCAGCGGGCTCGAGGTCTACAAGTTCGTCCAGAAGATCCCGTCGACCAAGTTCCGCGACCAGGAGGTGCCCGGCCAGCTGGTCAACAGCACCGAGGCCTCGGTCAAGGCGGAGCGGCGCTACCAGAACACCCGCACCATGTGGGTGGAGCCGGTCAGCGGAATCATCGTCAAGGGTTCGGAACAGCAGCGACAGGTGCTGGTGGGACCGGACGGCAAAGAAGGAACGGTGCTGCTCGACGCCACCTTGACCTTCAACGAGAAAACCGTCAAAGAATCGGTTGAACGCGCCTCCGAGGCGCGCGACAAATTGAATTTGATCAGCAGCACCGGCCCGATCGTCCTGCTTTCCGTCGGATTGGTGCTGCTGTTGGCCGGAATTCTCGTCGGTGTGCTCGGACGGCGGGCTAAGCACGTCGCCTGAGCACGATCACGAAGTTCCACGAGGCGATCTCCCTGACCCCCGGCACGCGAGTGATCCACTTCGCCCACCACGGGTGGTACCGGGGAAACGTCTCGACCACGTCGGCGACGGTCTGGCGGTGAGCCCACCGCTGGACCGCCCCGACGCTCACCGGGAACAGGGAGGTGCCGAACGAGTTCTTCGGCGGCTTGCCGTTGCGACGCTCATAACGCCGCCTCGCGTAGTCGCCACCGAGGAAGTGCCACGGCGCGGTCTCGTGGCCGCCCCAGGGCGAGTACCACGGCGTGTAGGACATGAAGACGGTGCCTCCTGGCCTGGTCACACGCACCATCTCGGCGAGCATCAGCCACGGGTCGTCGACGTGCTCCAGGACGTTGGACGAGTAGCAGACGTCCACCGAACCGTCGCGGAACGGCAGCGCCGTCCCGCTGGCGCGGATCATGCCGGGGTCGGGCTCACCGCGGGCGGACAGTTCGCCGACGTCCGGGTCCAGGCCCACGTACCGGGCGCCGGCGGCGCGGAACGCCTCGGCGAAGTAGCCGGGACCACCGCCCACGTCGAGGACGACGGAGCCTCCCAGGGGCACGTACGACGACACCTGGGCGACTGAGTCGTCAGCCAGAATCCGATAGAAGTGGTCGGGGTCGGACTGCTCTTTCAGAAACGCGCGAAAAAGTCGGACAGAGCGCTTGAAGGTTGGCCTGTGCGAACTCTCTCGGGCCGAAACTGAACCGATCTCGACCATTGCCATCTCCCGCATTACGTCTAGTATCACTACTTAGCAGTAACCTAGCATCCGGGAGAGGTAGATGTCGCGTTGTCCCGATTACCGGCCGAGCATTCTGCTGGTGAATTGGCGCGACACGAGACACCCCGAGGGCGGCGGGTCCGAACGATATGTCGAGCGCATAGCCGAAGGGCTGGCGCAGCTCGGCTATCGGGTCGCGATCCAGTGCGCCGACCACGGCCGCGCCCCCGCCGGCAACTGGGTGGCCGGCGTCCGCTTCCGCAGGCGCGGCAACAAGTTCACGGTCTACCTGCACGCCCTGCTGGCAATCCTGCGCTCCGACGCGGACGTCATCGTGGACGTGCAGAACGGCATGCCGTTCTTCAGCCGCCTCGTGGCGCGCTGTCCTGTCCTCGTGCTGGTGCACCACGTGCACCGCGAGCAGTGGCACAGCGCCCTGGGCCCGTTCTTCGGCCGGATCGGCTGGTGGATCGAGTCGTGGCTCGCGCCCCGGCTGTACCGGAAGTGCCGCTACATCACGGTGTCCAACGTGACGCGGGACGAACTGGGCCGGCTCGGCGTCGAGCTGCGTCGCACCGTCGTCGTCCCGAACGGGCTGGACGCGCCGCCCGCCGTGGCCGCCCGCCCGCACCGAGTCGCCCGTCCTCGTCGCGGTGTCACGGCTGGTGCCGCACAAGCGGCTGGAACACGCGATCGACCTGGTCGCCCAGCTCCGTCCGAAGTGGCCGGACGTGCGACTGGACCTCGTCGGCGACGGCCCGTGGAAGGACGTGCTCCGGCAGCACGCCATCGACCGCGGTGTCCAGGACAGCGTCGTCATCCACGGCTGGGTCGACGAGCAGACCAAGCACGAGATCCTCGCCGGGGCGTGGGTGCACCTGTGCCCGTCGGTCAAGGAGGGCTGGGGCATCGTGATCATGGAGGCCGCCTCGCACGGCGTGCCCACGATCGCGTACCGGTCAGCAGGCGGTGTGGCAGAGGCGATCGTGGAGCACCGGACGGGCCTGCTCGCCGACGACTTCGACGAGTTCGTGCGGCACGCGGACACGCTGCTGCGCGATCGGCCGTTGCGCAAGGCGATGGGCGCGGCCGGCAGGGAGCGCGCCCAGCAGTTCAGCTGGGAGGAGAGCCTCGACGCGTTCGAGAGCGTCCTGCAGGGCGCTCTGCGGCTACCGCCGCGCCTCGTGGCCCGTGAGGACCGCGTCGCACAACAGGTCGAGTAGCTCTGCGGCCGCGGTGGCGTCGAAGTCCCTGCGCCGCGCGCGCACCGTGACCGTGGTGGCCTCCCCTGTCGTCACCACGCCGAACGCGACGCCCGAACGCCCGGTGGCCGCGGGGAAGAAGCGCAGGGCGCTGACGCTCGCCTCGACGACACCGAGGTTCGACACGAGGAAGGTCGAGCCGAGACGGGACGCCAGCAGCCGCATCCCCAGCTGTGCCAACGGGTTCCGCTCACTGGGGAAATCGGCTTCCGGTGCCGCGTTCGCCAGCAGCACGCGGACGTCGTCCTCGTCGGTCCTCGCGGGCAGGCGCAGTCTCAGCAACGTGCTGCCGACCTCGGGGCGCGGTTCCGCGCCCCCGCGCCAGGAAGCGCCGACAGCGGCGACGACACGGCCGTGCGGGACGCCCCGAGCCGCGTTCCACCTCCGCGTCGTGTCCAGCGCGGCCGAGGTGAGCCTGGCGCTGCCGAGCTTGGTGTTCGGCAGCGTGCGGGACACCAGGTGGTCGCCCGGCTCGGTACCGCGGAGCGCGGGCTGAATGCGGGCAGGAGGCGTGCACACGGCCTCACGCACACGATCCAGCGTGTTGAGGAGGTACGGGCGGCCAGGGCGTCGTTGCGCCACACCGGTCGCGGAGCTGCGCACAGGTTCGCCGAGCGCGATGCCGAGCAACGCGACCAGGCCGAGCCCGTCGACCGCGCCGTGGTGCGCGGCGATCATCAGGTCGTCCCCGGCGAGCGCGACCCGGACCAGCGGATCGCCTTCGTGGTAACGGTTGTCGGCGAACTCGGTGCGCGCGGCGTCCCAGTCGGACGGTCGGCACACCGACGCGGCCGGGCCGAGGTTGGGGAAGTCTTCGGAGGCGCGGGACAGCCGTGCGGCCACGGCCGCGGGGTCCGGCGCTTCACGCAGCCGCGCCTCCAGCATGATGCTCCAGGAGGCAGCCGGGTCTCCGAAGAAGGCCACGGTCACCAGGTCAGCGGCTGCCGTAGTCCAGCACCTCGGGCTCCGCTGCCTTCTGCCCCTGCTCCTGCCGCTGCTCCACCACCTTGTCCGGGTGGTTCTGCGCGACGACGACCGCGCCAACGCCGCCGGCGAGCGCGGCCCCGGCGACGACCGCGACCAGGAACGAAACCAGGCCCACGACTACTCCTCACGTTGGGGTGCCGCGAATCTACCGACGGGTAACCGTCTCCACAACAGGCTGGCACCGATCAGTGACCCAGCCGCGACCCAGGCCAGCACAACGGGTGCAGCGGGTGGGCCGTTCGGTTCATCCGGCACTGCTCCAGGTACCCGGTACAGGGCGAGGTCGGGTCCGTCGTGGACCTTCTCCAGTCGTGCCAGCAGGTTCTCGTCCACCCTGCCCGGCGTCCCGCGCTCGACCAGGACCCAGCCGATGCCGCTCAGATCGCCGCCGCGCACCCGCGCCGCCCGCGGTCCTCCCCCGCCACGATCCGCCCGCCGACGGACAGCGAGTCGTCCACGACGGTCGTGCCCGGCAGGTAGCGCGGTGCCGGGTCCAGCTGGGTGCGCCGGTCGTTCCACTCGAACCGCCGGAACGCCGACAGCGGGAACACCGCGACATCGCCGGGCCGGTCGACGAGCTTCTCCCGCACCGCGGCCCAGTCCGGCGGGTAGTCCACCGGTTCGAGCCGCCCGAACCCGCCCCACGCGAGGTCCGGCAGCAGTCCCAGGAGCAGCACGGCCATGAGCAACCGCGCGCGCAACCGTTCGACCGCGACGGCGAGCCCGATCGCGAACGGCAGCGCCAGCCACGCCACCCACTTCTGACTGTCGCGCAACAACCCGGCACCCGGCACGTGCTCGATCAACGCCTCCAGCACGGGCACTCCACCCGGCAGGACGGCGACCAGGGCCAGGACCGCCCCGAGCACCCCCAGCCCCGCCAGCGGCCACACGGGCATGCGTTTCGACAGCGCCCGCAGACCGAGGACCGCCGCACCCAGGAGCAGCACCGTGATCACGGGAAGCATCGGGTTGGCGCGGCTCGCCGGCACGACCTCGGCGTTCCAGATCCCGCCCAGGCCCAGCACGCTCAGCACCGGTCCGCCCCAGTTCTCGCCGCGCGCGCTGAACGCCTCGACGCCCGCAGGGTCGGAGAGTCCGTTGTGCAGCAACGAGGGCACCCACCACGGTGCGTTCAGGACCACGCCGATGGCCACGACCTGCCACGCCTTGCGGCGTCCCGCGGTGGCCAGTGCCGTGCCGAGCGCGAGAATCCCGCCCGGTGCCGACACCACGGCGGGCAGGCTCGCGAGCACCAGCCCGGTCCACGCGCGCGGAGCGCCGTCGCGCATCTTCAATCCGGCCTTGGCGACCCAGGGCAGCGCCGCGTACCCCAGCAAGAGCGTCCAGTGGCCGATGAAGAGTCGTTCGGCCACATAGGCGTTCCACGAGTAGGCCACCGCCGCGACGACCCGCACGCCCGTCTTGTCCGTTGGCACCAGCAGTGCCGCACCCAGGCCGCTGGCGAAGACGATCGCGAACAGCACCAGCTTCTGCACCAGCTGGCCGGAAACCACCTGGGTCACGAGCGCCACCACGGCGTCCACCGGCACCGCCCGCGGCAACGCGTCACCGAGCCCGAACGCCGCCGCGTTGAGCGGTTGCTCCGGCGTGAACACCATGTCTTAGACGAGGACGTAGCCCGGCAGCAGCACGGGGGCGAGGACGGCGAGGGCCAGCGCCGCGCACGTGGCGTAGAGCGTCAGTCCGTTCGGCCGCACTTGCTCCCTCTCCGGTTGTGCTGGGGCTACAGTCGCCGAAACTACCGGCCAGTAGTACCAGCGGGTAGTACCGCGTCACATCCCTGCGGCACACCCTGCCACCGGAAGGATCCGGCGTGTCCGCTCCCGCAACGACCACCACCCGCCTGGACGCCCTGCTGATCACCGGCGCCTTGCTGGGCGCCAACGCGGCGAGCTACGTGCTGACGATCGCGGCCGCGCGCGCCCTGGCACCCGCGGTGTTCGGCGAGCTCAGCGCCCTGCTCGCGCTCGTGGTCATCGGCGTGGTGCCGGCGATGAGCCTGCAGACCGTCGCCGCCCTGCGCGTGACGAGCCTCGGTCCGCGTCCACTCTTCGGGCTGGGCCTGAGCGTGAGCGCGGGCATGACGGTGCTGACGCTGGCGCTCGTGCCGCTGCTGGCCCGTCTGCTGCACCTGGACGGCCCGTGGCCGGTCGTGTGGCTGGCGCTGTCCCTCGCCCCGCTCACCGTTCTCGGCGGCCTGCACGGTCTCCTCCAGGGAACGCACCGGTTCGGCGCGCTGGCGTTGCTGGTGTCGCTGGAAGGACTCGGCAAGGTCGGCGGCGGGGTGACAGGCCTGTTGCTCTCCCCCTCGTCGACCTCGGTGCTGGCGGGCACGGCCATCGGCTCGTTCCTGGTCGTGCTGGCCGGGTGGACGCTGTGCGGCAGGCCCCGCCCGGCACGGCCGCTGGGCGGCACCGAGGTGCTGCACGCGTCCCAGGCGATGCTCGCGCTGGTGCTGTTGGTGAACCTGGACCTCGTGCTGGCCCGGCACCAGCTCGCGGACCAGGCAGGAGGCTACGCGGTGGGCGCGGTCGTCACGAAGATCGCGTACTGGCTGCCCCAGGCGGTGGGCGTGCTCGTGCTCCCCCGCATGGCCGACGCGGACGAACGCCGCCGCATGCTGCCGAAAGCCCTGGCGGTGTGCGCGGGCCTCGACGCGTTCGTGATCGTGGGCTGCGCGTTGTTCGGACCGCTGGGCATCTCGCTGATCGGTGGCGCGCACTACCACGGCGACGTGATTCCGTTGTGGCAGTTCGCTCTCGTCGGCTCCTGCCTCGCGTTGGTGCAGCTGCTGCTGTTCTCCCGGATCGCGAGCGGCGACCGGCGATCCACCGTCGCCGTGTGGATCGCGGTCGGCGCCGAGATCGTGCTGATCACCCAGTGGCTGAACGGCTCGGTCGCTCAGGTCGTGACCGGTGCGTTGCTCGCCACCGCGGGACTTGTCGTCGCCGGCGCCGTCATCGAGGCGCGCAGCAGCACGAGGTCAGCCTGATCCGGACGTGACCGGTTCCACGGGAGCCGTCCGTTCGGTGTCCGCTTCTTCCCCGGTCGTTGCGTGCTGCGGACCGAACGGGCGGAACGCGGCCGCGATCACCGCGGAGACCGCCACCAGCATCGCGGCCTGCACCAGCGGGATGTAGGCCCAGTCCTGTCCCTTGCCCAGGATCCGGCCGAGCACCGCGACAGCCGAGCCGAGCGCCACTCCGCTGAACGCGATCACCTTCGGCGCCGCCGCCCAGAACTCGCGGGCCAGCAGACAGGCGATCACCGCCACGATCGGCAGCATCCCGCCGAGCACGGCCAGCAGCACGAGCATCGCGACCACCAGCCACCGGCTCCGCGACGGCGCCACGAACGTCACGCGCCGCCGCGCCGGGATCGCGGCGAGCGCGATGACCGCCAGCACTCCCAGCGCGCCGATCAGCAGGCCCGTCCGATAGCGGGCGTCCGGCACGAAGTCCAGCGTGACCACGCCGCCGTCTCCCTCCGGCAGGACCCACGCCTGCTGCCACCCGTCGACGCGGGTCTTCTCCAGCACCTGCCCGTTGAGAGTCGCCGTCCAGCCGTCGTTGACGTTCTCCGGCACCACGAGCAGCGCCTGCGCTCCCGCCGCGACGGTGATCTCACGTTCGGTGGCGTCCCAGGTGGTGACGCTGACTTCCCGGTGCGTCGCAACGGGTTTCGGCAGGTCGAGGTGGACCACGGACACGTCCTGCACCACGAACGAGTCTGACCGCGACGTGGTCAGCACGTGGTCACCGGCCGGCAGCTCCAGCGCGGTCGCCAGGTCGTCGTCGCACAACGTCGCCTTGAGCGGACGGTTGCCCACGACGTCCCCGAGCACGCCGGTCACCGAGCTGTTGATCTTCTTGCCGTCGACCTCGATGACCCGGTCCCCGCCCGCACGGCACGGTGAACGGCGTCGTCGGAGGCACCGGCCGCAGCACGCCGTCCAGCGCGGGCACCCGGAGCTCGCCGATCTCGGCGGGTCCCGGGCCGCGACCGCCTGCCTCGCGTACGAGGAGTTCGAGCTTCGCGGTGTCCGCAGGCTTGATCGTGACGAGGCCTTCCGCGCCGACGCGCACGACCTCGGTACCCGCGTCGGTGCGCACCTCGAGCTCGACGGGGATCCTGGACCCCTTCGTGCCCTCGATCCTGAACTCCGACAGGGTCCGCTTTCCCTGCCAGGCCAACGTCAGCGTGGGCCTCAGGTCCGTCACGTCCGGCACCCACGACGTTCCAGGGTCACCGTCCACAGCGGACAACGGGCCTGCCGCGACGTCGCCGGCGAGCGACGTCGAGCCCGTCACGGTGAACCCGTCCGGTGCCACCGGATTCTGGGCACCGGCGGCGGGGACGACGGTGGCGTTCACGGAGAACTTCCCGTCGGCCGAGGTGCGGAACAGCCGCGTGAGGCCGTTGACCTCTTCACCGAACCGGGACAGGGCCGAGTCGCACCGCACCGCGCCGTCGGTCCGGTAGCACGCCGGGCGTGACTGGCCGGCTCGGGTGAACGAGAAGCCCGGCTTGGCCGCATCCTGATCACGTGGCACGCGGAGCGCCCTCTGCGCCGTCATGCCCGGCACGCTCAGCTCGTTGATGCCGACGTTGCCGTCCTGCCGGTCCGCGGCGACTCCGAGGATCGTGACGCGCACGCTGCCGGTCAGGCCGGGGCGGACGGCGTACTTGTGCGGGCCACCACCGGAGGGCACGTCGTGATCGCTCTCCCCCACGTCCGTGGTGAGCCTGATGCGGTTGACGGTCCACCCCACCCGCAGGTCGTCGACCAGGTCGAGCGTCACCTCGCCGACCGACCTCGGGGTGTCGAGGTCGATCTCCAGCCACTGCCCGACGGGCCCGACGAAGCTCGACGAGTGCCACGCAGACCCGCCGTCGCCGTCCACCGCGGCGAACGGCGAGTTCGCAGGGTCGATCGCCCCGGCCGCGTCGGCGTACGCGGTCGAGGTGGACGCACGGACGGCACGGATGCCGCGGTACTCGGCCACGGTCTGGTGCGCGACGTCCTGGAACGGCGACACGTCCAGCGCGACGCGCCCCTGCCGGGAGACCTCGTCCGCGGACATCGTCTGGCTGAGGTTGTCCGACACCCTGCCGACGTTGCGTTCCTTTCGCCTGAGACCGTCGGTGACGAGCAGTTCCCCGGTTCTCCCCTTCGCGTCGCCGGTGAGGATCGCCGGTTGGTCGGCCTTGATCAGGCCCTGCGACAGCAACGGCAGCAACGACTCCGGCCCGCCGCTCACCGTCGGCACGTCGGCCGCGTTGACCGCCGTGACCCCTGGGACCGGCCGCTTGACCTCGTAGATCTCCAGGGATCTGCCGGTCGCGTTCGCGTCGACCGAACTGACGAGCTTCTGGTCGCTCATCCGGACCTCCGGCCCGAACTCGGCGACGCGCTCGAGGCCGGGTGACCCCTGGAGCCCCTGGCGCAGCACGGCGAGCGGCGGCGCCCCGGTCTGTTCACGCGCGATGTCGTTGCGCAGCAGCAGGAACCGGTATCCGCCACGGGCGAGGAAGTCGGCCAGTCCCGCCGAACCGCGCCCGTCAGACAGCGCGTCGTAGACGGCGTCCATGAACCGCGTGTTGCCCTCGGACCCGAGCGGCACCTGGTTGCGCACCGCCCACGGGGCCTCCGCGAGCGACTGCATCGGCTCGTCCACCGTCCTGCCCCACGTGTACTGGCCGAAACCGGTGGCGGCCTCAAAGCCTCTCTGGGTAGCGAAACGCCCCGGTAGCCCCGGGATGGGGCGCCGGGGCGTCAGGCATGTCAGCCGCTGCGTCTTAGTTGACGACGGCC
>NZ_VSRL01000132.1 GCF_012184385.1 Lentzea indica
TGTGGGCGGAGTCCGCGGTGGTCCAGTCGGCCATCGCCGCGGTGACCAGCAGGTCTGCCAGGCCGCCGAAGAACGCCATCGCGGGGACCACCGGGATCGAGGCGCCGCGGGCGAACGTGTCGGCGTTCGCCTCGATCTCCGCCGCGACGTCGACGTACGGGATGCCCACGCGTTCGGCCGCGGCGATCAGCGGCAGAGCGGTGACCGCGAACGGACCGGCCGTGTTGATCACCGCGGCGGCACCGGTCAGCGCCCGATCCAGTGCGGCCGGGTAGTCGGCCGTTGCCTGGGCACGCCCGAACGGGAGCGGCTCGAAGCCGCGCTTTTCCAGCTCTGCCAAAACGAAGCGACCCGTGTGTCCCGAAGCGCCGTAAACCGCGACCTTGTGTCCCATGTGGACCATCAAAGCCGTCCGGCGGAAACCGGGCTAGTGTCTGGAACGACACGATGCGTACAGTTTCGGACATGCTCGCGTTCGCTGTGACCGGCGGGATGCTGCACTTCGAGCTGACCGCGACGTACGAGATCTTCACCGCCCCGCAGCTCGACTATCGCGTACAGATCTGCGGAGACGGACCGGTTCGTCTCGGCAAGTTCACGCTGGAACCGGACCTGCCCCTTGACCAGCTCAAACGCGCCCACACCGTGATCGTGCCCGCCATCGCCGACGTCGACGAGCCGATCGACGAGGCCCTGGTCGAGGCGGTCCGAAACGCCCACGACGAGGGCGCGCGGATCGTGTCGCTGTGCACGGGGGCGTTCGTGCTGGCGGAGGCGGGGCTGCTCGACGCGCTCAGGGCGACCACGCACTGGGCGCACACCGACGAGCTGGCCAGGCGGTATCCACGCGTGGAAGTCGACCCGGATGTTCTGTACGTCGACAACGGCCAGGTGCTGACGAGCGCGGGCAAGGCGGCGGCGATCGACCTGAGCCTGCACCTGATCCGCGGCGACCACGGGACCGCCACGGCAAACACGGCGGCCAGAAGACTTGTCGTGCCACCGCATCGGGACGGCGGGCAGGCGCAGTTCGTCCTCGCGCCGGTGCCGTCGGACGGAGGTCATCCGCTGACCGAGCTGTTCGACTGGGCGAGCAAGAGGCTCGACCAGACGCTGACCGTCGAGGACATGGCGCGCCAGGCGAACATGAGCTCGCGTCACCTCGCCCGGCTCTTCAAAGCCGTGACGGGCACCACGCCGTTGCAGTGGCTGCACACGCAACGGATCCGGCGCGCGCAGCAACTGCTGGAGATGACGGACGACAGCGTGGACCAGATCGCTGGCGCGTCGGGAATGGGTACCGCGACGACGTTGCGACGGCACTTCCACCGAACTGTTGGTGTGCCACCGGACACATACCGCCGCACGTTCCGGCCGGTTGGTGGCCGATAGGTCAGAGGCCGGGCGTTATGTTGGCTCGATGAGCAACGAACAGCGCATCGGGGCGCGGGTGTTGCGGCGCAAGCCGATCGACCAGCTGACTCATCCCGGCAGCGAGATGAAGCGCAGCCTCGGCGTCGGTCACCTCACGATGATCAGCATCGGCGCGACGCTCGGCACCGGCATCTTCGTCGTGCTGGGGCAGGCGGTGCCGCTCGCCGGTCCCGCCATCGTGGTGTCGTTCGTGCTGGCCGGTATCACCGCGTTGTTCTCCGCGCTGTCGTACGCCGAGCTCGCCGGCCTCATCCCGGCGTCCGGCTCCTCGTACTCCTACACCTACGCCACGCTCGGCGAGATCGTCGCGTGGGTCTGCGGCTGGTGTCTCGTCCTCGAGTACGGCGTCTCGGTCGCGGCGGTCGCGGTCGGGTGGGGGCAGTACGTCAACGAGTTGCTGCACCTCGTGCTGGGCGTGCGGATTCCCGACGTGCTGAGCCAGCCGCCGGGTGCGGGCGGGATCATCAACATCCCCGCCGTGCTGGTCGTGGTCATCTCCATGGTGGTGCTGCTCGGTGGCGCCAAGGGCAGTGCGCGCACCAACACGATCCTGGTGTGGGTGAAGATCGGCGCGCTGCTGATGTTCTGCGCGGTCGCGTTCACCGCGTTCAGGGCGGGCAACCTGCAGCCGCTGTTCCCGCTCGGCCTGGCGGGCATGAGCGCCGGTGCGGCCACGTTGTTCTTCTCCTACATCGGATTCGACGCCGCGTCGACCGCCGGTGAGGAGGCCAAGAACCCGCAGCGCGACCTGCCGCGTGCGATCATCCTGTCCCTGGTCGTGATCACCGCGCTGTACTGCGCCGTGGCGCTGGCCGCGGTCGGTGCCATGCCGTGGCAGACGTTCGAGGGCACAGAGGCGGCGCTGAGCCGGGTGCTGACCGACAACGTCAGCGGCGCGATCTGGCCGATCCTGCTGTCGATCGGTGCTGTGGTCGCGACGACTTCGGTCGTTTTGACCGTCCTCTACGGACAGACGCGGATTCTGTACGCCATGTCCCGTGATGGACTCGTGCCGTCGATCTTCGCGAAGCTCAGCCCGCGGACGGGTGTGCCGTTCGTGAACACGATCGTCGTCGGCCAGTTCATCGCTGTGCTCGCGGCGCTGGTGCCGTTGGGTTCGCTGGCCGACGCGACCAGCATCGGCACGCTCTTCGCGTTCGCGCTGGTCAACGTCGCGGTGATCATCCTGCGCCGCACCGAGCCGGACCGGCAGCGCAGCTTCCGGGTGCCGTTCTCGCCGGTCACGCCGTTGCTGGGGCTGGCGTTCTGCGTCTACATGATGTTCAGCCTCGGGCTGGACACGTGGATCGCGTTCCTCGCGTGGATGGTCCTCGGGTTCGTCATCTACTTCGGCTACAGCGTGAGGAGGGCGGGCCTTGCGGTTCCAAGTGATCGGTGACGTTCCCGGCATCGCTCGCGTCGCCACGTACTACGCCAAAGTCTGGGAGACGACCGAGGACGTGTTGTCCACGGAGACGTTGCACTGCATCCGGCACGCGGGCGGCGCGACGATCGGGGCGTTCGACGGCGACGAGCTCGTCGGCGCCACGACCGGCCTCTTCTGCCCGGACGGGTCGGTGTACTCGATGATCGCGGCGGCGAAACACGGTGTCGGGTACTCGCTCAAGCAGGCACAGAAGGACTGGGCGGTCGGGCTCGGCGCGAAGTCGATGCGGTGGACCTACGACCCGCTGGTGTCGCGCAACGCCCGGTTCAACCTGGTGAAGCTCGGGGCGGTCGTCACCGAGTACACGGTGGACTTCTACGGGTCGATGCGCGACGGCGTGAACGAAGGCGACGAGAGCGACCGGCTCACCGTGCAGTGGGACCTCACGAGTGAGCGCGAAACCCGCGAGTCCGAGCCGGCCGGTGAGGTCACGCGGGCCGCGCCGGACGGGGAACCGCTGGCGCGCACGGACGGCGAGCGGATCTGGTGCCGGGTGCCGCGCGACATCGTGCAGGTGCGCAAGGAGTCCGCCGAGCTGGCCAAGCAGTGGCGGGAAGCGGTGCGCGGCGTGTTCGTCGGCGCCTTCGACACGGGCTACGTGGCGACCTCGATGTCGCGCGACGGCTGGTACCAGTTGGAGCGCAAGTGAAGATCGAGCGCGTTGAACTGGTGAACGTCGCCATTCCGCTGGTGCAGTCGTTTCGCACGTCGTTCGGGACTATGACGACGAAGGACACGTTCCTGCTGCGGGTCGTGACGGACACGGCCGAGGGGTGGTCGGAGTTCGCGGCCGACCCGCAACCGCTGTACTGCTCCGAGTTCGTCGCCGCCGCGGAGCTCGTGCTGGCAGACCACCTCGTGCCGCGGGTGGTGCCGGAGGTCACCGCTGCCGAGGTCGCCGCGAGGACCGAGGCGGTCAAGGGGCACAAGCTCGCCAAGGCCGCGCTCGAAACGGCGATCCTGGACGCCGAGCTGCGGTCGTACGGGATGCCGATCGGCACGTACCTGGGCGCCACCGCCGAGCGCGTGCCCTCCGGGATCTCGGTGGGGATCAAGAACTCGATTCCGCAGCTGCTGGACGACGTCGAGGAACACCTCGCCGACGGCTACGTCCGGATCAAGCTCAAGATCGAGCCCGGTTGGGACGTCGAACCCGTGCGGGCGGTGCGGGAACGCTTCGGCGACATCCCGCTGCAGGTCGACGCGAACACCGCGTACACGCTGGCCGACGCCGATCAGTTGCGCAAACTCGACGAGTTCGACCTGCTGCTGATCGAACAGCCGCTCGACGAGGACGACATGCGTGGGCACGCGCTGCTCGCACAGCGGATTCGCACGCCGATCTGCCTCGACGAGTCGATCACGTCGGCCAAGGACGCGGCGACGGCCATCGCGATGGACGCGTGCCGCGTGATCAACATCAAGCCCGCCCGCGTCGGTGGCTACCTGGAGGCGCGGCGGATCCACGACGTCGCGGTCGCCCACGGGATTCCGGTGTGGTGCGGGGGAATGCTCGAGACCGGGATCGGGCGCGGGCCGAACCTGGTGCTCGCGGCGCTGCCCGGTTTCGTGCTGCCTGGCGACACCTCCGCGTCGCGGCGGTGGTTCGCGGAGGACATCACCGAACCGTTCGAGCTCGAGGACGGCTTCATCGCCCTGCCGACAGGGCCCGGCATCGGCGTCGAGCCCATCCCGGAGACGTTGCGGCGCTTCACGACCTCGACGAAGGTGCTCTACGCCAAGGACTGAAGCTCGCGGGCGAGGTTGATCCGCGCGGCGGCGTCCCACCGCTGCCGCGCGGGCTCGGTCACGAACAGGTCCTCGCGGTCGAGCAGGGACTTCAGCACCTTCGTCCTGCCCGTGCGCCACGTCGAGTCGTCGTACCGCGAGTACTCCTGGCGCACGGCCAGGCGATAGCGCTCGTAGTGCTCCGGTTCCGAGCCGAGGACGGCCAGGTCGGCGTCGAGCAGCACGTGCGCCAGCGGGTCGTCGGACGAGTGCGTGATCGTGGCCAGCACCAGCGACTCCACGCGGGCGATGTGCTGTTCTTCAAGCCCTGCCAGGTGTTCTCGCGCCCATGCGGCTGACGCGCGTTCGTCCTCACCCGGCTTGCCGTCGTAGATCACGTCGTGCGCACAGGCGGCCAACGTGAGGATCGCGCGCTCTTCCGCGGTGAACGCGAACGCATCGGCCAGTGCCGACGAGTCGCGGACGACGGAGGCCACGTGGAAGGTGTTGTGGTATGCGCGATGCGGCTCGGCATACCGCTCGGCCAGATCGCCCGCGTCCGGCGTGCCACCGAGTGCGCGGACCGCGTCGTCCCAGATCCGTCTCACCGCGCCAGTTCCTCCTCGACCACGTCCGCGGCGAACGCACTGCCGCCAGCCCCGTGAATCATCCGCCGCATGTCCTTCACCCGCGCGGAAATCGCGGAGTCCGACGTCAGCTGACTCACCAACGAGCGCACGCCCTCCTCGGTCACGGTGTCGAGCAGCACGCCGAGCCCGAGCTCCTCGACGCGTTGGCCGTTGAGGCGCTGGTCGGCCTGGTGCGGCACGACGATCATGGGAACGCCGTGGTGCAGCGCCTCCATCACGCCGGCCAGGCCACCGCGCGTGATGAAGACGCTCGCGTGTTCCAGAACGGCCAGCTGCGGGACGTCGTCGTGCACCTCGACGTTCGGCGCCGGCTTGTGAACCTTGCCCTTTGTGACAAGGTGCCACGGCATTCCGCGCGCCGCGTCCGCGCACGTTTGCGCGTCGATCGTCGCGAGCACGACCGGCGTGTCACCAGGTGGTTCCCACGTGCCCTGGAACCTTCGTTCGGTCAGGCACGGGCCGGGGAAGGCGAACCGCTCGTCGAACGTGTCGCCCTCCGGCTGGAACTCCCTGGGGAACAAGGCGATCCTGCGACGCGCGCCCGCGACGAACTCCGGCAGCGAGCTGCCGACGAAGCCCTGGACCTCGGTGAAGAACCGGATGGCCTCCCTGTCGAACGTCCTCGCCGGCACGACCGCGGCGCCGAGCGACCAGTGCGAGTTGCTGGTCAGCAGGCTTTCCAGCAACAGGCTTGGGACGCCCAACCGGCGGGCGATCACGCCGCCGGCCCAGGCCGCGATGTCCCACAGCACGATGTCCGGCGGGTCGTCCTGGAACACCGGCTCCAGCTGGGGCAGGGCGGACTCGGCCTCGGCGAGCGCGAGCCGCGCGGCGTCGTAGAGCGACTCGGGCAGCTCAGGTGGAAGCGTTGTGGTGCAAGGGATCACGGTCGCACCGCACTCGGCAACGGCCGCGCTGAACGGGGCGGGGACCGGACAGGTCACGCGGTGGCCGCGGCGCACGAGCTCCGCGATCATGCCGAGCGAAGGAAAGACGTGTCCGCGCTCGGGCATGAGGAAGATCGCGATGTGCGCCATAGACCAGAATAACGTTGTTCGATTCCTAATGGTTCAAATCAGTGTCCGTGAATCGACAAAGGTTCCGGTTTCATCTGCTCTTGTCGTAGGGCCGTTCGGGCCAGTGGTGCTTGGGATACCTTCCCTTCAGCTCACTGCGCACCCGCAGGTAGCCGTTGCGCCAGAAGGACCTGAGATCGCTGGTCACGGCGGTGGGACGGCCCGCGGGCGAGAGCAGGTGCACCACCACCGGAACTCCCGCGATGCGCGGCGTGTCGGCCCACTTCATGGCGTCCTGGATGCGGACGTGGAGGGCCGGCTGGTCCTGCGTGTAGTCGACCTTGCCCTGGCCGATGCGTTCCGGGGCGAGCTGGTCGAGCTCCGCCGCCTCCGGCCACGGCAGCAAGCTCCTCAGCAGCATCGTCGTGTCGATTTTGGCCAGGTCGGAGCGCTTCTTCGCCTTGCCGAAGTCGACTGCTCGGATCAGGTCCTCGTCCTCGACGCTCGGCCAGTCGCGGGTCCGGTGCAGGAACGCCATGCGCTCGCGCAAGCGTTTGGCACCCTCGGTCCACTTGAGCAGGCCCAGGCCTTCGGTTTCCAGGCCGAGGCGGAGTGCCTGCTGGGACTTGGCGAGGTCGTTGAGCGGGCGCTCGTCGAGCGTGATCGCGCCGAGCTTGCGGACGCTGTTCGCGATGACGTCGCCGTTCCACCGGATGTCGTCGACCGTGTGCACGAGCGCTTGGGCGGCGGCGATGGCGAGTTCTTCGTCGGCCGGGGCGGCGAGGCGGATGCGGCCGTGCTTGCTGCCCGGTTCGCGGTCGGCGATCGCGACCGCCAGCCACTGGGAGTGCGAGTCGGTGTGTTCGACGGCCGTGCCGTTGGCCATCAGGTAGACGTTGCTGTTCTTGGACCGGCGTTTCGCCAGCCGTTCCGGGTAGGCGAGTGCGACGACTAGGGCTGGGTCGCCGTTGCCGGCCGGGTTGGTGCCGAGCTTCTCGAGTTTCTTGGCTTCCTTGCGCCACTTGCCAGGGGCCTTCAGCGCGGTCGCAAGGTCGGTCGTGGTGGCGTGCGTGCTGTCGTCGAGCAGTGCCACGACTTCGGCGGCGGTCTGGTTGCCCGCGAGTGCACTGCCGTCGATGAGTGCGCGTCCCAGCCGTGGGTGCAGGCCGACGCTCGCGATGCGGTCGCGGCGGTCCGGCTCGAGTGCGCCGATCGCGTTCAGCGTCTCCTGGGCGGCCTTGAGCGCGCCCTCCGGTGGGGCGTCCCACCAGCTCAGGCCGGTGCCGTCCGGGGTGCCCCACACCGCGAGTTCCAGGGCGAGCCTGGTCAGGTCGGCCGTGCGGATCTCGGGCTCCGGGTAGCGGGGGAGCGTCGAGTGCTCGTGTTCCGGCCAGCAGCGGTAGACGCGTCCGGGGGCTTCTCGGCCCGCTCGGCCTGCGCGTTGCTCTGCGACGGCCTGGGAGACGCGGATCGTGGCGAGTCCGGCCAGGCCGCGGCGGTGGTCCACGCGCGGTACTCGGGCCAGGCCGGCGTCGACGACCGCTCGGACGCCGGGGACGGTGAGGCTGGACTCGGCGATGCTCGTTGCCAGGACCACCCGTTGGTGCCGGCCGGGTTTGAGGGCGGCGTCCTGCGTCTGGGCGTTGAGCTGGCCGTGCAGGATCACAGTGTCGGCGTTGAGCAGTCCGGCCGTGCGGTTGATCTCACGGACGCCCGGCAGGAACGCGAGCACGTCGCCGTCCACTTCGGACAGTGCCTTGTTGATCGCTCTGGCGACCGTGCTCTCGATGTGCTCGTTGCGTGCGGGCGGGACGTAGGTGATCTCTGTGGGGTACATGCGGGCTTCGGTGTGCAGCACCGGAGCGTTGAGCAGATCGGAGAGTCGTTGTGCGGCGACGGTTGCGCTCGTCGCGAGAAGCTTCAGGTCTGGACGCAGTCCTGCCTTGGCGTCCAGGAGGAGCGTGAGGAGCAGGTCGGCGTCGAGGTGGCGTTCGTGGCACTCGTCGAGCAGGACGGTGCCGACGCCGCGCAGCTCTTGGTCGTGCTGGAGACGGCGAACGAGAAGACCGCTGGTCACGACCTCGATGCGGGTGTGCTTGCTCGTCTTGCGATCGCCTCTGACCGAGTAACCGACGGTGTGGCCGACCGGTTCGCCGAGGAGGCTTGCCATGCGTGCGGCGGCGGCTCGCGCGGCGATCCTGCGTGGTTCGGCGACGACCACTTTGCCGTGGAGGGCCAGCGGGACGAGCGTGGTCTTGCCGGTGCCCGGTGGTGCTACGAGCACGGCGGACCCGTGGTCGTCGAGGGCCTTGAGAAGGTCCGGGAGAACGGACTTCACCGGGAGATCGGGCAGGTGCACGCCGTTGAGTGTGTCAGGGTGGAAGCATGGGGATGACGGGTGTGGTGACCGCGGCGCTGTCCACACTGCGGTCTGCGCGGACCGTGGCGCAGTGGCAGCACGTGCCTGAGGTGTCGTCTTCTTCGAAGACCGCGTCCGTGCTGGCTGTCGTGCCGGCGCGCAACGAGGAAACCACGTTGCCGTCGTTGCTGTCCGGGTTGGTCGGTCAGCCGGGTGTGCGCGTTGTGGTGGTGGACGACGCTTCTGGGGACGCGACGGCCGCTGTCGCTCGTTCCTGTGGCGCCGAGGTGATCGAGTCGTCCGGACCGGCTCGTGGCTGGGCCGGGAAGACGCACGCGATGCACCTCGGTGTGGGGGCCGCTCGTGACGAGGAGTGGCTGCTGTTCGTGGACGCGGACGTGACCTGCACGCCTGATCTGGTGGGACGGCTGGTGGCTTCGGCCGGTGAGCTGGGTGCGGACCTCGTGTCGTCGTCGGGGCGCGGGACCGGTCCGGCGTGGTGGTTCCTGCTGCCCGCGTTCAACACGCTCGTGTTCGAGGGCTCGCCGCCGGACGGTCGCGGTGCCACCGCGCTCGGGGTCGGGCACTGCATCCTGGTGCGGCGAGCGGTTTTCGAGGCTGCCGGTGGCTGGGAGGCGCTCGCCGAGACCCACGCCGACGACGTCGGGCTGGCGACGTTGATCAGGGACTCCGGCGGGGTCGTGCGGTTCATCGACGCGACCGCTTTGCTGACGACCTCGGGGATCGACACGTTCGGGGACTGCTGGCGGTCGTTGCGCAAGAGCATCCAGCCGTCGATGCGGGAGATGTTCGGGCCGTGGGGACGCTTGTTGCTGGTGGTCGCCGGGTTGTTGCACCTCGCGTACGGCCTGATCCCGGTGTTGCGGTGGCGGTCGCCGTGGTCGTGGCTGGCGTGGTTCGCGCAGGCCGTGTCGCACCGCGAGTTCGTGCGGCGCGTCGGCCAGCCGGAGATCTCGGCTGTGCTGGCGCCGTTGTCGTGGGCGACGATCGGGGTGTTCCTGCTGGACTGCGCGTTGCGTCCAGGTGCTTCGTGGAAGGGCCGTCGAGTTGGTTGACCCGTTGCGCGATCCGGACGACCCGGAGTTGCTGGATCCGTACCAGGCACGGGAGCTGGCCGTGTTGGTGGAGGGCGCGCGGCTCGCGTCCGGCGCGGTCCGGTACGGCAAGGTCGGCAGGGTCGGCAGCGCGTCCGTGGTGATCAACCGGGAGAACCCGCTTCCGTCCGGCAACTTCGGCTGCGCGCTGGACGGCTCGTCGGTCGAGGTCGCGTCGACGTTGCTGCAGCTCGAGCACACGTTCGCCGCGGTGGGGCGTGCCGAGGCGGTGGTGTACGCGTCGCCGACGACCGTGGACGAGATCGAGGGAATCGCCGACGACTCCGGCTGGTACGCGGTCGAGGAGCTGTTGACCGTGGTTCATCGCGGGCCTGCTCGCCTCGAGGGCGTTCGGCGGGCCGTCGACGCGGATCTTCCCGGGATCGTCGAGCTGCTGTCGGACGAGCTGGTCGGGAACCGGGCGAGGTTGTCGCGGTGGCTCGGGCATCGAATGGACGACCCGCGTTGTTTGTTGTTGGTGGTGGACGACGGCGAACGGATCGGCGGCTTCGTGTCGGGGTTCGCCGAACGCGGTGTGGGTTTGGTCGAGCAGTGCGTCATACGTCCAGCGCGGCGGCGTCGTGGCGTTGGGCGGTCGTTGGTGGTGTCTGCTGCTGCGGCCCTGCGGTCAGCCGGGGCGATGCTGGTCGCCTCGCAGGTCGACGAGGGTCCGGGGGAGCGGTTCGCCGAGGCGTGCGGGTTCGAGGCGGCCTATCCCGTGACGGCATATGTACGCAGAGTGGATGAGCTGCTCGACTGAGTTACTTAGTTGCCGCGTGACATATCCTTAGCAGGGCTAAGGGAGGCTGGGGTGCGCGTGCGCGAGCGGTTGCCGGTTGAGGTCTGGGTTCTGGTCGCGGCGAGCTTCATCATCGCCGTGGGGTTCGGCCTCGTGGCGCCGGTGTTGCCGGTGTTCGCGAAGTCGTTCGGCGTCGGCAACACCGCGGTCGCGGCCCTGGTCAGCTCTTTCGCGTTCGTGCGGCTGGCGTTCGCGCCGATGAGCGGCAAGCTCGTCAACAGGTTCGGCGAGCCGCACGTCTACATCGTCGGCATTCTCATCGTGGCCGTCGGCACCGCGCTCTCCGGCTTCTCGTCGAGCTACGGCGAAATGCTGGCGTGGCGGGCGCTCGCCGGCATCGGGTCGACGATGTTCACGGTGGCCGCACTCGGTCTGCTGATCCGGATCACCCCCGCGCCGATGCGCGGGCGGGCGTCCGGCATGTGGGCCGCGGGCTTCCTCATCGGGAACGTCGCGGGGCCGATCATCGGAGCGGGCCTCGTGCCGTTCGGGCTGTGGGTGCCGTTCGTGGCGTACGGCGTGATGCTGTGCCTCGCCGCGTTCGTTGTCTGGTTCTTCCTGCGACGCTCGACTTTGGCGGCGTTGGACAGGTCCAACGTTGACACGCCGATGACGGTGCGCGAGGCGTGGCGGCACCGGTCCTACCGGGCGGCCCTGGCGTCCGGGTTCGCCAACGGCTGGGCCGTGTTCGGTGTGCGGATCTCGCTGGTGTCGGTGTTCGTGATCGAGGGCCTGCGGAGCAGCGCGGCCATGGCGGGCATCTCGATGTCGGTGTTCGCCGCGGGTAACGCCGCGATGCTGTTCCTCTCCGGCAAGGTCGCCGACACGTGGGGCCGCAAGCCGGTCGCGATCATCGGCCTGGTGGTCAGCGGCGTTGCCACGATCTGGATGGGCTTCACCACCGACGTGTGGATGTTCATGGCCGCCTCCCTGGTCGCGGGCATGGGCGCCGGCCTGCTGAACCCGCCGCAGAACGCCGTGGTGGCCGACGTCATCGGCGCGCGCGGCAAGGGCGGCCCCGTTCTCGCGGCTTTCCAGATGGTGACGGACCTCGGCGCAATCATCGGCCCGCTCTGCACCGGCCTGGTGGCCGACGCGTTCGGGTTCGAAGCGTCGTTCGCCATCACCGGCGCCGCGCTGCTGCTGTCCGTCGGCGTCTGGCTGATCGCCCCCGAGACCCTGCCCACACATGAGGAGGAGCACACGGCCGCTGCCGTGGCACCGGAGTGCGGCTGCCTCGACGAGAGCGCCGAGGTCCCGACCGGCGAGCGAGTCGGCGGCAAGCCACGCCACCCAGAAGCGTGATTGGGTACTCAGCTTTCTTTTAGTTTGGCTCGCTACCCTCGTCGCCGTGGGTGGAGCAGAGCGCAGTGCGCGGAAGAAGAAGCAGGCCGCGCGTGCGGTGGCCCAGGCCCGTACCTCGGGCGGTTCGGAGCGGACCAAGATCATCGCAGGCGTAGCCGTCGTCGCGGTGCTGGCCATCGCGGTCATCGGCTACGTCGTCTTCCAGTCGATGAAGCCCTCGGGACCGACACCTGGCGCCGCGATCCCCCAGGCACCGGCCGACCACGTGATCTCGGCGCCCGCGGTCCGCGACGGCAGCACGGTCGTGGTCGGCAAGGACACCGCCACCGTGACCGTCGACGTGTACGAGGACTTCCTCTGCCCGATCTGCGGCACGTTCGAGAAGACCTACGGTACGTCGATCAAACAGGCCGTCGAGGACGGCAAGGTCAAGGTCCGCTACAACATCCTGCCGATGCTGAACCGCCTCTCGAAGCCAGAGGGCTACTCGACCGACTCGGCCAACGCCGCCCTGTGCGTGGCCGACGACGGCAAGTTCAACGCGTTCCACGCGGCGCTGTTCAACACGCAGCCCGAGGAAGGCGAAGCCGGCTACACCAAGGACCAGCTCATCAAGCTGGGCAAGGAAGTCGGCGTCACCTCGGCGTCCTTCGAGTCCTGCGTGCAGAACAACACCTACAAGACGCAGCTGGACGAGCTGATGTCCAAGACCAGCAACGACCCCGTTCTCCGCGACGCCGAGACGGGCCGTTTCCGCGGCACGCCCAGCGTCGCTTCGGGTGGCAAACTCGTCGACCTCGACAACAAGAACTGGCTCTCCGACCTGACTAAGTAAGACCGTCGATCGGCGCCTGGCCCTGGGTCCACCGGGCCAGGCGTTGCGCTTTTCCTTGTTCCGTGCGCGGCAGCTTTCCCGGTTCCAGAACGTGGACCTGGCACGTGATGCCCAGGCGTTCCTTGAGGTCTTGGCTCAGTTTCGCCTTGATGTCCTGTGTGGACTCGACCGCCACGTGCAGCTGCGCTGTGGTGGTCCTGCGGTCTTCGATGATCAGGTAGTGCGGGCTCGCGAGGGTGAGGACGACCGCCTCGATCTCCGTCGGGAACACGTTGACGCCGCGGATGATGAGCATGTCGTCCTTGCGGCCCTTGAGCTTGCTCATCCTCCGAAGCGTGCGTTGGCCGGCCGGCTCGTGGAGCGTTGCCACGTCGCCCGTGCGGTAGCGCAAGAGTGGCATGCCGGTCTTGGTGAGCGTGGTGAAGATGAGCTCGCCTTGGTCGGTCTCGGGGTAGAAGTGGTCCTCCGCGATGTTGAGAAGCCCTTCGGAGTCAAGGGATTCGCACGCCACACCCGGACCGATCACTTCGGACAGTCCGTAGATGTCCAGCGCCTTGATTCCGAGCCGTTGCTGGATCTCCTGGCGCATCTCCTCGGTCCACGGCTCTGCGCCGAAGATGCCGACCTGGATCGAGTTCTCCTTTTTGAGGTCCTCCGCCAGTCTCAGCGCGTACGAGGGCGTGCAGCAGAGCACGTCAGGCTTGAGGTCGTCGATGAGCCTCACCTGCCGCTCGGTCATGCCGCCAGACATGGGGATCACCGTGGCTCCCAGCTTGAGCCCACCGTGGTGCACCCCGAGCCCGCCGGTGAAAAGCCCGTAGCCGTAAGCGTTGTGGACGATCGAGGTCGTGGTGGCCCCGGCACCCTTGAGCGCCCTGGCCATGACCTCGGACCAGATCTCGATGTCGTTGGCGGTGTAGGGGATGAGCGTCGGCCTGCCACCCGTGCCCGACGACCCGTGCACGCACACGATGTCTTCCTGTGGCGCGATTTGCAGCCCGAACGGGTAGTGGTCCCAGAGGTCCTGCTTGCTGATCGTGGGCAGCAGATGGATCTCGTCGAGGCGCACATCTGTGCCACGCGTCACTCCGGCTTCCCTGAGCCTGGCGCCCTGAAAGTTCTCGGTGCCGAGAAGGCGGTCGACGAGGCCTTGCAGGCGCTGTTCCTGCAGCTCGCGACGGGCCTCGGGGTCCATGCACTCGATCTTCGGATCGAACGGCGCTCCGGCGGTCATCACCTGGTCCTACCAGGCCGAATGCGGTTTGGATACCCCCGATTTTTATCTTGTGGCGCGGGTGATGTACGGTATTGCCACACGAGAACGGCAGGGAAACCTACTGGGAACGTGGACCTTCAAGGGGCTGTGGCGCAGCTGGTAGCGCATCACACTGGCAGTGTGAGGGTCAGGGGTTCGAGTCCCCTCAGCTCCACAAGTTGTAGAACCCGTCTGATCGAGCCTTTGTTGCTGGTCAGGCGGGTTCTTTGCGTTTCACTGGTGATCACCTCTTGATCGTCTTGTTCTGGTCTGGTGGAGAGGTTCTGGAGCGGCTTTCTCCAGGAAGAACGGTTCCTGGGTCGTTGGTCTGCGTGGATGTGGTGTCCCTCTTGCCAACGGGGTGAGGGTCGTTGTGTTGGTTATGCGGCAACGGGGCCGGACAGGCGCCGTGCGACCGGTTCTGGAGCCGTCGGGTGTGCTTTGACGTCTGCTCTGGCAGCGCGCCACCTGCGTTGCAAGTTGTCGAGAAGTCGTTGTTCGACTTCGGGTGCGACGTGGGAGTAGACCTCGGTGACGCGGTTGGGCAGGTGATGTCCGAGGCGTCGTGCTTGGGCGATCTCGGGTGCGCCGTCGGCGATGAGCCAGGTCTTGTGACTGTGCCGCAGTCCATGGAACGTCAGGCCCGGTCGGATAGGCACTGTGCGGGAGCGATTGTATGGACTGTCTTCGTTGCCGTTGACGGCTGGTTCGAGGATGCGTTGGGTGAAGGTGCTGCGCCACAACCAGTTTCCGCCGTGCGCGGTGAACACGAACTCGTTGTCGTGATGCTGGAGGTAGTCGCGCAGCAGCTTGATCAGGAACGGTGGAAGCGTGATGGCTCGGGCTGAGGATGTGGTCTTCGGATTGCCGAGCCACTGTTTGTGGGAACTCTCGTGCAGGGCGCCGAAGCGCGGGTCGACGATCAGGATGCCGCGGTCAAGGTCGAGGTTGTCGCGGTGCAGTCCGGTGAGCTCGCCCCAGCGGCAGCCGGTCCAAGCGGCGGTGATGATCAGCAGCTTGGCGGTGTTGCCTCCGAGTGCTTGGGCTTGGTCGGCGATGCGGAGGACTTCGTCGGGTGTGGCCCAGACGCGTTCGCGTTGGATGCGGTGGCTTCGTCGTCCGCGGCGTCTGCGTCGGTGGACGGGGTTGGCGGGGATGAGGCCTTCGTCGGCGGCGTCGGTGAGCATCATCGACAGGAGCTTGACGATGCCGGCGATGGTGGAATTGGCGTAGCCGAGGGCGTGGAGGTCGGCGATCCACTTGTTGACGCCGAGCGCGGTGATCGCGTTGAGCGGGGTGGTGCCCCAGCGAAGCTGGATGTGGCGGCGGAGCATGCTGCGGTAGTTGTCGATGGTGCGTGGGTCGAGATCGAGTGAGGTGAACCAGATGGTGGCCCACTCGGCGAGGGTGGTCTTGCCGCGTGCGGGGTCGAGCCAGGTGTTGCGGCGTTGGTCGCTCTCGACGTCGTTGGCGTGGTTCTCGGCGGCCAGTTTGGTGGTGAAGCCGGAGATGGACGCGGTGTGTCCGTCGCCGGTGTGGTAGCGGACGCGCCAGGATTGCTTGCCGATCTGTTCTGTCCAGGCCATGACGGCCTCCGGGGTGCGGCGGAGCAGGAGGACTTAGTTGTGCGCCAACGGCTTCTTGAACGCAAGTCGATCTGGAGATCAGTCTTGGTGCCGAGCCTCGCTCAAGCTCGTCACGCCAACGCGCGACGCGATCTCGGTCGACGTGCACGCGGGGCCGTACTCCGTGCGCCACTGCGGCCGGATGCCGCTGCACGCACTGACATGTGCGGATGGGCGAAAGTCCGAAGCGGACGAGTTTCCCGCCATCGACGTGACGGACAACCTGACCTGTGTGCTCAGCAATGCCGCCGGAGACTGCTTCGTGGACGCCAAGAGCATCAACGATATCTATCTGGCACTGGCGATGGACGTCGACGTACGCCGCTTGCACGCCACGCTCGACGAAGCCGCGTTGCTGCCCTTTTTCGCCACTGCCTGGACCGGGTAGCGGAGCTCTGCCTGCTGGATGCGGCGCGGGCCAGCGCGCTCGAGTCGTGGCTGCCCGCGCCCGCCTCAGAGAAGAGAGCTCCTCTGACAGAACCCGATGCGGCGCATCGGATCCGGGTCACCGTCGAGGACGCGAGGCAGGTCGCGGCGCGCTTGCCGGCTGCAGACCCCGGTCTGGTAAACCTCATCGGGCAGTCGGCGCAGGACGCGTACTCGGCAGACCTTCCGCTCAGGTTGATGGACGATGCCGGGAAGGCGGAGTCCGCGCGGCTGCCGGAACTGGTCAACTGGAAGTGTGTGCGGATGGTGCCGTGGCACCTGCTCGCTCCCCTCGTCGGGGACGAGCACGCGACGGTCTCCGACGCGACAGGGACGTCGAAGGTGTCTGCGGAACTGACCTTGGTGCGGACCAAGGGCGGAGACCTGATCGTCGCGGGTGGAGAGGTGTTCGTGCCGACAGTGGACTTCGGCGTGCCTCGTCTGCTCGCTGCACACGCGCTGTCCCACGGGGAGGAACTGAGTGGTAGTCGACCCTGAGCCGGTGCCGTGGTCACGGCACACGTACGACGGGCTTGCTCCGGCGTACGCGGCCGCCAACCGCACGATCCGCAGGGGCCTCGTGCCCTACGCCGATCGACTGCTCGCCCACGCGGGTACTGGCTTGGTGCTGGAACTGGGCTGCGGCAGCGGCAGGGACCTTCAGCACCTGGAGAGCCTCGGCGCGAACGTCGTGGGCATCGACCTGTCTGCCGGCATGCTGGCCGAGAGCCGGCGGCAGGTCGCCGCTCCGCTCGTGCAGGGTGACGTCCGCGGGATCCCGCTTCGCGCCGGTGCGGTGGCAGGGTGCTGGTGCGTCGCCACGCTCCTGCACCTGCCGCCGGAGCAGCTCCGCATCGCGTTCGCCGAACTGGCCAGGGTCATCGCGGTCGGTGGCATGCTGGTCCTCGGCACCCAGCGAGGGAGTTCCTCAGCGCTCGAACTCGACCCCTACACGGGGCAGTACATGCGCCTGATGACCCGGCACTCGCCGGAAGCGATCGTCGACGGGCTCACGGCACACGGGTTCCGGACTCACCTCGAGTCCAGCACCGTCGACGACCTGCGGGGCTGGGTCCTCGTCACGGCGATCAGGCACGACGTCGAACTCCGCGGTGCACAGTGACAGACAAGTGATCAGAAGATCCGGTCCAGGCGGCGGTGATGACGAGCAGGCCGGCGGTCTCTCCGCCGAGGCGGCGGCCTGCTCGGCGATGCGGAGTCGACCTGGAGATTCGCGATCTGCAGTCATGTACCGCGCTCAGTGCCGCAGGGGTCGGCTGCACCGATAGGTGACCTCTGAGTTGGCTTGCCGTGATGTACGTCAAGATCGAGAAGATGATGTGTCACGAGGCCGAGTTCGTGGACTGCGTGTTCTCCGGTCTCCTCCGCGACGTCACGTTCAGCGCGACACCATGGGACAACGAGCGTCTCGGGCGGACGCGAAACGAGTACAGGGGCAACGACCTCACCGGAGCCCGGCTGGAGGGTGTTTCGTTCCGCGGCGGCATTGATCTCGATCTGCAGCGCCTTCCCGTTGGCGACGAGTACCTGCTGGTGCGCGACGCCGCCCAGGTACTGGAAAAGACGCGCGCTGAAGTCGCGTCCTGGCCGGAGGACGAGCTGAAGATGGACGCGAACCCTCCACGGAGCGTCTTGGAGAGCGATTGCAACAGCGGTCAGAAGGACATCTTGTGGGGAAGCGAGAGGTAATCCGCCGTGGTCCGTTCCTGTAGGCGTCGCGCAGTGCACGACATCTCACGATGACGGCCGGCACCTGCTGGTCGAGGACCGGGCCATCGTCGCGTACGGATTGCCGTCGCCAGCATGCGGCCCGGTGGTTCACCGCGTCCATGTCAGCACGCGTGGTCACCGGCGTCGCATACCGGCGACGGCAATCCGTCCACGAGTCGCCACTCTCGACACCCTGGCTCGACGGCCACTGGCTGGTACAGATGTCCCCGCAGGTGCCATCAGGGCTAGCACACAACACCCGCCGCCGACACTCCAGCCTCGGCTACCTCAGCTCCACCGCCTGCGAAGCCATGCTCGATCCCGCCACCTCGCTTCAGATGGCCTAACCGCACCTCGTTGTCCCGGTCCGTCCCAACAGGACGAGCACGGCGGGCTTCAAGGTGCGACTACGTGGCCCGCATCACGGATTGTCTGACCGGTACACGCCCCAGTAGTGGATGCGCTTCTGACTGCTCCCGGTCAGCGAGTAGAAGTCGATCCGATACGTCCCAGACTGCTGATAGTGCCAGTTGAGGGTGAGGTAGCCGCGGCTGGTGCTGCACCAGATGCGCTCGGTGCTGGATTGCACGACCCAGTTGCTACCGATGCGCTTTTGCAGCCGGACGATGAACGACCCCTCCGAGGTCGCGCATGACCGCTGCAGGTGGATCTTGATGTAGCCACTCTTGGAGTTGCTGAACGCCGGACTGTGAACGTTTTGCACGAAGCTGTACGTCACGCCGTCGTTCGTCGCCAGATACACCGACGATGCCGCGGCTGGTCCTGCGTTTCCGGCCAACAACCCCACAGTGAGCGCCGGGATGATGAGGAACGACCTCAGTAGGTTCTTCACTATGTCGAGCTCCGTAGTTTGTGCCGTGCTGCGCCGTTGGATGACAGGTTCAGTCACGCGGCCTGACTGGTCGGTGAGGTCATGATGGTCTCGTGGAAGGGTGCTTCGTAGATGTCTCGATTCTCGCGAGAAGTAGAAGATGTCCTCAGGAATGCTGTCTGGATGCCGGGTCGCCGGTCCGGCCCGGTCTTCCTGATCCACGCCCTGTTGTCGAACGGCGAGGTGGCTGGCCGCAGGCTCCTGGAATGCGATGGGTATATGCCGGAAATACCAGGTCAGTGGAAGCCTCAATGGACCTTGGCGCTCACGGCAGCCACCCGCCGATCACATAACCACAGCCATCTTGCGCAGGCGCGTAACCGAACGGTTCACCGCTGACCCTTCTGTTTGCATCCGAAATACAGCAGAGTTCCGTGGCACGCGAAAGTGCACCCAAAGCGGCACAAGCAGCCAATTATTTCGCAACGAAGGCGACCGTAGCACGACTTGACCTCAGAGAATGTGGGTCGTTCGAACCACAAGGTATGACCGCTTCTTGTGGCCGGGGCGTTTGCGTCGGGGTCGGAATCGGGTTGCTGTCCATGTGGTGAGGTGGGGTGGCGAGGTGCGTGCCGAGGGCGAGATCGGCGACGAGGATCTGATCGCGGAGTGCGGTCCAGGCGTCCTGAATCTTGGTGATCGGTAGGGGCTGTCGGGAGCCCCAGGTGCTTTGCCGGCATGCCGGGTTGATCAGCTTGAGGGGGTGGACGGTTGAACCGTGGGTGCGGGTGGTCGGCGGGTCGGGCTGGGACGAAGCTGTACATGCCGTGGACCGGGGTATCGGGTGTCGCTCCGCGGTAGAGAGTGAAGCGAGTGTGGCTGTCGATGCCGGACGCTGTGAGGGGATCGACGGTGCATGTCGCGAACGCCTCGCCCATGTCCGGCGTCTTGACACGGGATCGGAGCGGCGGGTCGGCTGTTACGCCAGCGATCATGCCCAGTCAGCGCTCGCTGTCGAGGAGGAGATCATCGTGCTTGTGACGGCCTGGAGCAACGGTAGGCCGCTGGGGTCCGGCGCGGGCTATGGGCTGCGGATCTCCGCCGCAGATCGGGATGAGTTCTTCGAACCATGCTGGGACTCCGTCGAGATCGAACTCGGGCCGGCCGACGCCGTCACGGTGTCTCTGTCGAAGTCGTTCTGGCGCACGTGCACCGAGTTGCGCAGTGCTGCCGTTGGTCGGTGGCTGATGACGCTTGGACTCGCGCCCTGGCCCAAGGGTGCGCCACCTCGCCTGGAACTCGTTCGCCTGCGCGGAGGCCGGTTTCGGCTCATCGCGCCGTCGTGACCCGCTCAACCTGCTGACGGCTCGGTGTGACGCTGACCGCGAGTCTCACACTGATCGTGCTGGAGCGGAACTGGAGCAGGGCAGGTAGTTGAACGTCATCGAACGGCACTCAACGGCGCTGAACGGCGGCTATTTGCGTTGGAGTTGTTGGGGTTCTAGTGTTTGTGCTGGTTGGAGTCCTTTGTGGACCAAACTGGCAGTGTGAGGGTCAGGGGTTCGAGTCCCCTCAGCTCCACTCTTTCGTAGAGCCCGTCTGACTGAGCGGTTTCCGCTGGTCAGGCGGGTTTCTTGCTGTTCCAGGTTGATCTCCGGTGATCGTCTGTCGGCCGTGTTGTGGTGACCCTATGGAGCAGTTCTGGGGCATGATTCTCCTGCTTGATCATCAAGCTGGTGGCTGGACTGGGTGATCGCCGTGTCCCTCCCACCAACGGTGTGAGGGGCACGGGTTCGTTACGCGGCAAGCGGTCCGGAGACGTGGCGGTCTGCCGGTTCGGGTGCGGCCGGGTGCGCCGGGACATTCAGGTCTGCTTCGTGCCACCGGCGCTGCAGGTCGTTGAGGAGTCGTAGTTCGACTTCGGGTGCGACGTGGGAGTAGACCTCGGTGACGCGATTCGGTAGAGGGCCGCCGGGACCTCGACCACGTAGACAAGCCAGCGGCGCGAACACACATCAGCATCGCGGCCGCGGAGCTTTGAGTGATGATGAGCGTACCGATGGTGTCACCTATGAGTGCTGCTGCTTGTGCGGCGATGCGCATGATTTCTTCGGGTGTGGCCCAGATCTTCTCGGGCTGTCGCCGTGCAGGCTGTCGGAGAGCGTGTCGGTGGCCAGTACCTCCAGTTAGGCGATCCCCTGAGCGCTCTTGGATGTGCTTTTCGAAGAACGCGTGGTCGCGCTCACGCAGGGTGAGCCGAGGTTGATCAACCGTTCCGTTTCCAGTGGGGCATCGCAACGATGCCGCCATGGCGGGCCTGCTCGGGATGATGATCGCGTTGCGCGGTCTCGGCCGACGGTGACGTGCGCGTCACTCGTTCATGGGAACGCCAGCGGTAAAAGCACACGCAGAGGCGCGTCGGAACACCTCCATTCGGATGTCCCTCCTGGCCGACCGCAACCTGGGCGCGTGGTGTTTGGGCACAAATCCAAAATCGCATTCCGTCGCTGTTAGCGTACGGAGAGCGACATCACCGAACCTGGAGGACTCGATGAGACGCTTTGTCACCGCAACGTTGGGCGCGCTCGCCGCGACCGCTCTCCTGGCATCGATGAACTCGCCCGCACAGGCTGCGGCTGGCCAGGTGGCGGTGTTCTCGACCGAGGTCACGGCGATCGAGATCTACCGGAATCCCAACGGTTGCAACAAACTCCCGCTCGCCGCGCACGTGCTGGTCAACCTGACCAACGCCGACGTCGTCGTGCACGCAGACCCGTTCTGCATGACCCCTGGGCTGGTCGTCAAGGAGGAGCACGGTTCACACGTCACCGGCAGCGGGGCGTTCTCCGTCAAGGACTGATCCCTGGTGTGACGAGTCGGGAAAGGACACGCGTGTCTGTCGATCTTGTCGTGGTCGGAGTCGGCCACGTCGGCCTGCCGCTCGCCGCCGAAGCCATCGCCGCAGGGTTGTCGGTGGTCGGGTACGACACCTCTCCGGAGGTGGTCACCGCGGTGGCCGACTGCCGCTCGCACGTGCTCGATGTGTCAACGGCTCAGCTACGAGCCATGCGGGCCAAGGGTTTCACCGTCACCTCCGATCCGGCGGTGCTGAGCGAGGCCGAGACGATCGTGATCTGCGTGTCCACCGGACTCGACGCCGGGGGTGGGCCGGATCTGTCCGCCGTGCGCTCCGCAGCCACGACCATCGCCGAGCATCTGCGGCCTGGCACGCTGGTGGTGCTGGAGTCGACCAGCTATCCCGGGACCACCGACGAGGTCGTCCGGCCGATCCTGGAGCGGCATGGGCTGATCGCGGGTGAGGACTTCCCGCTCGCCTACTCGCCCGAGCGGATCGATCCCGGAAATCTGCAGTTCGGCTTGCGCAACACCCCGAAGGTCGTCAGCGGCCACACCCCTCTGTGTGCCAAGCACTGCGCCACGTTCTACGGGCGGTTCGTCGACACGGTGGTGGTAGCGCGCGGCACCCGTGAGGCGGAGATGGCGAAGCTGCTGGAGAACGCTTACCGGTATGTGAACATCGCGCTGGTCAACGAGATCGCGATGTTCTGCGACAACATCGGCGTCGACGTGTGGGACGTGCTGCACTGTGCGGCGTCCAAGCCGTTCGGGTTCGCGCCGTTCGTGCCCGGACCCGGTGTCGGCGGGCACTGCATCCCGGTCGATCCCAAGTACCTGCTGGACAAGGCCGAACGGGAAGGTACCCGGCTGGGTGTGGTGCACGCGGCGCGGCAGGTGGACGACCGGATGCCGTCCTATGTCATCGAACGCGTGACGCGGATGCTCGCTGACCACGGCAAACCCTTGCCGGGTGCGAAGATCCTGCTGCTCGGCGTCACTTACAAGGCGGACGTGCCGGACACCCGCGAGTCCGCTGCGGTGCGGATCGCGCTGGGCCTGCGTGCGCTCGGTGCGATCGTGACCTATCACGATCCGGTGGCCGGTGGAGTGCCCGAGCTCGGGCAGGCCGCGCCGGATCTCGACACGGCTCTGCGGACCGCGGACGCCGTTGTGCTGCTTGTCGCTCACCGTGGCTACGACCTCGGCCGGCTGGCGAGGACCGCCCGGCTGTTCTTCGACGTGACGGGACGCGTTCCTGGAGAGGAGGTTGTGCGCTTGTAAGAGCGCCTGCTGTAGGGGTGCCTGCCGGGGTGGGGCCCGGCAGGCGGACATCAGTTCTTCCGAACTTCCGTGAGAAGGAGTGTGCGCGAATGACCGCTGCAGTCAAGAACGATCGGCTCAAGAAGCGTTTCGCGAAGTGGGATGTGAACAACAACGGCCGGATCGAGAAGTCCGACTACGAGGCCGAGGCTCGCCGGATCATCAACGCGTTCGGCGAGGACCCGGCGTCGCCGCAGGCCCGCGCGGTGGTCGACTCGTTCACGGGCATGTTCGAGTACTTGGCGAGCAAGGCGGGCGTCGGACCGAACGGCTCGATGACCGAGCAGCAGTTCATCGAGGTCATCGAGGCGCAGATCTTCCAGGAGGGTGACTCGGGGTTCAACCGGGTCGTGCGCCCCACGATCGCGGCGATCGTCGGGCTGTGTGACACCGACGGCGACGGCGAGGTCAGCCCGCAGGAGTTCGGCAAGTGGCTGGACGCCATCGGTGTCGAGCCCTCTGCCATCGACAACGCGTTCTGCGCCATCGATGTCAACGGCAACGGCAAGCTGACTGTTGATGAGCTCGTGCAAGCCGTGCGCGACTATCACCTCGGCAAGCTGGACGTGCCGCTGCTCGGCAACTGACCGCGTGATGAAACGGGCCCCAGGCGATGCGCCTGGGGCCCGTTTCGTCGTGCTCAGGGCGACTGGGTGAAACGCACGTCCAATTCGGGTTTCAGTCCGAGGTCGGGCCCGGTGCGCGGACGCGGCACGTGGATGAGGATGTTGTAGTGGTTGGGAAAATGGCAACCGTCGAACCCGAGCACCGTGCCCACTCGAACCCCGGCGATCCACACCTCGTCACCGCGGTCGATCACACCCGCGCATCCGATCTCCACGAACCCGAGGAATCCGACCCGGTCGATCCGCGCGCCGGGAGTGGTGTCGTCGTGGTCGGTGGTGACCAGCTCGTGCACCTCACCTTCGCGCACGCACCGGCTGGCGAACGGCTCCAGGCTCATCCCCCGATCGTCACGCCGGTGTACCAGCACCTTCACGACTGTGCCGGTGATCTCCCGTTTCGGCCCGTCCTCGCGCATACGTCTCCCTCCGATATGCTTCATCCACAATGGACAACAGAGCCAGGCCTCCGTCAGACCACGCCGCTCCCAGCCGCACCGCCTCCGCGAACTCACGCAGCACGCCTTCGTACTCGTGCCGGAGCGACTCCTTGAACTCCCGGTAGCCGGCCAGCATGTCCGCGTGGAGCACCGACCCGTCGGCCAGGCGGATCTCGACGTCCTTGACCTCGCCGGGAAACGACCAGTCGAGCTCCACGTTCGCGCGGTCGAGCACGAGCACCGCCTGCCGGTCGACGCCGGCGTCGTCCCGGCTGATCCGCACGCCGCGCAGTGCCACCTGCCCGAGGAAGAGCCGGACGAGGTCGAGCGCGTTCGGACCGTTGTCCGCGACACAGCCACCACCGCAGCGCGCCGCGTCGAGGTACCAGCGGTCGTGGCCGACGTGTTCCTCGATCTGTTCCAGGTACCGCACGGTCACCGACTCGATCGTCGCGCCGCCGATCTCGTCGCGCAGCGCGAGCACGTTGCTGTTGTAGCGGCGGTGGAACGCGGTGAACAACGCGACCTGCCGCCGGGCGGCCCTGTCGGCCAGGTCACGGCCGTCGGCCAGGGTGGTGGCCAGCGGTTTCTCCACGCACACCGGGAGCCCGGCGTCGAGAACGTCCCGGCACACGATGGCGTGCACGTCGTTCGGCGCGGTGACGACGACTGCGTCCAGCCCGCCCGCGGCGAGCAGTTCGCGGTGGTCGCGGTAGCCGGGCATCCGGTGACCCGCCAACGCGGCGGGGTCGCGATCGCAGACGGCGGCGAGCGTGAAGTCCGGAGAGCTTTCCAGCGCGGACAGGTAGAAACGGGAGATCACGCCGAGTCCGACGATGCCGAGCCGCATCATGCGCCCACCCCCACCGTCACCGACCGCAGTTCCTCGAACAACGCCCGTGGCACCGGCACACCGTGCTCCCGCAACCGCGCCGCCCGTTCCCGCTCGTGCCAGCCGGGATACGAGACCGGGGCGGCCGG
>NZ_VSRL01000133.1 GCF_012184385.1 Lentzea indica
CTGCCCGAGGCGACGCCGCGGGCGCTCGCGTTGCGGTCCTCGTTCGAGGCGGGGCTGGGCGGGGTCGTCGACTACGCGGGTGACTGGGTGTACCTGAGCCCGTGCAGCGAGGCGGCGGTGCGGTCCGGCCTGCGCGCAGCGAATCGCCTGGCCCGGAAGAAGGAGCGGGTGTGAAGCCACACGACATGGGGACGTTGTTCGAACAGTGCGCCGGCGCGGCGACGACCGTGCGCCTGGACCGGCCGTTCGACATCGCGCCCGGCAGGGGCGACACGTTCACCATCGCGCAGCTCGCCGATCTGGTGCTCGACGCCGCGGGGTGGTTGTCCGAAGCAGGGGTGCGGCCCGGTGACCGGGTCGCCGTCGTCAAGCGCAACCACTGGGACTACGACCTGCTGGCGTGCGCGGCGGTGCGGCTCGGCGCGGTGCCCGCGTTGCTGTCCGGCCACCTGCCCGACGACACGCTGGAAACCCTGGTGAAACGCCTCGATCCGGCGCTCGTGGTCACCGACAGGGCGGTGAGTACCCGGCGGGTGCTGCGGATCGACGAGTTCGCCGCGGCCAGGCCGCCTGCGCCTCACCGCAGGCACGACGACGCTCCGTTGATCATCAACCACACCTCCGGCACCACCGGGGTGCCCAAGCTGGTCGTGCACACCACCCGGACGATCATCGACACGCTCGCGCGACCGGAGTCGGTGCGCTGGCCGGTCATCGGCACCCGGCGTGATGACGTGATGGGCAACGCCAGTTCGTACGCGCACGGCCGCACGTTCTGCTGGACTGCGTCAGCGCTGTGTCTCGCGCCGCGCGAGATCGTGCTGCTGAGCGACGCGTCCTCGGCGGCACGGATGTTCGGTGCGCACCCGCCGACGGTGCTGGAGGCACTGCCTGCGGCCTACGTGCGCTGGCGGCCGCTCGCCGCCGGTCCGGACAACCCGTTCCACGCCGTCCGCCGGTTCGTCAGCACCTACGACGCGATGCACCCGCCGGTGATCAGAACGATGCTGCGCGCGTCGCACCACAGACGTCCACTGTGGATGCAAGGCTGGGGACAGACCGAGACCGGGCCGCTCTCGTTCCGGTTCCTCACCCGGCGCACCGCGAACACGACCCGCGATCTCGGCAGACCGATACCGGGAATGGCAAGGCTGCGCGTAGTCGATCCACAAACGTTGGCTCCGGTGCCGCGCGGCACCGCGGGACTCCTGTTCGCCCGCACCCGCGCCCGGTGCGCGGGCTACGTCGGCGAGCAGGATCGTTGGGACACCAAGGCGGATGGGCCCTGGTGGAACACCGGCGACCTCGGCATCCTGAGCCGCACCGGCGCGGTGACGCTGCTGGACCGCGAGGTGGACACGGTGGCCGGAATCAGCTGCCTCGCCGTGGAGGACACCCTCGAGGACCGGCTGCCCGGCGTGGCGGAGTGCGTCCTGCTCGCCGCATCCGGGGGGCACCCGATTCCCGTGGTGGTGACCGATACCGAGCTGGACCTGACCGAATGGCGGCTCGCGGTCGCCGGCCTGCCGCCGATGGCCGAGCCCGTGGTGCTGCGCTGGGACGACGTGCCGCGGACCGGAACCGGCAAAGTGCGACGACTCGAACTGCTGGCGCGGCTGGTGGGCGCCGCCGACACGAACGGATCGGGGAGGTGGACGTGACCACGACCTACGTCTTCGACAACCACAGCGTGCACGCGACCGAACAGCATCGGTGTCTCAGTGAGGCATACGACCCGATCACACTGGCAAGGCTGGCCGAGACCGGTGTCGGTCCGGGCTGGCGCTGTCTCGAGGTCGGCGCGGGCGGCAGCAGCGTCGCACACTGGCTCGCTGCCCACGCGGGCTCGGTGGTCGCCACCGACATCAAACCAGAGCACATCACAGCGGCGCACGGGCTCACGGTCCTTCGGCACGACGTGGTGCACGACCCGTTGCCGGACAACGAGTTCGACCTCATCCATGCGCGGCTGGTGTTGCAGCACATCCCGGAACGCGAGGCCGTGCTGCGCAAGCTGGTGCGCGCGTTGAAGCCAGGCGGGTGGCTGCAGATCGACGAGTTCGACATCTCCTACGGCCCGGTGCTGCTCGCGCCGGACGAACGGGCGGCCGAGCTCTACGAGAGCTTCCTCGCTGTCAAAGAACGGATGTTTCGCGCTGCGGGCGGAGACGGCACGTGGGGCAGGCGGGCCGCCACGTCGATGGTGCTGCGGGGCTCGTCGATGTGGACCCGGTGCCCGCGCTGTTCCCGTGGCGCGCGGGATCGCCGGGTGTGCGGCTGCTGGTGCATCACACACATCACCTGCGGGACAAGCTGATCACGGCGGGCATGACCGACGAGCAGCTCGCCGGAGTGCGCGCGGTGATGGCGGACCCGCGGTTCCGCGCGTCGTCCTGCGTCGTCTACTCGGTGCACGGAAGGAGGCCCGCGTGACGCTCTCGCTCGACGCGGTGTCCGTGGCAGGCCCGGTCGACCTACCGCTGGCGGGAGAACAGGACGTGCAGGCCGCGTGCGGGATCATGCACGTGCACGGTCGCCGGTTCGGACGGCCGACGCCACTCGGCCTCGACTACGCCTCGATCGTCGCGGCGGAACTGGCGGAGCTGGGCGCCCACGCGCTGACATTCGCCCAGGCGCGGGGAATCCCGTTGCACGCGGTGTCCACCTCGCTGGCGCAGGCCGCCCTGCTCGCCGTCGCGCAGTACCTCGCGGCGGCGACAGCGGACGATCCGGCTGAACCGCATTCCCCTGGCGGGCCGCCGTTTCACTCGGCCGAAGGGGTCGCGTTCGAGATCGAGGCCCTCGATCCATCGGTGTGGCAACGGTTCTGGGCCACGTTCGGTGCGGACGACCAAGCCGTGTCACAAGGGTGGCGGCCGTTCCTGCACCGGTTCGCGACCGCGACCTGTCCGCTGCCCTCGTTGCCCGAAGTACTCGCCGCACACCCGATGGCGTGGATCACCGAGGTAGCCCATCGCACCGGTATGACGCTGGTGCGGGTGTCGGACCAGCCGGTCTGCCACGGGCCCGCGTTCGTGCTGAGCGGCGCGAGTGGCGATCAACGGCGTGGATGTCCGGCCGAGCTGCTTCCGTTGTCCGGGCTGGTGGTGCTCGAGTCGTGCCGCCGGGTGCAGGGGCCGCTGGCCGGGCACCTGTTGCGGCTGCTCGGCGCGACCGTGCTGCGGATCGAGCCGCCGGGCGGTGACCCGTCGCGTTGGGTGCCGCCGATGGCTGGTGACACCTCGGCCCGGTTCCGCGCGCTCAACTGGGGCAAGGACGTGGTCGAAATCGACCTGAGCACGCCTGGCGGGAGGCAGGAGGCGCTCGACCTCGCGACGAGCGCGGACGTGTTCCTGCACAACTGGGCGCCGGGCAAGGCGGAGCAGTGGTCGTTGCGGCCTGCCGATCTCGCGCGGGTGCGACCGGGGATCGTGTACGCACACGCGTCGGGCTGGGGCGCCGAGCTCGGTGCGAACCCGCCGCTGGGGACGGACTTCGTCGTGCAGGCATACAGCGGGGTTCCGCCATCGCTGATGACGATCGTCGACGTGTTCGGCGGAGTCGTGTGCGCACACGGCATCGTGACCGCGCTGACCCGCGGTGCCACGCGGGTCGACTCGTCGCTCTTGTCCGCGGCCGGCAGACTGAACTCCTGGCAGAGACGCCGATGCGCCGAGCCGTTGACCGTGCCGGTGTGCGATGACCTGACCGCACTCGCCGCGGACCCCCGCTTCGCCCGTGCCCTCATCCAGGACGACTGCGTCCTGGTCTCCTCGCCATGGGAGTTCACGTCATGACGTGGGTGTCCGCTACCGGGATGGTTCTGCGGGACCTGGTCCCCGCCGAGCTGCGCCGCGACTGGGTCGCCCGCGGGCACTGCCCGGACCGCGACCTGCACTCGCTGTTCCGCGACCGGGTTCGGGAACATCCGAACCGCACGGCGCTGATCGACGACGAGGGTGAGCTGTCCTACGCCGAGCTGGATCTGCTCGTCCAAGCGCTTGCCACCAGGCTGCCGTACGGCGCCACAGACATCATCGGTGTCCAGGAACCCGATGGCCGTGCCGCCGTCGTCGCCGAGCTGGCGGTGCTCGCCGTGGGTGGGGTGGTACTGCCGCTGCCCGTGGGCGCCAACGCCTTGCTCTCCCGCGCCGGCGCGAGCGCGCTGATCGCCGGTGGGGTGGTGAGTGGAAACGAACGCTCTGGCACTCCAAACCGCGCAAGACCCCACCCGGAGGCGCCGGCGAAGATCCTGCTGTCGTCCGGCTCGGAGGCGAAACCGAAGATGGTCGCCTATTCGCACAACGCGTTCGCCGGTGGGCGGGCCAACTACCTGCGGGCCGTGCACGGTTCCTTGCCCGTGCCTCGCGACCTCGTGCTCGTTTCGCTCACCTCGTCGTTCGGCTCGTTCGGCGTGCCGATCACGCTGTGCTGTCTGGGCGGCACGCTGATCCTCACCCGGAAGTTCGCGCCGGACACCGCGTTGCGGCTGATCACCGAACATCACCCGACGCACGTGTTCGCGGTGCCGGCGATGTGGCGGCGGCTGGCCGATCACCCCGCCGGCCTCGATGTCTCCGGTCTCGCCGCGCTGGTGTCGAGCGGCGACGTGCTGCCCCCCGTGACACTCGCCGCGTGTCGCGCACGATTCGGCGTCGACGTGATCACTGTCTACGGCTCGTCAGACGGTGTGAACTGCCACACGACGACACCTGAGAACGGCGTGGGCGTGCCGGACCCCGCGGTGTGCGACATCCGGATCGTCGACGGCGAGATCTGCGCACGCGGCCCGATGACGCCGCTGTGCTACGTCGGCGCGCCCGAACTGGATGCCCGCCATCGGCACGACGGTGGCTGGGTGCGCACCGGCGACCGCGGCCACTTCGACGGTGCGGGCCGGCTGCACGTCACCGGCAGGGGAAAACGCGTGGTGATCCGCGGCGGCTACACGATCAGCCCCGCCGAGGTGGAACTGGCGATCGGCAGACACCCGGCGGTCGGCGAGGTCGCCTGCGTGCCGGTGCCGGACACCGAGCTGGGCGAACGGCTCTGCGCGATCGTGACCGTCCGCAATGGACAGAACCTCGAGCTTTCCGGCCTCACCGCGTTCCTGTCCGCTCAGGGACTGGCCAAGCCCAAACGGCCCGAGTTCCTGCTCACCCTGCCTGAGCTGCCGGTGGGCCGCACCGGCAAGGTCTGCCACCGCACACTGGCGCGGGTCGCCGCCGATCGATGTGGGCATGAGCGGACATCGCTTGCCTTGGTTGATCGAGAAGATCGATAGGGTCGGTGTGACGTGCCGGTGGACTACGTGCGGTGGCCGGGGACGGCGAAGAGTCGGTGCCTGTTGGTAGAACCTCGGTGTGGCCGGCATCCAGCACTTGTCGATGAGGGTTCCGTGGCGTGACCGTCCCTGGGACCAGTTCGTCTGCGACGACCCGTTGGGCAACTCGTCGTGCACGTTGCTCGCTGCGATCGGCAAGAACCGCGATGACCCGTTCGAGGAGATCAACGCCGGTATCGGAATCGACAGCGTCGACCAGGACCGGCTGCGCCACAACCAGAGGACTCTGGGGTGAGGCGTGCGATTGTGCCTCACCCCAGGCGGTTTCAGCGGGGTGAATACATCCAGGGTTTCTTGAGGTCGAAGAACTTCGGGGGTTCCGCCGCCAGCGCCTGCATCTCGTCCATCTGGGCCTTGAGCTCCGGAGGCGGCTCCTTCTGCTCACCCTTGCGCGCGTCGGCCTCGTTGGTGAAGAACATCTCCATGGCGTACCGGCCATCGGTGAAGTTGGCGCCGACGCTGCCGAGGATGTCCGGCCGGTACTCGGCCCACTTGTCCGAGTTCTCCATGGTCAGCTCCAGACCCCTGGCCGCGTCGGTCGCGCGCCCTTCGATGACCTGCACGAACTGGGCCTTCGCCGGGTCGCCCGGCGTGTCCTCGGTGACCCGCTCGCTGTCGAGGAACTCCGCGCCTTGCGGGAACAACCTGGACGTCTCCGCCCACCAGGCACCCTGCTCCGCCCGGTTGCTGTTCTCCTGGGCGTGCTCAGGCGTGTCGAATCGGACAAAGCACACGCAGGTGCCGTCCTCGGTCACGCCACAGGTCGAACCCAGCCACCCCGTCGCCCCCGGGGCCAGGTCCTGCATCCACTTGTCCAACTGGGCGTGCATTCGCTCGGCGTCGGACACCTTGCCCTGCACCAGCTGCACAAACATGGTGAGCCTCCGATCCCGCTGCACCCCGACCGCCTGGTGGCCGGGCCTGCGCAGCCTACCGACCCTACGACCGCTTCGAGCTCACCGCTCGCCGATCATCGGACATCGACGGTCAGCGACGCCGCGACGCCTGATTGATGTTGCACTCCACGCACGATTCGGTCAGTACCGCACCTTGGAGGTGGTCGGGATCGGGCTGCTGTCCATGTGGTGAGGTGGGGTGGCGAGGTGCGTGCCGAGGGCGATATCGGCGACGAGGATCTGATCGCGGAGTGCGGTCCAGGCGTCCTGATCTATCGGGTGTCGCTCCGCGGCAGAGAGTGAAGCGAGCGTGGCTGTCGATGCCGGACGCTCTGAGGGAATCGACAGTGCATCTCGCGAACGCCTCGCCCATGTCCGGCGTCTTGACACAGGATCGGAGCGGCGGGTCGGCTGTTACACCAGCGATCATGCCCAGTCAGCGCGCACCGAGTTGCGCAGTGCTGCCGTTGGTCGGTGGCTGATGACGCTTGGACTCGCGCCCTGGCCCAAGGGTGCGCCACCTCGCCTGGAACTCGTTCGCCTGCGCGGAGGCCGGTTTCGGCTCATCGCGCCGTCGTGACCCGCTCAACCTGCTGACGGCTCGGTGTGACGCTGACCGCGAGTCTCACACTGATCGTGCTGGAGCGGAACTGGAGCGGCACCAGGAGCGCAACGTCATCGAACGGCACTCAACGGCGCTGAACGGCGGCTAGTTGCGTTGGAGTTGTTGGCGTTCTAGTGTTTTGTGCTGGTAGAGGTCCTTTGTGGACCAAACTGGCAGTGTGAGGGTCAGGGGTTCGAGTCCCCTCAGCTCCGCAATTGAACACGGCATACGAATCGCCCGCTGACCTGCGCAAACAGGTTCGGCGGGCGATCTTGTTTGTGTGTCCGTTGTGGATGGTGGTGCACTGAACTGGAGCAGGGCCCGGAGATCCGCGAAATGGGATCAGAGCCGATTCGACAGTTTCGTTGCCACAGCGTCAACCTGAGGCATGCCGAGCCGGCGGTAGATCGTCAGTGCCCGCTGCCAGTGTTCAGCGGCTTGGTCGTGTTCGCCGAGTGCGGCATGGGCGTCGCCGATGCCCGCGTACGTGTGCGCGCTCTCGACGAGGACTTCTGGTCCGTCCTCCAAGGTCAGCGCCTCGCGATAGAGGCTGAGCGCTTCCGTGGGGTTTCCGGCGGACGTGTGTGTGGCGGGTCATCCTTGCGAACGGGGCGGACAGGCAGGCGCGGGGCAGCGGGGAGGGGCAGGGAACGATGTGCTCCCCTGGGGCCCCGATCCGGTCGGCCGTGCCGGGCCTGGTGGTGGTCGCGTTGCGGGTTCTTGCGGGTGTTAGAAGTGTCCGTTCCAAAAAGGGGTAAATTCCCGGCAGATCAGATCGGCGCGGTTGTGCATTCTGAAGGCGTTGAATGCATTGAAGCTGCGGCCGTCATCGTAATTGTGTGCACGGTCATCCACGTAGTACGTGTGATGGTCGGAGTGCCACCATTGCCACGTCCGGTGGTATTGAACGGACATTCCGGAGCCTGGAAGCCCGGCGACAGTGAACTCAACAGGGTTCGAGCGAGGGTTGTGGAGGACGATCCGCCTGTTGTTCACCTGTCCAGCGGGGTGCTCGTAGCAGTACACGGTTTGGTTGAACCAGGGGATGGGCAGGCTTCCGAAGTTGAGCGGGGCGAAGTTGGCGTAGTGGTCGGCCGAGTGGAAGATGACGCCGTATTCCACGTTGTAGACATATCGCCCAGCACCCCGGTTTGAGCCCGCGGGCCTGATCGCGGCGTCGTACTCCCGGAAATGCAACGGCGCCCAGTTGCCGGTCACATGCCCGATCCAGTTGCGCAGTTGACTGTCGCGGTCGTTGTACGTCCCGCCCCCGTTGATGACCTGCCCGTTACTCGGGCGGAACTGAGCGTTTTGGGGGCCGGTGGCGGGCCAACGGTTCTGCCAGAAGTTGAAGGCCACCATCGCGGCCGTGCCGGGGTAGACCCAGGAGTATCGGTCGTCGACGGCAGCCTGGGCCTTGGGTGCGCCGACGGTCTGGACGGCGGCCGAGATCGGCAGGGCTGCCAGGGTGGCGGCCAGGGCGAGGACGATCAGCCTGCGTGGGCGCGGCTTGGACGCGACGGTGCCGGCTTCGGTCGGGGCAGTCCGGCCCCGGCCCAGTGCGGCCCCAAGGCGGGAACGAACCGCCTCGACCACGTTTTTTGTTTGCACTGTCTTCCCTTTCGGTTTCAGTGGTGCGGGCACGTCCGGTTGGACGGCCGCGAGTGGCACGCCGGGTAATGTGATCCGGCGAGAGAGAAGCGCTCCCGATCAGCGGACTTCAATTTGTTTTCGGCACTCAGGAGCGCACGACTCTGCTGAAGTCCAGCGGGCGGCTCAGGTTCACGGGTTGTTTCCCAATACCGGATGGTCCGGTCGCCGGCCATGATGGGCGTCGGCCACGTACGCCGATGCACGGGTTGACATCACAGCGACAACGGCCGGCGTTGGGGTGAAACGAAGGCGAATGATGAGTTCAGGCCGCCCGTAGGAGGCGATTCATACACCGACGTGGTTGCGGCGGCCCCCTCCGGCCGAGTCTCGCCAATCTCGGCGAGAAGTGACATGGCCACGCCCTGCGCACCCTTCGCGGTGGTGCCGACGTTGCTCCACGCCACCGCGCCCAGTCCGCGGGAGCGGATCATCGCCTCCCTGGCGAGGGTGGTCCGCCCGAGGCCGGATTCCCCGAGGATCAGGGCCGCCGCGCCCGGCCTCCTGGCCGCGAAATGGCGAGTGGATCATGGTGTTTCCGCTCCGTTCGCACAGTGTGGGTGAGCGTGACGGCGTCGTCGTGTTCTCGAACGATCCAGACGATGCGGGTCAAGCGCTGACCGAAACAATGGGGAACGGGTTTGAGTGGGTAGTGTGCGCAAAAGATGGGTGTTCGGGGAGGGTGACGCGGTGGACCGGAATGCCGGATTTGGCCGGGGTTTCGCGTTCGTTGGCCGCCGTCACGAACTGGAACTGCTGGTCGACGCGGTCCGGCACGCACCGGCTGTGGTCGTGGTCGAAGGCGATGCCGGCATGGGCAAGTCCCGCCTGGTGCGGGAGGCCACCACGATCCTGAAGTCGGACGGGTGGCGGGTGGTGACCGGCTTCTGCCACCCGTTGCGCGAACCCCTGCCGTACGGGCCGGTGATCGACGCGCTCGGCAAGGTCGGCCCGTGGCTGCCGGACGCCGATCTGCCGCCCACGGCGGGCGCACTGGCCCCGCTGCTGCCGGACCTGGCTGACCTCTTGCCGCCGTCCACACCGGACAATCCGGGCGCGGCACGCCACCAGCTGATCCAGGCCGTGCGCGGAGTGCTCGCCTCGACCGGCAGGACGGTCGTGGTCGTCGAGGACCTGCACTGGGTCGACGACGCCACCCGCGAGCTGCTCCTGCTGCTCGCACGCGACCTGCCCGAGCAGCTCGCGCTGGTGCTCACCTGCCGTGCCGAGGACCGGTCCTCCGTGCTCGGTGACGCCCATCGCCCCACCGTGATCCGGTTGGCTCCGCTGAGCGAGAGCGAGGTCGCCGAACTGGCCGTTGCCGCACTCGGCGGCGGTGCCACGCCCGAGCTGTGCGCGGTGCTGCACCGCCGCAGCGAGGGGTTGCCGCTGGTCGCGGAGGAAGACCTGCTGACGTTCCGCGACCGGGAACGCCAGGACCCTGGCGAACTGGAACACGCCGACGTGCCGGAGGGTCTGCGTGCGGCGGTCACCGAACGGCTGGTCGCGCTGTCCCCGGCGGGGGCTGCGGTGGTCGACGCGGCGGCCGTGCTCGCCGTGCCGGCAGGTGAGGAGCTGCTCGCCGAGATCGCCGGACTGGACCTCGATCAGGGTGCGCAGGGCCTGGTCGACGCCCTGGACGCGGCGGTGCTGCGGGAGACCGGTGTTGGCCGGTACGCCTTCCGTCACGTGCTGGCGCAGCAGGTCGCCTATCGGCACATCCAGGGGCCGCGCCGCACACGCCTGCACCGGCGGGCCATCGAGGTGCTCCAGACCCGCATCCCGGCGCCCCTGGTGCAGATCGCGCACCACACGCTCGCGACGGGTGACCGCGAGGGCTGGCTCGTGCGGGTCGAACAGGCGGCCGACCAGGCCGTGGCGCTCGGTGACACCGGCACCGCCGCCACGCTCCTGCACCAGATCCTGAAGCAGTCCGACGTCGGCGCCGAGCAGCGTTCGCGGGCCGCGCTCGCGCTCGCCAGGATCGCCGACTACGGCGCCGACTACGCCACGAACGCGCGTCTGCTGAGGGACGTGCTGGCCGATCCGCTGCTGCCGGAAGCGACCCGCGGCGAGGTCCGCCTGGGGCTCGGCCTGATCACGGTCAACGTCGCCGCCGACCGGGCCGGCTTCCGCGAGCTCGAACGCGCTGCCGACGAGCTGGCCACCGTCCCGGACAAGGCGGCGCGGGCGATGATCGCCCTGGCCAATGGCGACCACGACAGTGCCCCCGAGCGTGCGTGGGGGTGGCTGCACCGGGCTGAGGCGGCCGTCCGAGAGAGCACCGACGAGGCCATCAGGGCCGCGGTCAGGGTCACCCGGCTCACCCTGATGGCGAAGGAAGGCGATCCCGCCGTCTGGCCGCTGACGGACCAGCTGCCGCGCAAGAGCGCGGACGCCGCGGTCCTGGCACAAACCTGTCGTGCGCTGGACAACCTCAGCGTGGCGGCCGCCCAACTCGGCAACGACGGGAGGGCCCGTGCCATGTCACTGGAGAACCTGGACCTCGCCCAGCGCACGGGTGACCAGCGATACGAGTGTCTGAGCCGCATCAGGCTGCTGTACCTCGACTGGCTGGCCGGGCGCTGGGACGGCCTGGAGACCGGGTTCACCGACCTGACGCGCGCCTACCCGGACGTCACGCTGGCCGACATCGGCCTCGCGCTGTGGCGGGGCCGCCTTGCCCTTGCCCAAGGCCGGTACTCCCAGGCTCTCACCCACTTCACCGCCGCCGCGACGCACGTCGGCGGCGCGGGCCCGGACACGGAGAGCACCATCGGCGTCATCGCGGTCAGGCTCGCCCAGGACGACCCGCAGGCGGCCTGGGCGGCAGCCGAACCCGTGGTGTCGTTGCTGCGCGGGCTCGGTACCTGGGAACGGGAGTTGGATCTGCTCCCGGTCGCGGTCGAGGCCGCTCTGGCCGCCGGACGCCGCGAGGAAGCTGAGCGGCTCGTGGCCGAAGCCGAAGCCGAAGCCGGCGTGCGCGACCGGGACGTTCCGGCCGCCACGGCCGAGTTCGCTCTCGCCAAGGGACTGCTCCTGCGGGACACCGAACCTGCCACCGCCGCCGAGCACTTCGCCGCGGCCCACCAGCGGTGGCTGGACATCGGCAGGCCCTACCACGCGGCCAAAGCCGCCGAGCACCGCGGAAACGCCCTGGCATGCTCCCACCCCGAGGACGCGGCCACGCACCTCACCGAGTCCGTACGCGTCTACACCGAACTCGGTGCGACTGCTGATGCCGCGCGCTGCCAGCAGGCCCTGCGCTCGCTGGGGATCGAGGAACCGGGCCGGCGCGGACGCCGGGGGTACGGCAGCGAGCTGTCACCGCGTGAACTGGAGGTCGCCGAGCTGCTCGGCCGCGGTGCCACCAACTCCGACATCGCCCAGACCCTGTTCCTGTCACCCCGCACGGTCGAAAAGCACGTGGCCCGAGTCCTGGCGAAACTGGACACCGACCGCAAGGGCGTCCACACCACCCTCTCCGGTCTGGGCGGCTCCGCCTCTGGAAGTCGCTGAAGTGGTGTGCCTCCAGGAACCGGGACGGCAAGGAGCACCGGTTCTCCAGCTTCGCGGACGAGCTGTCGTCCGCTGACCTCGAAGCAGTTGGCGCAGAACGATCTCGGCATGCTGCTCGGGTTCTTCGGGTCGGCGGTGCTGGTTCGGTACTCTCGGGCCGCCTTACGAAAGGACACGGGTGGACGACTCGTCGAAGGTCGGTAGGCATGCTCGCGCGGTGCTGGCCGCCGCGAAGGCGTTCCGCGCCGAGGCAGCAGGGGTGCGCGCGGAACCGGATCGGCTGCTCGCGCTCGCCGCCGCGAAGTACCAGGCGGTCCGGGACTCGCTGGTGGCCGACCAGCTCCGCGCCATGCCGGTGGACAAGCTCCGGGACACGAAGGCGAACCTGCGGCTGAGCAAGCTGAAGGCCGCCGGGTACCGGACCGTCGCCGACGTTGCCAAGGCGCGCCCGGAACAGCTCGACGGCGTGCCCGGAGTCGGCAGGCAGTCCGCCGAGCAGATCGTGCGGGTCGCCCGCGCCGTCGTCGACGGCGTCGCGCGCGACACGACTGTCCGGCTGAACCCCGACCGCGCTGACCGCGCCCAGACCGAGCTGCTGCAGCTGATGTCCAAGCTGCGCAGGGCGAACCAGCTCGTCGGTCCGCTGCGCGAGCCGCTCGGAGACGTGCTGGGCAGGGTCGACGCCGACGTGCGCGCCGCATCCCGTGCCTGGAGCCGGCTGCGGATGTTCTTCTCGTTGCGGAAGAACCGACAGGCCGCCATCGATTCGCTCGGCCGGCTCGAGGCCCTGCTGGCCAGTCGCGACGTGGCGGCGTTGCGCGCGGTGGGCACGCAGCTGCGCGTGCCGGACCTGGATCACCGCGCGTTGTGGCGCGACTACGAGCTCGACGCGGCCGCCTACAACACGCTCCTCGCCGACCTCGCTGGTGCGGACGCGATGCCGGATCGCAGTGCCGCCAAGGGTTTCGTCCCGGCCGACATCGAGCACGAGGTCGACGCGACCACACTGGACACCAGCCTGCTGAAGGTGTCGCTGCGCGGCTACCAGGTGTTCGGAGCCAAGTTCGCGCTGGCCCGCAAACGCGTCATCATCGGCGACGAGATGGGACTGGGCAAGACGATCGAGGCCATCGCGGTGATGGCCAGCCTCGCCGCCGGTGGGCGGCGTGGGTTCCTGGTGGTCTGCCCGGCGAGCGTCGTCGTCAACTGGGTCAACGAGATCGCCAGGCACAGCGACCTCGTGCCGCACCGGATGCACGGCGCGGGCCGCGACGGCGCGGTCGGCAAGTGGTTGGCGCAGGGCGGCGTCGGCGTGACGACGTTCGGCACGTTGCCGAAACTGGTGCTGCCGAAGAGGTTCCGCCCGGCGCTGGTCGTGGTCGACGAGGCGCACTACGTGAAGAACCCGGACACGCAGCGCTCACAGGCGGTCAACACCATCGTGCAGCGCGCGGAGCGGGCAGTGCTCCTCACCGGCACGCCGATGGAGAACCGCGTCGAGGAGTTCCGCAACCTGGTCGCCTATCTCCAGCCGAGCGTCGCGGCCCGCACGGGCGCCACCGACGCCGTGGTGGGAGCGAAGGCTTTCCGCCGCGTTGTTGCACCGGTGTACCTGCGGCGCAACCAGGAGGACGTGCTGGGGGAGTTGCCGGAGCTGCTGGAGATGGAGGACTGGGTCGAGTTCGGCAAGCAGGACCGACGTGCGTACCTCGACGCGGTGCGCGAGGGGAACCTGATGGCGATGCGCCGCGCCGCCTACGCGCCGGGTACGCCTCGCGGCTCGGCGAAGCTGGAGCGGCTGCTGGAGATCATCGAGGAGTCGAGGGACAACGGCTGGAAGGTCGTGGTGTTCTCGTACTTCCACGACGTGCTGGACGCGGTCGCGGACCACGTCGAAGTCTTCGGTCCCCTGACCGGCGCGACGTCGGCGCAGGGCCGTCAACAACTGGTGGACGCGTTCACGGCGTGCGAGGACCACGCGGTGCTGGTGGCCCAGATCGAGGCGGGCGGCGTGGGTCTCAACATCCAGGCCGCGTCCGTGGTGATCATCGCCGAGCCGCAGTGGAAGCCGAGCACGGAGGATCAGCGATCGCCGTTGTCACCGGATGGGCCAGGTCCGCAAGGTCCACGTGCACCGGTTGCTGGTCAAGGACAGCGTGGACGCACGGGTGCAGGAGATCCGCGACCACAAGACCCTGCTGTTCGACCACTACGCGCGCGAAAGCGACACGAAGCACTCACACGCGAGCGCACTGGACTCAGCGGTGTCGGTGGAGCAGCGAGTGGTGCAGGCCGAGCAGCAGCGCCTTGGTCTCTAGGGTCTGAACGGTCGTAGTCGGCGGACAACAGCCCGCCGGCGTCAGGTGCGGTCGTGGATCGTGACGGCGTATCCGTCGGGATCGGCGAAGGTGAAAGTGCGCCCGAACGGGCCGTCGGCAGGCGAGGACAAGATCGGCACCCCGGTCCCGATCAGGTGGTCGTACAGTTCTTGGGCGTCGTCGGCGTGCAGCCACAACGCCACGCCCGTTCCCGGTCGCGGTACCGCCGCGTTCAGGTCGACGCCAGGCGGCGGTGTGCGCACCGCGAAGGGCACGGGGGCGGTGGCGAACACGACCGCACCAGGCGGGCTCGCCGGGGCGCGGCGCAGTCCGAGGTGCGTCTCGTAGAACGCGGCAGCCGCGTCCAGGTCGCGCACCTGAAGCGCGATGAAGTCCGGTCCGGTCACAGTGGCCATGGGTTTCTCCCGTCTGCATGTCAGGTTCCTGACATGCAGACCGTATGTCAGACTCCTGACATGACGCAAGAGCGAGTGGACCTGGACTCCTCCGTCGGCTACGTCCTCAAGCAGGCCGCCGCTGCCCTGCGGACCGCAATGGACGCGGCCCTGCGACCGCTGGGCCTGAACGTGCCGCAATACGCCTGCCTCGAACTGCTCGGACAACGCCCGGGCCTGTCCGCCGCCGAACTGGCCAGAGGCGCCTTCGTCACCCGGCAGTCCATGCACACCGTCCTGCAAGGACTTCAGGACCGCGGTCTGCTCGCCCGCCCGGCCACCGCACCCCAGGGACGAGCACTGCCCACCCAGCTGACCGACCAAGGCGCCCGCCTGCTCTCCCGTGCCAGCGGGGCAATCGCTGAAGTCGAACGCCGAATGCTCCACGCCCTGCCCGCCAGTAGCGTCGAGCGACTACGCCAAGACCTCACCGCCTGCGCCAACGCCCTCAACTCCGCCTGAGCGCGCGTTGGCGGCAGCTAGACGCGCACGAAACCCGAGCACATCACACGCGCCCAGCTGATCCGGTCGCCGACCACGTCGTAGTACATCTGTTGTTCCATCAACGAGTCGCCGTCCGCGTTGCGCAGGTGCAGGCGGTACGTGACGTGCTGGCGCGTCGACACCTCACCGGTCGAAGTGGACAGGAGCGCCACCACCTCATCGCTCGGCTCCAGCCAGTTGGCGAACAGGACCTCAAGCAGGTCGTCGTGGCAATGCGCCTCCCAGAACCGGCCCGGTGTCATCGCACGGAAGTCCAGGTCCGGCGTCGTGACGGCACGGACCCCTGCCTCGTCCTTGGCCGCGAGCGCCTTCGCGAATCTCTCCCCTGGGGTGGTCATGCCCACAGACTGCGTCCTGTGGGCGCGGAACACCATGCCCCTTCGCGCAGAATTGAGCCGTTCGAGTGGTCGGTGCGCCGCAGGCGTTAACGGCTCGAACACGCTCCCGATGGTCCCGGTACGTCCGAGTGCGGCGACGGCACCGGCTGCGAGGAGGAGACGTGTACGACGCTTTCCTTTCGTACTCGCACAATGACAAACACGTGGCCGCGGCGGTCCAGGCCGCGATGCGCAGGCTCGGCACCCCTCGCTGGCGCAGGTCAACGCTGCGGGTCTTCCGCGACGACACCGACCTCGCCGCGACACCCGAGTTGTGGCCGGAGATCGCGGACGCCGCTCGACGCGTCGGCGCACCTGATCGTCATCGCCTCACCGGCCGCGAGCCGCTCGACCTACGTGGGCGACGAGATCACGTATTTCCTCGCGCAGGAGCCGCGGCGGCCCGTGTACGTGGTGCTGGCCGGCGGCACGCTGGTGTGGGACCGCGACACCGGGCGGTTCGATCCCGAGGCGTCCGACGCCATGGTGCCCGCGTTGGCCGAGGCGTTCCCGGTCGAGCCGCTCGTGGTGGACGTGCGGGAGGCCGGGCGCATGACGCTGGCGGATCCCGTGTTCCGCCGGAGCATCGCGCGGTTGCTCGCGCCGATCCGGCGCAAGACCGTTGACGAGCTGGACGACGATGACCGGCTCGTGCAGCGCCGGGCGCTGCGGCTGACGCGGGGCGCAGTCGCTGCACTCGCCACGCTGCTCGTGGCGGCGGTGACAGCGGGCCTGATCGCGGTGTCCAACGCCCGTGCGGCAAAAGAACAGGCGACCCGGTCGACGGCCCGCTACCTGGCCGCGCAGGCGCGTCAGCTGCTGCGCAGCGACATCGATCTCGGCATGCTCGCCGCCGTGCAGTCGTCCTTGCTCGAGGACTCGGTCGGCAGCAGGCAGGCGCTTCTGCTTGCTCTGCAACAAGATCCGCTCACCATCGGCACGGTCCGCCCGGATCCCGACGTCCAGCTGGACACCGTCGCGCTCAGCCCGTCCGGCCGGACCGTCGCCGCGACGACCAACAAGTCGGTGCGGGTGTGGACGGTCGACCGATCGCTTCGGGAGGTGAAGGCACGTGACGTCCCGGGCATCCGCGCGATCGCGCTGCCGTCCGACGACGAGGTGTTGATCGCCTCCGATTCCGGGTTGGTGACCACCTGGAACATCCGCACCGACAGGACAGAGGAGTGGCGCCCGGCCGAGGGGGTGCCGTTTCTCGACCCGTCCGGTGAGCTCGTGGCGGTGGTGGACAAGAACAACGTGGTGACGATTTGGCGACGCGACCACACGCGTGTCGCGACGCTGCCGACGGTGACCGCACGACCAGCCGTCGTCGTCTTCAGCACTGATCGGACCGGGGTTGCTGTCGTCGCGGACCGCACGTTGTCGACGTTCCGGCTGCCCGGTGGTGAGCCCGCACGCGAGCCCGTGCCGCTGGATTCCGGCTATGCCGACGGCGTCGCGGTGAGCCCGGACCTGCGCCACGTTGTGGTCGATGTCCGGTCTGCCGACGGCCACTTGGCGCTGATGGACCTCACGACCGGTGCCGTGGTGAAGCTGCCGCGCATGGGCGGGACCACGATCACGGCGCAGTTCAGCCGGGACGGCGGCAAGATCATCACCGGTGAGGAGGGCGGCAGGGTCGGCCTGTACGAGGTGACCAAGAACTTCGGCTCGTCGTACCGGGTCACCGCGGTGCCGGGGCACGTCGGCTACGTCACGGCGCTCGCCGTCGACGCGGCGGGCAAACTCGCCGCCAGCGTCGACCAGACGGGCCGGTTGATCCTGCGCGACATCACCATCCACGACGACATGGACAACGGACCGTTCGTCGAGGCGCCCCGGCTGCGTGCCGGCCGCAGCCGCGTGTCATCGGTCGGCTTCGACGTGAGCGGCGCCCGGCTGCTCAGCTCGGACGGCGCGGGCACGACCCGGTTGCACGACCTGCGCGACGGCACGGCACGGTCCTTGACCAACGGCGGTTCACGTCTCGGCGCACACGAGATCATCGGCTCCGCCCTCGTCGGCGACCAGGCCTTCTTCCTGCGGGACGACGACACGCTGGTGCGGCAGCACATCAACGACGGCACCGAGGAACGCATCGGCGACATCGGCCAGGAGGCGGTGGTCGCGGCCTCGGGCGACACCGTGGTCACCGGCGACCCCAACGGCAAGACGCTGCTGTGGCGCCGCGGAGACAACGGCTGGTCGAGCCGAGACCTGGCCGGCGGCTCGGCCGAGGTGACGTCAGCCGCGATCAGCTGGGACGGGAGGTTCGCAGCCATCGGCCGCTCTCCGGACCGCGTCGACGTCTGGGAACTCGCCGGGCCCAGCAAGATCGACACCATCGAAGGCCTCGACCGCGGGATCATCGGCTTGAACAGCCCGGTCGTCGCCTTCCAGCCCGGTACGGCGAACCTCGCGATCGGCCGCGGCGACGGCACGGTGTTGATGTGGGACGCCGTGGCACGCACCAGGTCCGAGCCGTTGGTGGTGAGCGACAAGAGCATCGAGGCGATCGCCGTCAGTGCAGACGGACGGTTGCTCGCGGTCGGCCTCGCCAACGCCCCGGACGCCACGCTGTACGACCTGCCGTCCCGGCAACCGATCGGCACGCTGCAGGCCAACCTCGGCACGGTCACCGCCCTCGGTTTCGCGCCGGACGGTGGCCGTCTGGCCGCCGGTGACACCTCCGGCCGGGTCGCCGTGTTCGACACGTCTGTCGCGTCGTGGCGTGATCGGTTGTGCCGCATCGCGGGCAGGCCGATCACGGATGCCGAGTGGGCCACGCTGGTCGGCGCTGCCGATCACCCGACCGCGTGCAAGACCTGACGCCGAACGCACAACACGAGATGGCCGTTACGCCGAAGTAATCGGAGCAGAGCACCATCACGTGATGCGACATCGATGGCTGGCCACCGGATGCGAGCTCGACAACGGCGCTGCCATCAGGAGGCCGACGGTGTTCCGCCTGGTCGAGGTCGCCTGAGATGGCGGACGAGCTGCGGACGGCTGCGCGCTTGGCGTTCGACGCGTTGACCGGCGTGGTCGGGATCGTCCAGGACATGCATCGGGCGATCGCCCGTAATGGTCTCGGACCGGTCGGCGATCTGCAGAGCGCGATGGCCGCGCCGATCTACGGCATGGTGCGAGTGGGTCTCGCTGCCGGCTCGGTGGTGGCAGAGACGGCGTTGCGCAACTCAGCGCAAGTGTTGCCGGACAAGGTGACCGGCGTCCTGAACGGAGCCATCGGCGACCGGCTCGCCAGCCACTATCCTGCGCTCGCCACTCCGCTGCGGCTGCACGTCTCCGAGGAACGCCCGCCGACCGGTCATCTCGTCGTCTTCGTGCACGGGTTGGTCCACACCGAGCAGCACTGGTGGCAGGACGGGCCGGACTACGGACAACGTCTGGCTGACGATGTCGGCGCGACCCCGCTCTACGTTCGCTACAACTCGGGACAGCGCGTCACGACCAACGGCGCGCGGCTCGCCGTGCTGCTGGACGAGGTCGTGGCCGGCTGGCCGGTCCCGGTCCGCGATCTTTCACTCGTCGGCTATTCCATGGGCGGGCTGGTCGCTCGCCGTGCCGTGCACGAGGCGATCGAGGCTCGCCTGCGATGGCTGGACGTGCTGCGGAACGTGATCTGCCTCGGCAGCCCGCACCTCGGCTCGCCCGTGGAGCGAGGTGCGGCCGTCGCGGCTTTGGTGCTCAACGGGTTTTCCGCATCGGCTCCGCTGGCCAGGCTGGTTGCCGGGCGCAGCGCGGGCATCAAGGACATGGCGCGCGGTGTCCCGTGCACGGCCGCCCCGCAGGCGCGGCAACGCTTTCTGGCCGCGACGGTTGCCGCTGATCCGACGAGTGTCGGCGGGCGGATCCTCGGTGACCTGCTGGTGTCGACGGCCAGCGCGACGGATCGGTCGCAGGCCGCCGATCGCGATGTCGTCGGGGGACTGACCCACCCGGCCTTGCTGCACCATCCTGAGGTCTACGCGCGCCTGGTCACCTGGCTGAGTTCATCGGCAGATACAGCCTCGGGGTAGTGCGAAAACCGTGGTCGCCGTGCAGTACCGCACTCCGAGAGCGTCGTGCTCGTGCAACGGGTGAGGGCACGCGACGCAGGGGTCGTGGACGTCGGGATGGTCGCCCAGTTCGGTGGTTAGCGGCTCAGACGTGGTCATGCGGGTACTCCGATGAGCGATGTTGGAACGTGAGGATGCGGGTGTTCTGGACGACTCCAGAGCGGATCTCGATGGCACGCCGGATGATCTCGCTGGAATCCCAGGCGCCGGTGAGCACCGAACTCAGGTGGGGGAGCAGCGCTTCGCTGATCTCCCAGGTCGCCGAGTTCCACAGGTAAGACGGGCTGTGGTCCACGCCGTAGTAGTGAACGTGATCTCCCACCAGGAATTCCGGTTGCGTGAACGTGGTGGGCCGCGCCCATTCGAAGCCCATTCCCGCGTCGCACGAGACGTCCACGATGAGCGTTCCCGGATCCAAAGTGGACAGATCGTCGTTGATGAGGAACGTCAGCGGCGCGTCGGTGTCCTGAAGCACGCAGTTGACGATGATGTCGTGCTCCGCGAGAAATCCGGCCAGCGGGACGCGGCCGGAGCCGGTGATCGCGTGGCTGCGCCGCGGATCGGCGTCGTCGTGGTCGAAGTGGAACATCTGCGCGGAGTGGATCGGTGAGCTGACTGCCGCGACCCCGCGGTTGGTGAGGATGTCGACCTCGTGCACTCCGTGTGCGTTCAACGCTGTCACGGCGCCTCGCGCGGTCGCGCCGAAGCCGATCACGACGGCGCGCAGCCGCCGGCCGTAGTCGCCGGTCGAGCCGATGAGCTGCAGGGCGTGCAGCACCGAGCAGTAGCCGGCGAGCTCGTTGTTCTTGTGGAAGACGTGCAGGCCGAACGAACCGTCGGCGTTCCAGTGGTTCATCGCCTCGAACGCGATGAGGGTCAGCCGCCGTTCGATGGCCAGCTGCGTGACCTTCTCGTCCTGGACGCAGTGCGGCCAGCCCCAGAGCACCTGTCCCTCCCGCAGTTCCGCGACGTCCTCGGCGACGGGCTTGGGCAGCAGGATGACATCGCATCCGGCGATGAGCTCTTCGCGTGAGCGCAGGCCCCCGACGTACGTCGCGAGGTGCTCGTCCGAGACGCCGAAGCGCTCCCCGTAGCCCCGCTCGAGGTAGATGCGCTCACGAAGCTCCGCGTCGATGCGGCCGAGGTGCAGCGGGTGGAGGGGAAGCCGGAACTCGTTCTCCTTGCGGGACTGGGCGATGACGCCGAGGCTGAGCTGATCCACTTGTGTCCTTTTGGTTGATTTCGGTGTGACCGCTTCCGTGTCACCGCCAGGCGGGCGCGAAGTCCTCTTCGGCGTGGACAACCATCGACTCCAGCAGCGGTCCGCCGTAGGTGGTGGCCATGGCGACGTCGGCGGCGTCTCTGCCGCGGCCGATGACGACGCGTCCCTTGCGGGGCCTGTTGTTGCGCGGGTCGAAGGTCCACCAGCGGTCGCCCAGCCAGACTTCCATCCACGCCGCGAAGTCCATCGGCGCACCGTCCGGCGGCACGTCGAGGTCCGGCAGGTAGCCGAAGGCGTACCTGGCGGGAATGTTGAGCGCACGGCAGAACGAGATCGCGAGGTGTGCGAAGTCACGGCAGACTCCGACACCCGAGATGTTCACGTCGACCGCCGTGGACAGCGGAGTGGAACCGCCGTAGCTGAAGGCCAGATAGTCGTGGACGTACTGGCAGATCTCACGCACGCGGCGATAGCCAGGTGCGTGCATTCCGAACCTCGACCACGCCTCGTCGCCGAGAACGTCGGAAAGGCAGTAGCGGCTCGGCAGGGTGTAGAGGAGCACGTCGTCCGGAAGGTCCGCCGGCGCCGTTTCTGGTGCGTTCTCGTTGACGTCCTCGACGCTGTCGAGCACGTCGGCCAGCGCACTGTAGTTCATTGTGGACAGACCGACGGGCAACACGACGCGCGTGCAGGGATTGCCATACAGGTCGAGGTAGTGCCGCATGGCGACGTCCGGCTCGAACGCCAGCCGTTCGTGGGTCACCCGCAGGTCGCGGTTCTCGGCAGGACGCACCTGGAACACCGCTGACGTGGGCACCTCGGCCCGGTAGGAGAAGGCACATCCGATACGCAGCAGCCGGGTGGTCAACGGACTTGCTCCGGGATGTGGTCCAGGGAGCGGAGCACGTGCACGGCGAGATCCCGCGCATCCTTCGTGCTGAGCTTCGAATGTCCTGTCAGCGCTGCTTGCACCAGCTCGATCCTGCGCTCGTACAAGGAAATGTAGACCGATGTGGTCATGTGGTGTACCTGCTCTTCGGTTCGGTGGCGGGGTCCCGGGGACGTGGCCACCTGTCACCGTCGACATGCCCCGTGGTGGGCGCCTTCGGTCGCAACCGCAATCGCAGCGAGTACCGAGGCTGCTCGTTGGCCGTGCCGGCCGGTGGGGCGATGGAGTGGTGGGGGGCCGACGTCATGCCGGGACTCCCGTCCCCGGCTGGAGAAAACAGCCGGTTTGGATTTCGCCGAGCACGAAACGAGCTTGACCGCTCATTTGCGAGATTTTCCCGGCAACTCGATCCTACACTGATTCAGGCATGATCGGACGAAATGCCGCCTGACACTTTTCGGCCGCCCTGCGCTGTTCGGCCGCTGAGGGAACTTCAACGAAACGCCGCAGGCAGGGTCTGGTTCACGCTGCGCGGGTGCGGGGTGCGGGCACACCAGGTCGCAGCGGCCTGAAATGTGCACCGCAAATTCTCGGGGTGGCAATCTGAGGCGCGTTTCCACGCCGTACCGGCATATGTGCGATTTTGCTCGTCTAGGGCGTGAAACCGCCCCACACGGCGTGGTCGCGGCCCGCCGCCGTGGCCATCACTCCGTAGCGGTCGGCCTTGCCGTCGCGAACGCCGCGAGTGTGGTTGTACTGCACGGCGAAGATGTGCTGTGCGGCCGGCACGGTGCGACCGGGCTTGAGGTCCCAGCGGTAGACCACCTCACCGTCGATCTCCTGCACGGTGACGGTGAAGTCGTCACCAGGCCCGGTCTGCCACTGGCCGGAGCTCTGCACGCCGCCGGTCTGAGTGATGTGCACCTGCACCGTGAACTTGGTCAGCGGCTGGGTCACGTCGAGGACGAGTTTGTCCTGAGTCCAGAAGGTGTGGCTGTTCGGATCGACGGATCCCTTCGACGACAACGGCCCGTCCGACAGCCGGTTTCCCGTGGTCGAGGGCGGGTTCGCGGTGTGGGGTGCCGACTGGTCCTGCCCTGCCGCGACCGGAGGAGCCGAACTGCTGGGCGGCGCGGGGCTGGACGTCGTGGGGCTCGCCGAGTTCGAGACGGCGGGAAGGATCGTCTTCGTCCGGCGGCCCGATGCGGACGATGCCCGCGAAGGCCATGCCCGCGGTGACCAGGACCCCGGCCGCCGCCACGCCGGCGAGCGTCACCTTGGACCACGACCTGGCGATGCCGGACGCGGGGCGAGCCGCCGCTGGTGGCGGCCATGCCGCGGTTGACGCGTGCGAGCATCCGGACGCGGTCCGGCCGATGTGCCTCGGCCGCCTCCCGCAGCTGCCTGTTGATCTGCTCGTTCACCGGATCCCCCTCCCCGCGACCACGTCGCCGGTCGCTCGCGCACCGAGCACGCGTTCCAACTCGGCCATCCCCTTCGAGGTCTGGCTCTTCACCGCACCGACCGAGATTCCCAGCGCGAGTGCGGTGTCCTTCTCCGACAGGTCGAAGGCGTGCCGAAGGACGACACACGCCCGCTTGCGGAAGGGCAACCGGTCGAGGGCCGCCCGCACGTCCATCACCGCGGCGACGTCAGGGCCCTGCACCTGGTGCGGGCCACGTGACCAGAACAGGGCGATCCGTCGGCGTTCGCGCGTCGCGGCGCGGATGCGTTCCCGCGCCATGTTCGCGACCACGCCACGGGCGTACGCGAGCGGGTGCTCCGCCGCGCGCAGCCGGTCCCAGCGTTGCCACAGCGCGACCAGGGCGTCCGCGGCCAGGTCGTCGGCGGCATCCGCCTCACCGGTCAGCAACCAGGAGAGCCGGGCCAGTTCGGCGTGGTGTCGTTCGAAGAAGTCGTGGAACTCCGCCGATCTGTGGTCGACGAGCATGTTTCTCGATTGCCCTCTCCCGGCCGTGCCCCCGTCGGGGCGGCAACTTACCTGTGGCGCTGTGGCTCCCGCGGGCCGGGCGCCACGGCCGGTGCCGTGGCCGCCCGGTGGTCACGACGGGTCGCCGAGCAGCACGCCGCGGCCGTTGGAGCCCACGTAGACGCGGCCGTACACCTCGGGGTCGCCGGTGATGACGCCGCCGACGGTTCCACCGAACTGGGTGCGGTCGTCGTTGATCCTCGTCCAGGCCGTGCCACCGTCGACGGACCGGAAGATCCCGGTGACGCCGTTCACCGTGCCGATGAGGTAGACGGCCTGGTAGCGGGCACCGGGAGCGGCCTTGCCGAAGCCGACGCCGTCGGCGCCCTGCACGCCGTTCAGCTTCGTGAAGCTCGCCCCGCCGTCAGTGGAGTGCAGGAGCCCGCCGCCGTGCGTGAGCCACAGGTCCCCGGCCGTGCTGGGTGCCGCCTTGATGCGTCCGTCGGCGAGACCGGTGGCGCGTGCGGTGAAGCTCTTGCCACCGTCAGTGCTGGCGAACAGGGTGCCGCGGCTGAGCGCGTAGAAGGTGCTCGCCGTGGCGCGATCGGCCACGACGGCCGTGCCGGACGGCAGACCGGAGGACGCCTTCCAGGTCCTGCCCTGGTCGGTGGAGACGTGCGGCAGCTGCCCGGAGGCGGTCCACACCACGGTGCCGCCGTCGGCAGAGACCGCCACCGTG
>NZ_VSRL01000134.1 GCF_012184385.1 Lentzea indica
TGCGGTGAGAAGGGTGTTCAGGTCGGTCGTCACAAACTGATCTTGAACACCCTTCGTCCGTCTGCAGCCACCGCCCGGACTTAGGACTTACTCGTCTAGGGGCGGCCGACCCGCGAACCGGCGTTGCCCATGACCGCCTCAGCCGGCTATTGCCGCCCTAGAGCCTTGGCGAGCACCGCGATGGCGTCCGGGCCGGTCCGGCAGCATCCGCCGACCAGCCTGGCGCCCTGCTCGGTCCAATCCCCCGCCAGCGAGGAGAAGCCGGTGCCGTCCCCGGTCCACGCACGCTCCCGCGCGTCCCACTGCTCACCGCTGTTCGGATAGACCACCACGGCAGCCCGGTCTTGGCGGCGACGCTGACCGCGTGAGCGACGTCCTCAGGCGCGCAGCAGTTCACGCCGACGGCGATCACCTCGTCGACACCCGCGGCCACCGCGAACGCCTCCTCCAGCGGCTGGCCGGCGCACGTCCTGTCGCCACGGACGCTGTAGGAGAGCCAGGCAGGCACCCCGCTGCCGCGGACGACCTCCAGCACCGCCTCGGCCTCGTCCACGTCCGGGACGGTCTCGACGGCGAGCACGTCCGGGCCGGCCTTCGTCAGCTCCTCGATGCGCGGCCGGTGGAACTCGACGAGTTGCGCCTTGCTGAGCCCGTAGCGGCCGCGGTACTCCGATCCGTCCGCGAGCATCGCGCCGTAGGGCCCGACAGAGGCCGCGACCCAGCGCTGTCCGTCCACATCGGAGGCGGCGGAACGGGCCAGGGTGACGCTGGCACGCAACAGACGCGCGGTCTCCTCCGCGCTGATGCCCTTCCTGGCGAACCCTTCGAACGTCACCTGGTAGCTGGCGGTGATGGCGACCTCGGCGCCCGCCCGGTAGTACGCCAGGTGCGCGTCGCGCACGGCGCCGGGATCGGTGAGGAGCAGCCTTCCCGACCACAGCGCGTCGGACAGGTCGTGCCCGGCGAGCTCCAGCGCCGTCGACATCCCGCCGTCCAGCACCACCACTTTGCGCGCCAAGGCATCCGCGAGTTCCACCCCGCGATCCTACGTCCGCGCCGCCCTGGCACGCCGGTCAGCTGGACGACGCCGCCCCGTACCGGGCAGAGGCCAGCTCCGGGGTGCTCACGCGCCGGGTCAGCCGTGGCGGCAGCAACAGCAGCGGCGGCACCGGCCGGCCGTCCAGCTTGCCGACCAGGAGCTCCACCGCGTGCCTGCCGAGCTCCTCCACCGGCAGCCGCACCGACGTGAGCGGTGGCGACACCTGTTCGGCGAGCTCGTCGGGGCAGATCGCGACCACGGCGACGTCACCTGGCACCTTCCGCCCTGCCGTGCGCAGGCAGGAGCTCACCCAGCCGAGCGCCGCGTCGTTGTGCACGACCAGCGCTGTCATCGCCGGGTGCGCGCGGATCAGCGCCTGGATGGACCTGAGCACCGACTCGTAGTCCTCCTCCGCGGGCATGGCCGTCGTGGCGATGCCCCTGCGCATGGCCGCCGCGCTGAACCCGGCCATCGCCCGGTGGGCGAAACCGGTGTTGCGGCGGTACACCGCGCTCGGGGCGCCGAGGAAGCCGATCGAGCGGTGCCCGAGGTCGGCGAGGTGGTCCACGCACTTCGCGCCTGCCGCCTCGAAGTCGAGGTCCACGCAGGTGAGGCCCTTCGTCGCCGCCGGATGTCCGATGAGGACGGACGGCTTCGAGAGCTCCCGCAGCAACGGGACCCTGTCGTCCTCCATCTCCACGTCCATCACCAGGAAACCGTCGACGTGCCCGCTGTCCACCGCCCTGCGCAGGCTCTGCGAACCGTCCTCCGAGGTCATCAGCAGCACGTCCATGTCGTGCCTGCGCGCGGCCGTCACGGCGGCTGTCACGAACCGCATCATCACCGGAAGGTGCAGGCCCGCACGCAGCGGCAGCACCAGCCCGATCACGTTCGCCCGGCTGGTGCCGAGTGTGCGTTCGCCCGCATGGGGGAGATAGCCGAGCGCCCTGATGCTCTCGCGAACCCTCGACTTGGTGTCCGCCGAGATGGACCGTTTGCCCGTGAGCACGTAGGAGACAGTGCTCGGGGCAACACCCGCGTGCCGTGCGACGTCCGCGATGGTGACCACACCGACCCCTCTCGCGCACCCACTTCACCCGATGCGTTCCGGACACGATAGGGAGCGTGCTCAGGTGAACTCAAGGGTAATGTTCGCGTTAACATTGTTTGCGATCTGTGGTCCAGACGAATTGTGTCGTCTGGAAACTTCCAGAACAGAAGCTTGCTGCAGCTCAGCCGAGCTGCGGCTCACGCTCCGCGTCGTACAGCAGGCCGACACGGAGCGTGAGCACGTTCACATCTCCGCGTCAGCTGAAGGCCGTGACCAGTGCCTGATAGGCGGGCTTGGGAGCGAACGCCTCATCGAACGGCAGCGCCGCTCCCTGGCCGGGGAACACAGACGGGATCCACGAGTGCTTGTCGGACAGCGCCCACGTGGTGATCCCGACGCATCGCGGCACGGCGAGGCAGGACCTGGCCACCGCGCCGTAGTCCGAGGCCTGGGTCGCGAGCTTCGTGGAGTCCGCCGGCAACGTCATCCGCACGTCCAGCTCGGTGATCGCGACGTCCACGCCGAGATCCGCGAACCGCTGCAGGTTCTGCTGCAGCGAGGCAGGCACGCCACCGAGGAGGAGGTGTCCCTGCAACCCGACGCCGTCGATCGGCACGCCCTGCTGCTTGAACGACCGCACCAGCTCGTACACCGCGTCGCTCTTCGCGCCGAGCCCGTCGATGTTGTAGTCGTTGTAGTAGAGCTTGGCGTCCGGATCAGCGGCACGGGCCGCGCGGAACGCCTCCGCGAGGTAGCCGTCACCGAGCTTCTGCTGCCAGAACGACTGCCGCCGTGAGCCGTTCTCCTCGAACGCCTCGTTGACCACGTCCCAGGCGAAGACCTTGCCGCGGTAGTGGCCCGCGACCTCACGGATGTGGTCGAGCATCGCCTGCCGCAACTGGTCGGCGGGCAGGTCCTGCACCCATTGCGGGGTCTGGTTGTGCCACACCAGGGTGTGCCCGCGCACGCGTTGGCCGGCGGCGACCGCTCCCGCCCAGATCCGGTCGCCGCCGGTGAACGTGAACTGACCACGAGAGGGCTCGGTGGCATCCCACTTCAGCTCGTTGCCGACGGTGATGACGCCGGCCTCGCGTGCGGTCAGCACACGGTTTGGCGTGTCCTCCAGTTCGGACACGGTCATCGCGCTGCCGAAGTACTTCCCCTTGGCAGCGGCCAGTTCCCGCAACGGCTTGGCGGCACTCGGCGCGTTGCACAGCTGGCCGTTGAGCTTGAACTCGGCGGGCGAGCCGTTCGTGCCGCTGTAGGTCCCGTTGAACCCGAGGCCGGACAAGGTCGCGCCGGGTGCGATGGTCCGGTTCCAGTCCAGCGCGGTCGCCGAGGTCTGGGTCCACGTGGCACCCCAGCCGTTGGTGATCCTCTGGTTGCCGGGGAACGAGAACGCGAGCGTCCAGCCGTTGATCGGCGCGGTGCCGGTGTTCGTGATGGACACGGCGCCGGTGAACCCGGTGCCCCAGTCGTTCGGCACGCTGTACGTCACCTTGCAGGACCCGCTCGGCTCAGGCGCCGGTCCCTGTCCCGGTGGCGTGCCGACCAAATACGGGTCCAGGTAGGCCTGTTTGGTGGTGTTGACCGTGGTCCAGTCGTCGTTGAGGATGCCGCCGGTGTCACCGGAGTTCGGGTTCCACGACCAGAACGCGAAGCTGAACCCGTTGTTCAGGTACTCCAGCAGAGTCCGCAACCACACCTGGTCACGTGGATCCCGCAACGTCGTGCCGAACTCACCGAGCCAGACCGGCGCGATGTCGTTCTTCACCAGGTAACCCCAGTTGCGGTCCCAGATCCCCGCCAGGTTCGAGGGGAACGCCGGATCCTTGAACCAGGACTGCTCGTGCACCGAGGTCGCGTAGTCGTGCGCCGAGTACACGAGGCGGTTGGCCACGTTCAACCGCACGGGCGCCGCCGCCGCGCCCTGCAGGTTGCCGCCCCACCAGTAGTTGTCGCCGATGCCCTCGACGATGATCAGCCAGTCGGGGTTGGCCGCGAGCACCGCGTTGCCCGCGCGTTCCGCGGCCAGCCGCCAGTCGCGCGTGGTGTCGCCACAGCCCCAGCACGCAGGGTCGTGCGGTTCGTTGTGCAGGTCGGCGCCGATCACCGTGGGGTTGTTCGCGTACCGCCGCGCGAGCATCACCCAGTCGTTGATCCAGCGCGTCTCCGGGTAGGCGTCGGTGTACCAGAGCGCGGACTGGCCCGCGGAGCTCGGCCGGTGCCGGTCCAGCACGATCTTCAGGCCGATCCGGCCGGCGTGCTCGACGATCTTGTCCATGACCTGGACACCCGACAGGCCGGCGAGATCGGGGTTCTTCGTGAAGTCGATGCCGTTCGGCGTGCTGCCGGAGTCGAACAGCTGTGAGGCGTACGGGAGCCGGACCACGTTGTAGCGCAACGACTTCATCTGGTCGAGCATCTCGCGGTAGTTGCGCGCCCACAGGCCGTGCGGACTGTAGGTGTCGGTCTCCAGGCCGAACCAGTTGATGCCGGTCATCCGCACCGGCTGGTTGTTCGCGTCGAGCAGCCGGGCGCCGCTCGTGTGCCAGTAGCCGTCGCCGGTCGCCGCCGTCGCAGTCGGGGTTGCGACGACGGCGGTCGACGCCAGCACGAGCAGCAGCACGTGCAGGAGTCGTTTCATGGTGGTCTCTTCCTAGAGCGCCGGGTAGCGAACTGGGAGCGCTCCCAGATTTCACCGCACTGTAACGCGGGTCACTTGGACCAACCGGTCGCACAGAAAGTAGTCGCTCGGCCACCCAGCGCTGCTTGTTGGCCCGACCGGGCCAACGTTTGTTCCCCCACTCGTCCGCCTTGGAGCCCTCTTGCTACTCCCTTCGAGTGGAATTCCGGGAACGCTCCCAGGCGAGGGCGGGGACGCCCTACACCACGGAGGACGCCCCCTGGTCCCGTCAGCCGCGACCGGCCCCGGCGCCTGCCGTGACCACGCTCTTCACACTGCTCGCGCCGTCGAGCGGGTAGGAGTACGGGATGCTCTTCACCGAGCCGCCCTGATCACCCGAACCCGAGTTGACGAAGTGGTTGTTGCGCGCGACCAGCGAGCCGCCGGGCGAGCTGCCCTCGCCGCGGTGGAACGGGTCCTCGGTGTTCTCGAAGTAGTTGCCCTCGACCAGGACACCGGCTTCCACGGTGGACGCGACGCCGTAGTCCACCACGCCGCCGTAGTAGTTGTTGTAGACGTGCACCGGGTTGCCGAACCGCACCCGAGGGTGCCGCTGCTTGGTGCCGGCGAACCAGTTGTGGTGGTAGGTCACCCGCAGCTTGCCCCGGTCCTCCGACCCGTTGCCATCGCTGTGGCCCAACAGCATCGTCTTGTCGTGGCTGGAGAACTTGTTCCACGACACCGTGACGTAGTCGGACGCGCGCTTGACGTCGACGGCACCGTCGTAGCCACTGGAGAAGCTGTTGTGGTCGACCCACACGCGGCTGGAGTACTGGACGTTGATCGCGTCGTCACCCCAGTTGCGGAAGTTGAGGTTGCGCACGATCACGTTCGAGACGTTCGAGATGTTCAAGCCCTGCCCGGTGATGGTCGCGGTCGAGCCGACGCCCTCGATGGTCTTGTTGGAGGCGATCCTGGTCATGCTCGACAGCGAGATCGTGCCGGAGACCCGCACCACCGCCGGGCTCGACGACTGCACGGCCGCGGCGAACGCGGACGCCGTGGTGACGGTGACCGGTGCGGCACTGCCGCCACCGTTCGTGCCACCGCCCTGGGTGGCCCAGCCGACCAGCCCGAACGGCGCGGCCACGGCCTGAGGAACAGCGACCACACCGGCGACGAGTGCTACTGCGGAAATCAATGCTGCGCGTTTTGGAATCATTCCACGCTCTTCCGGTAGTGAGCGGCGGTGCACCGAAGGTAGCGAGCACCGAACACACCGGTCAACCAATTCGATGATATTCGAATCGAATTCTCGACAATAGTTGACAGAAAGAGCAGCCGCTCTACGATCAAAATACCGCCGCGCATCCCCTGCAAGCGGAGCGCACATGAAGAAACTGGCAACAACGGCGTTGGCCATGGCATTGACCGCATTTCTCGCACTCCAGGCCCAGGCCGCGGGCAGCACGTTTCCCACGCCCACCGGGCCGAAGCCGGTCAGCGCGACCATCAAGGTGCCGGCGGGCACCTACGACGGTGGCATGAAGCGGTTCTACGGCACGGGCAAGCTCGGGTCGGGTGGCCAGAACGAGAACCAGGACCCGATCTTCCAGCTCGCCGACGGCGCGACGCTGAAGAACGTGGTCCTCGGCGCCCCCGCCGCGGACGGGATCCACTGCCTCGGCACGTGCACGCTCACCAACGTGTGGTGGGAGGACGTCGGCGAGGACGCGGCCACGTTCAAGGGCACGTCGTCGTCGCAGACCATGACCGTCAACGGTGGTGGCGCACGCAAGGCGTCGGACAAGGTGTTCCAGCACAACGGGCCGGGCACGATGGTCATCCGCAACTTCCAGGTGGACGACTTCGGCAAGCTCTACCGGTCCTGCGGCAACTGCAAGACGCAGCACAAGCGCAACGTCGTGCTGGAGAACATCACCGCGTTCTCGCCGGGCAAGACTCTGGTGGGCATCAACACCAACTACGGCGACACCGCGCGGCTCTCGAAGATCACGATCGTCGGCGACAGCAGCCGCAAGATCGTCGTCTGCGAGAAGTACAGGGGCGTCACGAGCGGCGAGCCGACCAAGATCGGCAGCGGCCCGGACAGCACGAACTGCCTCTACAAAACGTCGGACGTGACCTACCGTTAGCGAAATGGCCCCGGGAAACGTTCCCGGGGCCATTTTCGTCACCACATTTCGGCGGTGTGCGAACCGATGTGCTCGAAATTCCAGTCGTCACCGATTCCCGGCAACGACGAGAGCGTCACGTCGCCGTTCTCGTCGAGCGCGTCGGCGATCGAGTTCCGATGCGGCGGCACGCGGTCGAAGTCCACGTGCGGGTGCAGCAGGCCCCTTTCGTACCACCGGCCCGCGTCGGTGGCACCGAGCACCGTCAGGCTGGCGGTGCCGTTGCCGTGGATCTCGCAGTCCAGGTTGAACGACTCCGCGAGGTGCACGATCTTGAGCACCGGAGTGATGCCACCGGACCCGGCAGGACCCGCGCGGAGGATGTCGCACGCCCCCGCGGTGATCCACTCCGCGCGCGTCAGATGCTTGCCCCACGCCACCTCCGGGCCGATCACCGGGATCTCCAGCTGGCCTGCGAGCCATCGGTACGAGCTGATGGACGCCTCCTCCATCGGTTCCTCGAACCAGTAGAAGTCCAGCTCCTGCAACGCTTTGCCCAGCCGGAGCGCTTCCGTCCTCGAGTACCAGTGGCTCGCGTCGAGCATCAGCGCGACGTCTGGCCCGACTGCCTCACGCACCGCGCGGCAGGCCGCGATGTCACGCGCGACGCTCGGCGCTCCCGGCACAGGCGGCATCCAGGTGTGCAGCTTGATCGCCTGATAGCCGGTCGACACCAGGTGCTTGGCGAAGTCCGCGTAGTCGCCCGGCGTCGCGAGGCCGTCGGCGTCCCCGCACATCGTGCTGGCGTAGGCAGGGATCCGGTCGCGGGCACCGCCGGCGAGCTTCCACGCGGGCAGCCCCGCCTTGCGTGCCACGAGATCCCACAGCGCCGTGTCGACGAACCCCAGCGCGCGGTCGGTGAACCCGCCGCCCGCTCCCCGTTGCCGCCGTGCCATCAACCGCCACAGCCGTTCGCGGTCCCAGGGGTCCTGCCCGCTCAACACCGGTCGCACGTGCTTGTCCAGCACGGCGGGCCGGAGATGATCCGGCTGGATCTGGCAGTACCCGGTGACGCCGTCGGTGTCGGTGATCTCCAGCAGCGCCTCGGTCACCTCGTGCTCCTGCGCGGGATGCCGGTGGCCCTCGGGATCCACGGCCGTGCACGCGGTCGTGGTGAACGTGCGCACGGCCACTCGTTCGATCACTTGCGCTTCTCCCACTCCTGCTGGGCGGTCGTGAGCTTGGCCGCGAGCTCGTCGAGGAACTGCTGCGCGGACATCTGGCCGAGCAGCACCTTCTGGTAGAGCGGCTCGGTGTCGGTCTTGGTGATCGACGAGTACTCCGGCAGGTAGACGGGCGCGGGCACGAGCATCGTCGCCGGGTCCTCCAGCACACCCAGCGCCATCTTCACGGCCGGGTTCTTCTGGATCCACTCGGCACCGCGCACGTCGGTGTTGGCGGGGATCTGGCCGACCTTCTCGTTCCAGTACCCGTTGCTCTCCGCGGAGGTCAGGAACTCGACGAACTTCCAGGACGCGTCCGGGTTCTTGCTGCCCTTGAACACCGCGAACCCGTCGGTGGGGTTCGGCACGACGGTGCGCTTGCCGGACGGGCCCTTCGGCAACGGCATGGCGCTGACCTTCTGGGCGCCGAGAGCCTTCATCACGTCGGCGGTGGAGCCCAGGTTGTGGTGCATCATCGCCACCGTGCCGCCGGTGAACTGCGCGACCATCTGCGTGTAGTTGTTGTTCACGTCCGCTTCCGGCGTGGACTTCTTGTAGATTCCCGCGATCTTGCTGACCAGCTCGGCGTTGCGCGGGTCCGAGACCGTGCTCTTGCCGCCGTCGTAGAACTTGTCGACGCCCGAGTAGGAGTAGGCCTCGGCGAGCAGCTGGAAGACCGAGCCGGCACCACCGCGGATGGTGAACCCGTACTTGTTGTCAGCGGGTTTGGTCAGCTTCGCGGCCGCGTCGACCAACTGGTCCCACGTGTCCGGGACGGCGATCTTCTGCTCGGCGAACAGGTCCGAGCGATACCAGATGACGTCGAGGTTGCCCGACGCGGGCGCGGCGTAGAGCTTGCCGTCCATCGCGGTCTGCCGCACCGTCTCCAGCAGGCCGGGCAGCAGCTTCCCCTTCAGCGGGCCCGACTCCAGCCGCTCGTCCAACGGCTCCAGCGCGTCCTGCCCCACCAGGTGCGCGAGGTAGGAGGTCGTGACGCCGCCGACGTCCGGGGTGGACCCGCCCGCGATCGCCGTGTCGTACTTCTGCTGCACCGACGAGCTCGGGATGCCGACGTACTCGACCTTGATGTTCGGGTTCGCCGCCTCGAACCGCTTGATCAGCTCTTCGTAGATGGGCGTGCGGCCGGGGCCGCCGTTGTTGTCCCAGAACGTGATCGTCGTGGGACCGTCCTGTCCCCCGGCGGAGCAGGCGCTCAGCACGAGTGCCAGCGCGACCAGCAGTCTCTTCATGCTTCTCCCCTAACCCTTGACGGCACCGGCGCTGAGTCCCTGCACCAGGAACCGCTGCACCACAGCGAAAACCAGCACGACCGGCACCGCGGCGACGACGCCGCCCGCCGCGAGCGCCCCGAAGTCGGTGTTGAACTCCCCCAGCGCGTAGCTCAGCCCGACCGGCAGCGTGAACTTGTCCTGCCTGCTCGCGAACATCAGCGCGAACAGGAAGTTGTTCCAGGCGCCGATGAACGCGAACGACCCGACGGCCACCAGGGCGGGCCGCAGCTGGGGCAGGGTCACCGCGAAGAACGCCCGCAGCCGCGAGCAGCCGTCGACCATCGCGGCCTCTTCGAGCTCGACGGGCACGTTGCGCACGAACCCGCTCATCAGGATCAGCGCCAGCGGCAGCTGGAACGCGGTGTCCGCGATGATCAAACCGGTGAGGCTGTTCAGCAGCCCGACGTTCTTGAAGATCACGAACAACGGGATCAGCATCATCGCGCCGGGGATGAACTGCGTGCACAGCAACGCCAGCAGGAACACCCGCTGGCCGCGAAACTTGAATCGCGCCAACGCGTAACCACCCATGACCGCGAACACGGTGACCGTCACCAGTGTCCCGAGCGCGATGAGCAGGCTGTTCTGGAAGAACAACCCGAAGCCGATGTCGTTCCACACGGTGTCGAAGTGCTCGAACGTGATCGGCCACGGCAGCAGGGTGGTCTCCCCCGCCGGTCTGAACGCGAAGACCAGCATCCAGTAGAACGGGATCAGCGTGAACAGCAGGTAGAGCACCAACGGCAGGTACAGCCGGAAGAACCGCGATGGATCACGGTGCTTCTTGCGTCGCGGTGGGGCCGGAGGCGGTGGCGAGACCGGGGTTTCCTGGCGGCTGAGTGTCTGGGTCATGCCCGGCTCCCGAACTTGGACAGCCTCAGGTAGAGGACGGAGAAGAACAGCAGGATCACGAAGCCGGCCATCGTCAGCGCCGAGCCGTAGCCGAAGTCGTGCGAGTCCACGGCCTTGCGCGCCACGTACAGCGGCAGCGTCGTGGTCTGGTTCGCCGGACCGCCGCCGGTGAGCGTGTAGATCAGATCGACGTTGTTGAACTCCCACACCGCACGCAGCAGCGTCGACAGCACGATCGCGTCGCGCAGGTGCGGCAGGGTGACGCTGACGAACCGGCGCCATCGCCCGGCGCCGTCGACCGACGCGGCCTCGTACAGGTCGTTCGGAATGGTCTGCAGATCGGCGAGCAGCAGGATCGCGAAGAACGGCACCCCGCGCCACAGCTCGGTGACCACCGTGGCGGGGAAGACCGTCGCCGGGTCGCCGAGCACCGACGTGCCGGGATCGCCGATCCCCCACTGCGCGAGCTGCTGGAAGATGCCAGTGGACGGGTTGTAGAGCAGGATCCAGATGCCGGTGGTGAGCACGCCGGACACCGCCCACGGGGAGAACACCAGCGACCGTGCCATCGCGCGGCCCACGAAGGTCTCGTTGACGATCAGCGCGAGGACCAGGCCCAGCACGAGCTGCAGGCCGACCTCGACGACGACCCACTTCGCGCTGAACAGGAGGCTCTGCCAGAACAACGGGTCGTCGAACAGCATCCGGCGGAAGTTCTCGAACCCGATGAAGCCGTTCTTCCACGGCTGGGTGACGGTGTGCTGGCGCAGGCTGAACCACCCGACGCTGGCGATCGGATAGACCAGGAACACCGCCATCAGCAGCAGTGTCGGTGCGATGAGCACGTACGGCGCCCAGGTGCGGGTCCTCACGCGGGGTTCCACCCGCCCAGGTAGGCGCTCTTGGTGTACCGCTTCGCCTGCTCGTCCGTCAGCTGCGGCCGGTCGGTGCCCTTGCCGGCGCCGGGTCCGGTGTTGCGGTATTCCGCGAACCTGGCTTCACGCCACGGGAATCCGGACATGTCCGTCCACGGTGCCGCCTTGATCGCCGCGGGCAGCGAGGTGTTGCGGATGACCACCTGCGCGATCGCCTCCGGGTCACCGCCGGGGTGCCACGGCCTGCCGAGGAAGTAGGTGCCCGCCGGTGCGTCGCTGCGGATCTGCGAGTCCACGATCAGGAAGCCGTAGGGGTTGGCGCGCTGGGTGCTGGCGGCGGTGATGTACCCGTTCGGGTCGCCGCCGCGGTTCAGCGCGGTGATCGTGGCCCGGTCGAACACGGCGGTGGCGCGGCCGAAGAGGAAGTCGACGTCACCGGTGATCGCGCAGTCCCGGTAGTACTGACGGGAGCGCGTGGTCACGTTCGGGCTGTCGGCGTACAGGGTGTCCTGGTGGCCTTCGAAGTGCACGCGGTCGAAGAACATCCGGTCGCCGGTGGCCTTCACCGCGACGGCCTGGGTGTTCGTGATCTCCGGGTGCTTCTTGCGGTCGAACGAGTTGCGGAAGGTGAGGTCGCGCGCCTTGAAGTCGTCGGCGGCGATGGTCGCGGTGGCGCTGCCGGACGTGCCGTACGTCGTGCCGTCGGGTTTCTTCGTGCCGTTCGCGTTGTCGTAGTCGATCACCACGTCCTGCGCGCGTCCGGTGGCACCGCGCAGGGTCAGGCCCTTCTTGCTCGCGGGGATCTTGATGACCTCGCGGTACACGCCCTTCGGCAGGGTGATCACGGCGCCGGCGGGAGCGGCGTCGATCGCCGACTGGACAGTCGAGAAGCCGTGGCCCACCACCAGGTGATGGCCTGCCGGCTGCGCACCCGCCTTCAGGTGCCTGATCCGGTACGCGGGTTCGAGGCCGCGGTTCAGCGTGGGCGTCCAGCCGGCGTCCGTGCCGAGCCGCTTGTCCGGGAACGCGGTGTTGTGCGCGTCGACCAGGCTGAGTGGCTTGCCGTCGACGAGGTTGCCGGTGTCGGTGATCGCGGTGCCGCCCCAGTTGTAGACGACCTTCTCGGGCGCGATGCCGCGGATGTGGTTGTTCTGGGCGTAGATCTGCGAGTGCACGCCGACGCCCCAGCTGTACACCGGGGAGCCTTCGTAAAGGTTGTTGTAGACGTGCACCTGGCCGAACCGGACGCGCGGCGCTCGTTCCTGGACGTTGCGGAAGACGTTGTGGTGCACCGAGACCCGCAGCTTGCCGGGGTCGGTCGTCGAGGTGTTGGACCCGCCGATCAGCATGGTCTTGCCGTGCTCGGTGAAGACGTTGCGCGACACGGTGACCAGGTCGGCGGCCGCGGTGATGTCGAGCTGGCCGTCGTGCACCTGGTAGGGCCTGCTGAAGTAGAGCGGCTGGGTGCTGTCGACGTTCGGCTCGTCGGTGAACGTGTTGTGGTCGACCCACACGTTCTCCGACTTCTGCACCGACACCGAGTCGTACAGCGAGTTCCAGTTGCCCGGCGCGGCGCCGGGGCTGTTGTCGTTCGGATCCCACCTCGGGAAGCAGTCGCTGGTGTCGCGGAAGGTCAGGTTGCGCACGATCACGTTGCGCGCGCCGTGAACGCGCAGGCTGCCACCGGTGATCCCGGCACCGGGGCCGGCGCCGATGATCGTCGTGTCGGAGCCGACGTCGAGGCCGATCACGGCCGCCTGGTTGCGCGCGGAGGCCGCCCGTGCGTCTTCGAGGGGTCCTTCCGGGTCGCGGTCGCGGCCCCAGACCGCGGGATCGTAGGCGGCGAGGTAGGCGGGCAGGGTGTAGCCGCCGGTCGCGTAGTCGGTGCACTCCAACGGTTTTCCGTCGGCGCCGGTGTTCGCCTCGATCACGCCCTTGATCCGGATGATCCGGGGCGCGGGTGCGGCCAGAGCGGTGACCAGCTCCGCTCGGGTGCGCACGGTGTGCACGTGAGCGGCGGGCGCGGCGGCGCCACCGGTCGTCCCGGACCCGCTCGAGGCCCACCCGTCCCCCGCGGGCAGCACCTGCCTGGCCGGGTCATGACCGGCGTGCGCGGGTGCGCTCACCAGCCCCGTGCAGGCACAGGCCAGCACAAGCGCACGTACGAACAATCGCATGGCGCAATACCCTTCGAATGGTTGTTCACATTCATGAACGCCGTCCACGAGCGTGAACCGGATATTACGAACGCGTGCGCCGGGCGTCAACGAAATGAATGCGTTCGACAATTCGAGGTGGAATTCGACAAGAATTCGAGTCGAATTGCTCGAATTGGCCGCCCAGGCCCCCGACCTGCATGTCAGGTGACGTGCTCATCACGATCTATCGCGTCGTCGAACAGAGGCCCAGCGCCACTACCAGGAGTTTCGATGAGATTCGACAGTATGATCGTCGAACGATACTCATCAGTCTCGTATTGACCACGCCCGCCGTCTGGTCTAACTTTCTCGGCCATTGCCCAGTTCGGCTCGTACTACCGCAGTACCGGGGGAACAATGAGACCCAGATCGACAGTCCTGGCGATGGCCGCGATATTTCTGGTCACCGGATGCACGGGATCGCCCGTACCGATCGCGTCCGGCCCACCGTCCACGCACCGGCTCGTCGCGCCACCGACCATCGCGAACACGCTGACCGTCCAGGGGGTGGAGGACGGCCGCACCGTCCTGCTGTCGGACGGCACGCGGATCCGCATCGCCGGGCTCGCCGCGCCCGAGGAGTGCTGGGCGAAAGCCGCCACCGCGTTCGCCAAGGCGTTCCTGCTCGACAAGTCGGTGAAGGTCGACCCCGGTGACCCGGCCGTCGTCGACGAGGCGCCGCTGTGGCTCGAGGACGGCACGGAGTACGCGCTGTTCGCCGTCAGCCAGGGGGTGCTGCGCGGTGACTCGCCGCACGACCCCGCGTTCCAGGAAGCCGAGGTCGCCGCGACCAAGTCAGGGCTCGGGCTGTGGGGCGATCCCTGCCGCGGCCAGGCCAAGCCGCCCGCCACCACGGGACAGCCACAGCCACCCGTCGTCACGGCGCCCTCGCCCGTGCCGACCACCACGGTTCCCGCCGTGTTCGGCTGTGCCGTCAGCTACCGCGTCACCCATCGGTGGAACATCGGGTACAACGCCGACGTGACGATCACCAACACGGGCAACACGCCGATCTCCGGCTGGACGCTGCGCTGGACGTTCACCGGCGGCCAGGTCGTGACGGACATGTGGAACGCGACGAGCAAACAGTCAGGCGCCGAAGTGAGTGCCACCAACGTCTCCTACACCGCGAACATCCCGGTGGGAGGCAAACAGGTGGTCGGGTACACCGGAAGCTACCGCGCCTACAACCCCGCGCCGGCCGCGTTCTCCCTGAACGATCACCCGTGCCAGATCCGGTAACGTCCTTTTAAGACGAACAGGACGTCGTGGAGGAGTGCTCTGTGCTGGAGATCAGCGGACTGACGTGGGCGGTGACGATCGGGCTGATCGTCGTGCTGCTGGCGGTCGACCTCGTGCTCGCGGCGGCGCGCCCGCACCGGATCGGTTTCCGCGAGGCCAGCCTGTGGTCGGTGTTCTACATCCTCGTCGCGATCGGGTTCGGCGTGTGGTTCGCGAGCGCGCACGGCGGCGGGTTCGGCGCGGAGTACTTCGCCGGCTACATCGTCGAGAAGAGCCTGTCGGTCGACAACCTGTTCGTCTTCGTGATCATCATGACGACGTTCCTGGTGCCGGAGGAGCACCAGCACAAGGTGCTGACGTTCGGCATCGTGCTGGCGCTGATCATGCGAGGCATCTTCATCGCCGTCGGCGCAACGCTGCTGGCGTTGTTCTCGTTCATGTTCCTGCTCTTCGGCCTGCTGCTGATCTACACGGCCGTGCAGCTGTTCCGGCACCGCAACGAGGATCCCGACGTCGAGAACAACGTCGTGGTGACGACCGCGCGCAAGCTCCTGCCGGTCACGGACGACTACGTCGGCGGCAGGATCTTCACGCGCGTCGGCGGCAAGCGGATGGCCACTCCCCTGTTCGTCGTCCTGGTCGCGATCGGCGGCGTGGACCTGCTGTTCGCGCTCGACTCGATCCCCGCTGTGTTCGGTGTGACCGAGGAGCCCTACATCGTGTTCACCGCGAACGCGTTCGCACTGCTGGGGTTGCGCGCGTTGTTCTTCCTCGTCAAGGGACTGCTCGACCGGCTGGTGTACCTGTCGGCCGGGCTCGCGATCATCCTGGCGTTCATCGGCGTGAAGCTGATCCTGCACTGGGCGCACGTCGACATCTCCGCGAGCGTCCCCGAGGTGCCCACGCCTCTCAGTCTCGGCGTGATCATCTCGATCCTCGTCGTCGTGACCGTCGCGAGCCTCATCAAGACCCGCAACGACCCGACGGCCAAGGCGCACCCCGGCTCGCTGCGCGGTCACCGGGAGGACAAGACCGAAACGGACTGACGCCCTCTGACGGCTGTGGGATCCTGCCCGGACGCGACCAGCCGAGCTCGGAGGTACACCGTGGGTGCCGGTACGTACGGAGACGCCGCCTACCGCTTCCTCGTTCCCGACGCGCCGCACCACAAGCGCACCGACCGGGACCTGTTCCCCTCCTTCGACTCCACCCGTGCCGCCACGCTGAACGTGTTCCGCGCCAGGCCCGGTGTCCAGCGCCCCAGCCTGATCTCGTCGTGGTCGGGGTCGATCGAGAGCCTGCTGCTCTCGTTCCCCTCCTACGGCGTGCACACCCCCGAGCTGACCGCGGGCTACCGCTCCGTGATCAACGCGATGCGAGCCGGGACCCGGTTCGTGGTGGTGCACCACCAGAGCGATCGGCAGACCGTCGAGGAGTGGTTCAGCGGGCATCCCGCGGCGAACGTGTCGTACGTGCCGATGCCCGACTACGTCGACTTCACCGACTGGGCCGAGGACGGCTACCTGGCTCTCGTCGACGCCGACGACATCGACGAGACCCGGACGTACCTGCTGGAGCCGTGGTCGTTCCCTCGCTCGGGCGACTCGCTGATCGCGGACAACGTGGAGGAGCACACCTCGGTGCGGGCGAGCCAGGCCCCGCTGGTGTTCCAGGGCGGGAACTGCCTCATCGGTGACGACTTCTGGCTGCTCGGCACCGACTACTTCCTCGACACGCTCGAGCTGATCCGCAGCGGCGAGCTGCCGGTCAGCGTGCCGGAGGGCCGCACGGAGGTCGAGTTCGTGCGGGAACTGTTCAGCAGGCACGTCGACAGCGCCCGCGAGCTCCAGCTCGTCGGCACGAAACGGCCGCTGGGCCTCAAGAAGTACTACGCGACCGCGGAAGCCGGCCAGTACCTGCTCGACCTGCCGGGTGGCGGCACCGGCGACCTCCAGCCGATCTTCCACATCGACATGTTCGTGACGCTGGCCGGCCCGGCGGACGACGGCCGGTTCCGCGTGCTCGTGGGCAGCCCGGAACTCGCCGACGCCGCGCTCGGCACGAAGTCACCGTTCGCCCTGCAGACCGCGTACGACGAAATCGCGGTCGAGTTCGACCGGCGCGGCTTCGCCGTCTCACGCAACCCGCTCGTCCACCGGCCGCAGATCACCCAGCAGCTCACGTTCGCCGCGCTGCGCGACTTCGCCGGCACCCCGGACGGCGCCGAGCTGCGTGAGGTCGTCGGTGAGTTCACGACGGCGGGGGCGCAGCCCGAGTCCACGATCCACGTCCGGTCGTGGCACCACATCACCTGGAACAACTGCCTGGTGGAGAACAGCTCCAGCACCGGGCGCACCGTCTACCTGCCCACGTTCGGCCACGGCGAGCAGGCCGACCTCGCCGTGATCGACGACGAGATGGACCGGCTGTGGACGGGTCTGGGGTTCTCGGTGGTCCGGCTCGCCGACTTCAACGCCTTCGCCAGCCGTCTGGGAGTCGTTCACTGCATCAAGAAGTACCTGGGACGGGGTGCGTGAGCGTGCTGAGCAGTGGATCGACGGTCAAGCCGAGCTCGGGCATGCCCAGCCAGTCCAGGGTGCCGTCCGACTCGGCCAGCTTGATCCGCACGGCGTAGACGCTGAGCAGCAACGCCTGCAACGAGTCCGCGCCGAACGCCGCATCGACGGTCTCGTCGCCGAGGCCGACGATCTGGTGTGGACACTCCCAGTCGCCGTTGCTGCTCAACGGGTCCGGGCGCGGCGCGCCGAACCTGATCACCACCTCGAAGTGCGATCCGTCCTGCGCCACGCCCTCGATCCGCCGTTCCGCGACGATCTCTCCCAGCTCCATGCCCTTCAGCCTAGTGCGGTCATCAGCCGCTTGGCCTGCACGACCGCCTTGCTGGAGCCCTTGCGCGCCGCGACCTCGGTGAGGCCTTCGACGTCGCCGCCCGGCTTGAGCAGCTGGGCCAGTTCGACCGCCAGCTCGATGACGTCCGCCACCCGGTTGTGCGTCCACAGTGCCGGCAACGCCGCCACCAGCAGGTCCCACACCTGCCTGGCAGCGCCGGACCGGGCAAGGTCGCGCAGGCCCGGCACGATCCGGTTCAGCGCGAGGTCGCCGCGTTCCAGCAGCAGGCCCATCACTGAACCCAGTTCCTTGCCGTCGAGTTGGCCGCGTGACGCGAGGGTGAGCAGGGCGTCGACGGCGTGGGCGCGGTTGACCGTGAGCTCCGCACCGAGCCCGTACGCGAGCGCCAGGTGCATCGCGGCGCCGATCGGGCCGTCCGCCTCGGCGAGCAACGGCAGCAGCGGGCCGTCGCCGCCCTTCGAGGCGCGCCGGTAGGCGAAGTGCGGCACCAGGTGAGCCGCCACGACCTCGCGCTGCACGGGCAGGAGGGCGGGCCACCACTCGATCATCGGGCCCCACTCGTCGTGGCCGAACCAGTGCTTCTCCGGCTCCGGCAAGCCGGGATTGACCGTTGCGAGCAGCCGTTTCTCCGTGACCGACGGGCGGTAGTAGCCGTAGTCGGGCGTGGTGCGCGTGCGTTCGACCAGCTCGACCCCTGGGTCGGAGCGGTCTCTCAGCCACTCGCGCAGCAGCCGGCCCGCGTTGCCGGGCAACGACGTGAACGCCTCACCGCCCACGTCGCGCGGCAGCCGGTGGTACGCCTGCTTCAGGTCGCGCGGCCACGGTTCCCAGCCCTCGGCCTCGGCCTTGGCGAGCCGTTCCCGCAGCGTGGCGGGGTCGAGCAGACCGGACGCCTCGGTCGGGACGGACACCAGGGCGGGACGTGGTGAGTGCACCAGGCCTCGCGCGATCTCGTGCAGCCGCAGGGCGAGCTGCTCGCTGACCGAGCCGGCCTGTGCCCGCTTGAGCTGCTCCAGCCACGTCCTGGCGGAGTCCAGCGCCGACGCGAACGGACCGACCTGTCGCGGCGGCACGGAAGCGGCCACGATGATCGCCGTGAACTCGGACCGGGGATCGCGCTTGGCGTGGTCGGGGTAGTACTCGTACGCGCTGCGGTTCTGGATCCACGGGTACTTGTCGTAGATCGGCTGGAACGCCTTCGCGACGGCTTCCCTGTCCTGCCAGGTGAACCGGACCACCGCGTCGATGATCCGCTCGGTGGTGACGGCATCGATGTGCCCGGCGTTGCGGCCGAACAACGACAGCACCTCACGCGTCAGCTCGTCGACCGTGGCGATCGGCTCCGGCCAGGGACGCGGCACGAACGGGGCGAGCGCGACGGCTTCTTCCACCACCGCTTCGACACCGAGCTGTGCGGCGAGGTCGGATGGCAGTTGCCCGGCCAGCGCCCGCAGTTCGGTCTTCGTGGCGTCGCTGATCCTCGTCAGGTGCTTGGCCACCAGCTTGACCGCCTGGCCGCGCAGGTCGTCCGACTCGTGCGCGAACAGCTCCGCCGCGGCCAGCACGACCTCGTCCGGAGTGGACTTGGCGTGCTTGCCGAGCCAGGTGAGCTGGGCGCGGACGAGCTTCTTCTCGGTGCGGCCGAACACCCACCGGCTCGCGTCGCACAGCAGGTCGAAGTCGAGCCTTTTCGCGTCGTCCAGCCACTTCAGCCGGTTCTGCGCGAGCGTGGCGACGGTCGAACGCGAGTCCGGCAGCATCGCGACGTAGTCCCGCGCGTGCTCAGCGGTCTCGTCCATCGTGACGTTCAGGACTTCGTGCAGCGCCAGGAAACCTTCCATCTCCTTGGCGGCACCGCCCTGCTGGAGCCGGGCGAGGCAGCCGTCGAGGAGCACTCGCCGGTCTGCTCTTTCGCGCAGGAACCCAGTCCACTGCCGGGTGTTCGCGAAGATCGCGCCGGCGCCGACGACCTCGAGCATGCGCGGGATCAGCGCGTCGAAGCCGGGCCGCCACCTCGTGTGGCCGCCGAAGTCCATGAAGTGCAACAGGAACCCGTCCGAGTCCGGCGGGTTCTCCCCGCAGAACTCCAGGACCACCCTCAGCAGGTCCTGCCGCCACAGGTTGCGCGTCGGGATCTTGGCGCCGAGCCTCGAGACCAGGTCCGGCAGCCACGCGAGCTCGCGGTGCCGCAGCACGTCGAGCACCACGGCGGTCGCGTTCTCCTGGCTCCTGTGGTGGTTCCAGATCCGGTAGCGCACCAGCCACGGTGTGAGCGCCGAGGCGTTCGGCAGCAACCCGGCGCCCGCGATCGCGAGCGTCTCCTGGTGGTGCCAGCTCCGGTCGCCCGCCCTGTGCTTCTTCTCGTACGCGATCAGGTCCTTCGCGAGCTCCTTGCGTTCGTCCGGGCTGAGGGTGTTGAGCGCTTCGCCGAGTGACGAGGTCTTGTCGGCCTCGATCAGCGCACGGATGTCGTCGAACGTCACGCCTTCCCCCTGACCATGTCCGCCGCCAGCACGTGCTTGCACTTGCCGCGCCCGCCCCGGTACTCGGCCCACCACTGGCAGGTGCACGCCTCTCCGTTGACCCGATGGTCGCCGACCAGTGCGGTGTCGCCGTCCCAGCGAACTGCTTTTTGCTCGACCAGCGCCTTCGCGTTGCGCAGCCTGGGGTTCATCGCCTGAACGTCGGCGCCGTCGTACGGGAGCTCGCGGTGGAAGTACGAGGCCTCGGCCAGGTCGTAGCCCACTCGCCCGGCTGTCCCGAGCTGCGCCAGCGCGTCCTTGACCCTTGCTGTGGTGAGCCCGGACCGTTCGGCGAGATCGGCGATGTCGACGCGGGGCTCGAAGTCCAGCAGGGCGCCGACGAGTTCGGCGTCGGTGTCGGCGTCGCCAGCGGCCAGGCCGTCGAGGACCGCACCTTCGCCGGACAGGCCGCGGTTGACCTCCGGGGAGAGGACGAGCGTGAGCCGTTGCGCGCCGAGGTCGATCTCCCAGCCGCTCGCGACCGGCTTGCCGTCGGCGGGCGGGCCGTACAGGCGGACGGCTTTGGCGAAGCGCAGCAACGGGATGAGCGTTTCGAGACGGTTCGGGCTCGCCAGGCACACAGCGTTCGCCGACGCGGTTCCGCTGAGCCGCAAGCTCTTCCCGGACGGGACGGCCCACACCGCCGCGCGCCCCTTGGGCAGCGTCTTGAGGAACCGCTGGGCGTCGGCAGGTGCGAGCTCGGCCTTCAGGTCGAAGCGCGAGGTCAGCACCTGGGTCTCCGCGAAGCCCCGCAGCCAGCGCGGCGGCAACGGCACCTTCTTCTCGACGATCGCTCCGTCGAGCGTGCCGACCTCGACCTGGTCCGGCCCGACGGTCAGGTGCAGCGGATCGCCCTTGGTGACACGGGCAAGAGCCCGTCGCAGCGGCTCGTTGACGTCGACGTTGGTGGTGCCTCGGTCGTGCACCTCACCGTCGAGTGCCCCGGAGAGGACGTCGAGCCGGGCGTAGACGCCGCAGCAGCCGGAGAACGACTCGAAGCGCAGCCGGTCACCGTTGCACGTGACGACGGGATCCCTGAGCCGTTCGGTGGTGGGCTGGAAGTAGCGGGTGCCCGCGATCTTCGCGATGGCGAGCAACGCCGTGGCTGCCTGCTGCGAGTCGCCGAGGAACCCGGTGAAGAAACGCGGGTTCGGTGCCCTGCCTCCGGAGGTCTGCAGTCCCAGGGCGCGACGCGTCTCGTCCAGCCGGGAGTCGGCGACGTAGGCGTACGAGTGCATCGCGCCACTTTAGGGAACAAGCGTTCGATTCCGCGGCCGAACGATCAAACATGTCGGCGCAGCAGGTCCTCCTCCGTCTCACGCCGCGCGATCGGCCGCGCCACGCCGTCCCGCACCGCGACGACCGGCGGACGGCACACCTGGTTGTAGTTCGAGGCCAACGCGTGGTGGTAGGCACCCGTCACGGGCACCGCGAGCAAGTCGCCGGAGTGCACGTCCGAGGGCAGAAGCACGTCCTCAGCCAGCACATCGCCGGCCTCGCAATGCCTGCCGACCACCGTGGCCGATCGCAGCTTTCCGCCGCGCCCGACCAGACGCACCGCGTACTTGGCGCCGTACAAGGCCGGACGCGGGTTGTCGCTCATGCCGCCGTCCACAGCCACGAAGGTTCTCGTGACGCCGCGCTTGACCGCGCAGACCCGGTACAGGGTCACGCCGGCGTTCGCGACGATCGAGCGTCCTGGCTCGACCAGCAGGCGAGGCACCGGCACCCGGTGCACCGCGCACTCGTAGTGCAACACGCCGAGCACCCGCTGCGAGAAACCGAAGAGGTCGAACGACGACTCGCCCGGCAGGTACGGCGCGCAGAAGCCGCCACCCCGGTCGAGCTGCTCGATCCGGACGCCGCAGGACGCGATCAAGCCGACCATACGGCGCACGGTTTCCTCGTACGACGCCACGTGCCGGACCTGGGAACCGATGTGGCAGTGCAGGCCGGCCAGCCGCAGCGACGGCTGCTCGACGACTCGCAGGATCTCCTCCAGGGCGGCACCAGAAGCCAGCGAGAAGCCGAACTTCTGGTCCTCCACACCGGTCGCGATCGCCGCGTGGGTGTGCGCGTCCACACCGGGCGTCACGCGGATCATGACCTCCTGGCCGTGCCGTGCCAGGGATCCGAGCTGGGCGATCTCGTCGAACGAGTCGACGACGATCCGCGAGACGCCGTGCTCCAGTGCGGCCTTGAGGTCCTCGCTGGTCTTCACGTTGCCGTGCAAGACGATCCGCCAGGCCGGAAACCCGGCGGCGCGGGCGAGGGCGACTTCTCCTGCCGATGACACGTCCAGCGACAGTCCTTCTGCGGCCATCCACCGGTAGACCTCGGGGCAGGGCAACGACTTGTCCGCGAACACGACCTCGGCGTCCGGCAGGGCGCGCAGGAACGCCCTTGCCCTGGAACGGACCGTCCGCTCGTCGAGCACCTGGCACGGGGTGCCGAAACGGGCCGCGAGCTGGGTGGCGGGGACTCCACCGATCACCAGGTCCGCGCCGTCGAGACGGGTGCCGTCCGGCCACAGACCCTCTTCCAGCACCGGCTCGGTGGAACATCCGATGCTGGGCAACAACTCGGCGAGTGTCATACGTCCAGCACACGCCTGGCGGACGCCCGTGCCCAGGCCCCGGACGAGACCCTGACACGGGCACCCCTCACCTTGACGCGATTCTGACGATCACGGTGGCGGCGGCCACATCAGTGCCTCCACTCAATGCACGCAGCACCCCAGCGGCGTCGCCGGTGCCTCGACGGGTTCCCGCGCGGCGGCCTCGATCTCCGCGAGCACCCTCGCCCGATCGGCCGGTCCGAGGTAACGGCGCGCGACACGACGGCGTGGACGCGGCTGACGTTCGTGATGTTCGCCAGCGGATCCGCGTCCAGCACGACCAGATCCGCCTGCTTTCCCGGCGTGACCGTGCCCGTCTCGTGGTCGAGCCCCAGGCACCGGGCCGCCTCGCTGGTCGCGGCCCGCAACGCCGCCATCGGCGGCAACCCGGCGCGCACGAGCAGCGCGAGCTCGTCGTGCAGCGAGAACCCGGGGAACACGTAGGCGAAGCCCGCGTCGGTTCCCGCGACGACACCGACGCCGGCCTCGTGCATGGACCGGAGCAGACGCATGCGCGCATCGCCGAACCGAACCAGCTCGGCCACTTCCTCCGGTGTGCGCGCCGGCCGGCCCGACATGATCGCCTGCCACTGCGCGCGCAGGTCGACCGGGACGTAGCGCATCCGCTCCAGCGCCACCGGGTCGTTCACGATGCTCTCCGGCGAACGGGACATGTTCCGCTCGACGAACAACGTCGGCGACTGCCACGTACCGCGTTCGGCCATCGCGGCGAACAGTGACGAGGCGCGGGACGGTGAGTGCGTGGCGACGGCGGCGCGCTCGATCCGGCCCGACTGCCGGCCCCACCAGTTCGGGTCGGCCGGGTCGTCTGGCAGGGATCGCAGCCGCGCGTAGAGCTCGTCGGCGTTGTCCGAAGTGGACGTGAACAGGTTGTAGAGGTGTTCGTGGGTGTGCTGGGAGAGCGCGTCCTGCACCGGCACCCGCGCGGGCACGTGGCCCGCGAACGGGATCCTCAGCCTGCGCGCTTCCGAAGCGATGGCGGCATAGCACTCGGGCGACAGGAACGAATAGACCTTGACGAAGTCCGCTCCCCCGTCCTTGGCCCTGTGCACCGCCGCACGAGCCTCCGACGGGGTGCGCACGATGTCCGCGCCGGGCCAGATGGCACCGGGACCGTCGACGATCGCGCTCGCGATCACCATGCGCGGGCCCAGCACCTCGCCGGACTCGATGCGCCGGCGCGTGTCGTGCGTCTCGGGCAGGCCCCACATCTCACGAATGCCGGTGACGCCCTGCACGACGTGCAGTGGTGCGACGGTGTTCTCGAAGTACGTGGCGTGCGTGTGCAGATCCCACAGACCTGGGATCACGTACTTCCCGGCGACGTCGACCACCCGCACGCCGCGCGGCACGTCGCGGTGCCGACCGGCGGCGAGGATGCGGTCCCCTGCCAGCACCACCGTCGCGTCACGCACGGGCGCGCGGCCGGTGCCGTCGATGAGCGTGGCCCCTCTCAGCGCCACCATTCCGCCGGCAGCGAACGCCGGTGGTCCGGCCGCCCCCAGCACCGCCGCCCCGAGCGCGCCTTTCCCCAGCCAGGACAACACGTCCCGGCGTGCCAGATCCCCCACTGCTCCACCTTCCCCCGAAGTCCCCTACCACCAAGGTAGCGACCTGGGAGAGGCGGAGCAGTGGGGTCGGCCCCCAGGGTTCCGGCAAAGTCGTGTCGGTGCTGGTCAGGGGTGGATTCCGAGGAGTGTGAGTGGTCGGGTGAAGTCTCGGCTGGTGTGGCGGAGGCCGGTGGTGATGCTGGTGTGGCCGGCGAGGCGGTGGGCGTTGATGGCGAGGTTGCGCAGGCTGGCCATGGTGCGGGGTGCGGTGCCGGTGCGCACTCGTGAGACGTCTTCGGTGTAGGTGACGTCGCGGATCCAGTGCAGCTTGTTCTCGATGCCCCAGTGGCCGCGGGTGTAGGCGGCCAACTGCGCCGGACCGGCTTGGTCGGGGGTGAGGCTGGTGAC
>NZ_VSRL01000135.1 GCF_012184385.1 Lentzea indica
CTTCGGCACGGTGTGGCTGGCCGTCGACGAGCAGCTCGACCGCACCGGTCGCGGTGAAGCTCGCGCACGCCCGGACACGAGACCGAGCAGCGCATGCTCCGCGAGGCCCGCGCGCTCGCCGCTGTCCGGCATCCCAACTGCGTGCGGGTCTTCGACATCGTCCAGGACCCGGACGGCCTGGCACTGGTCATGGAGTACATCGAGGGCGCCTCGCTGTCCGAGACGGTCCTGAAGAACGGCCTGATCGACGACAAGCTCGCCGCCCGCCTGTGGCTGAACATGGCCGACGCGCTGGCCGCCGCCCACGACCGCGGTGTTTTACACCGCGACGTGAAGCCGTCCAACGTGATCGTCGACAACCAGGGCACCGCGCACCTGATCGACTTCGGCATCGCCCGCTCCAAGGGCGACAGCACCCTCACCGCCACCGGCATGATGGTCGGCACCCCGGACTTCCTCGCCCCGGAAACGGCCCGCGGTGAGACGGCCTCCCCGGCGTCCGACTCCTGGCAACTGGCCGCGACGGTCTCCTACGCGCTGACCGGCCACCCGCCGCGCGGCTCCCGCGAGAACCCGATCTCCTCGCTGATGGCCGCCGCCCAGGGTGAACCGATCACCAAGCTGCCGCAGAACAGCGCGCACGCCAGGCTCCTGCTCTCGGCGATGGACCCGGAACCACGCCGCCGCCCGACGCTGGCCCAGGTGCGCGGTCAGCTCTCGCAGTTCCTCGACCAGGCTGGGATGAGCAAGGAAGGCCCGGTCACGAGGATCATCAGCAAGCCGACGCCCCCGCCCACGAAGCACATGCCGATGTAGGCGATCCGGGTGAACGTTTCTGCCCGGCCGTAACGGTGGTTCATCGTTCAACGACCTAAGCCGTGGTTCACCCGGAAAGCCTCGGCATCGCAGGGATGCCTCGCGAGGGGTGGTGAGGCGGTTTCCGCCGATCGCCTCACCACTCACCTTCGCGCAGCAGGCCGCAACCGCTTGCGCAGCACCACGAACAGCCCCGCCGCGCCGGCGACGACCAAGCCGACGAGCCAGACCGGCACCGGTTCGCGCGGAGGCGACTCCGGCACCACCACGGCGGCAGGTGCGGGTGACGCGGCGGGCGCTGACGTGGGGATCGGCGGTTTGATCGCGCCCCACGGCGAAGGTCCGTCCGACCTGATCGGGAACTTCTCCCGGTCCACCGGCTTGACGAGCAACGTGCCCGGAACGGTCAGCGTGCCGATCGGATGCTCCTGGAACACCCCCTGCACGCCGAACACCTCGAAGGTGCCGGGCGGGAGGGTGAACGTCACGGCGTAGTGCGCGGGTTCGCCGAGCGGGACGCCGGTGAACACCTGGTCGTCGGCACTCGACCGGAACCGGAGGCCGGTCCTGCCGAGATCGTCCCCGGCGTACGGATGGGTGCCGTGCTGCAGCACCCAGTAGCCCACGGTGTGGGTCGTGCCCGGTTGGATGGACGGCACCGGGTCCAGGTACGTGACCGCCCAACCGCCCGCCACCGCGGACGGTGCGCTGATCAGCAGGAAAGCGCATATCAAGGCCAGAATCCTCATGCAGCGGTTACACCGGGAACCAACCCTCGGTTCCCGGTGTAGGAAGGGCATCACGGACGAAGCGGTGGCACGGGCGATCGCAGGTGACCAGGCGGCCTACGGCGAGCTGGTCGCCCGGTACACCGCGCTCGCGCACCGGACGGCCTACCTGCTCGGGGCGGGTGCGGACGCCGGCGACGTGGTGCAGGAGGCGTTCGTGAAGGCGTATCGGAAGCTCGACACGTTCAAACGGGACGCCGACTTCAAGCCGTGGCTGTTGAAGATCGTCACCAACGAGACCAAGAACCTGCACCGCAGCAGACGGCGCCGCAACCTGATGGAGCTCAAGATCGGGGCGATGACCGAGACCGTCGACCACGACGATCCCGGCACGCTGGTCGACGACTCCCGCGCGAAGCTGCTGAAGGCCGTCCAAAGCCTGTCGGACCACGACCGTCAGGTCGTCACGTGCCGATACCTGCTGGACCTGAGCGAGGCCGAGACCGCGCAAACACTCGGCCTCGCCAAGGGAACCGTGAAGTCACGGTTGTCCCGTGCGCTGGCCAAGCTGCGGCCGTTGCTGGAGGAGGTGGCCCGTGATCGATGACGACCTGGGAGCCGCCCTCCGCGACCTCGGCCAGAAGATCCACGTGCCGGAGCCGCCGGACCTCACCGCGAGCGTGCTCACGAGGATCAACGCCCCGCGCAAGCGAAACCGTTGGCTCGCAGCGCTGGTCGCCGCCGTGACGGCGTTCGCGATCGCCTTCGCGGTGTCTCCTGCGGTGCGAGCGGGCGTCCAGCAGATCCTGGAGTTCGCCGGTGTCGAGTTCCGCACAGAGGCACCACGAAGTGTCGCGCCTCCGTTGCCCAGCCAGGAGGTCTCGCTCGACGAGGCGAAGAAGCAGATGCCGTTCGAGATCCACCTGCCGCGGGAGCTCGGCACGCCCGACAAGATCACCGTCCACGAAGGACGGTTCGTCACGCTGTACTACGGAGAACTGAGGCTCGACCAGTTCGACGGCACGATCCGGTCGGCCCTCGGCAAGCTGCTGCACGCCGAAGGCGTCGAGCAGATCGGCGACAAGGTCTGGATCCCGTACCCGCACGTGTTCTTCTACATCGACCGCAACGGCGAGTGGCACGACGAGCAACCGCACGGCGCCGGGCAGACCCTGATCTGGCAACGAGATCAGGTCACCATGCGGCTCGAGGGCGACCTGACCAAGGAGCGTGCGCTGGAGATCAGCGCCAGCTAGGCAGCCACAGCTGCCGCTGCCACATCTCCGGCGTGATCGGATTGCCGTTCAGGATCGGCCACAGCCACACGAAGTTCGCCACCACGATGCCGACGTACAGCGCCACGACCAGCAGCCCGGTGCCGCGACGTTCGGCTCCCGCCGTCCTTCGTCCCAGGATCTCGCCCAGCGCCAGCACGATCAGCAGCACCAGGAACGGCGCCATCGGCGTGACGTAGAAGAAGTACATCTGCCGGTCGAGGTTCAGGAACCACGGCAGCAGGCCCGCGGCGTACGCGACCAGGACGCCGGCGTAGCGCCAGTCCATCCTGCCGACGACGCGGAAGACCGCCCAGCCGATCACGGGGAACGCGAGCCACCACATCGCGGGCGTGCCGATCAGCATGATCGCGCCGAGGCACGACGCCGCGCCGCAGCCCGTCACGGAGTTCTCGTAGTAGTAGAGCATCGGACGCAGGCCCATCGGCCACGTCCACGGCTTCGACTCCCACGGGTGCCGGTTGGTCGCCGAGGTGACCAGCTCGACGTGGAACTTGTAGACGTTCTTCGCGTTGTACCAGAGCGACTGCAGGACGTCCGGGATGTACCCGACGTCCGCGACCTTGCCGCCGACGACGTGCCGGTCGATGCCGGTCTCGCTGGCCATCCACGGGAACCAGGTCACGACGTACACCAGCACCGGGATCGCGACCAGACCGCCCAGCGACGGCAGCAGGTCCTTGGCGAACGAGCCGAGCCACGGCTCCTCGACACCGGCCGCGCGACGCGCCAGCGCGGTCCAGATGACCGTCAGCAGGCCGAACGCCGCGATGTACCAGATGCCCGACCACTTCACGCCGCACGCCAGACCGAGGCACACGCCCGCACCGAAGCGCCACCAGCGGAAGCCCAGCCACGGGCCGAACGCGGAGTTGTTGATGAACCCTTCGCGCACGGCCACGGCCAGTCGTTCTCGCACCTGTTCGCGGTCGACGACCAGACAGCCGAACGCGCCGACGACGAACAGCGCCAGGAAGATGTCGAGCATGCCCATCCGCGACTGGACGTGCGAGACGCCGTCCGCGATGAGCAGCACGCCGGCCAGCGCGCCCAGCAGGTCGGAGCGGGTCAGGCGGCGCGCGATCCGGACGATCAGCAGGATCGTGATCGCACCCGCCATCGCCGAGGCGAACCGCCAGCCGATGCCGTCGTAGCCGAAGAGGTCCTGGCCGATCGCCATCAGCTGTTTGGCCAGCGGCGGATGCACGATCAGCTCGTAGCCGGGGTTGTCCTCGTAGCCGCCGTTGCGCAGCACCTGTGCCGACTGCGGCACGTAGTGCTTCTCGTCGAAGATCGGCGTGCCCTTGTCCGTCGGATACCCGAGGTTCCAGAACCGGACGAAGGCGCCGACGAGCGTCACGACGACCGTGACGAGCCACCCGCGCATGCGGTCTCCGGACGGAGGCGGGTCGAGCGCCGCCGCACGATCCGTGCGCGGCTCCTCGACTACGACGGGCGCCTCTCCTGGCTGCACGAGGACTGTCACGCCGCCGATCGTAGGGTGAACCTTGTGAGTCCTGTATCCGGTTCAGGCCGTCTTGTTCTGGCAGCCACCCCGCTCGGCGACATTCGCGACGCCTCCGCGCGCCTGATCGAGGCCCTGGAGACCGCCGACGTGATCGCCGCCGAGGACACCCGCCGGCTGCACAGCCTCGCCGCCGCGCTGCAGGTCAAGCCGTCGGGCCGGGTGATCAGCTTCTACGACCAGGTCGAGACCGCGCGCCTGCCGGGACTGCTGGAATCGCTGCGCAACGGCGAGACCGTGCTGCTCGTGACGGACGCCGGCATGCCGAGCGTGTCCGACCCCGGTTACCGGCTCGTCGCCGCGTGCGTCGAGCAGGACCTGAAGGTCACCTGCTTGCCGGGCCCGTCCGCCGTGACGACCGCGCTCGCCGTGTCCGGCCTGCCGAGCGACAGGTTCGCGTTCGACGGCTTCCCTCCGCGCAAGTCCGGTGAGCGCAAGCGCTGGTTCGCGCCGCTCGCCACGGAACAACGCACCGTCGTCTTCTTCGAGGCACCCCACCGGCTCGCCGCGACGCTCGCGGACGCGGTCGAGGTGCTGGGACCGGCCCGCAGCGCCGCTGTGTGCCGCGAGCTGACCAAGAAGTACGAAGAGGTCGTGCGCGGGTCGTTGGCTGAACTCGCCGAGTGGGCCGTGGAGGGCGCACGCGGCGAGATCACCGTTGTGCTCGGCCCCGCGCCCGTCGAGGACAAGCCCGACCTCGACACGCTCGTCGCCGAGGTGAAGCAGCGGGTCGCCGACGGCGAACGGATGAAGTCGGCCGCCGCCGAGGTGGCGGAGGCGGCGGGGGTCAGCAAGAAGACCCTTTACGACGCCGCGATCAAATCAAGCTGATTCGCGGTTGAACGTGCGGACGCCGTAGAACATGCCGGCCAGCACCAGCGCAGACACCGAAACCAGGCCGAGCAGCACCGAACCCGTGTTGAAGATCGACCGCTCGGCGTCGACGACGTGCGCCAACGGGTTGACCCGAGACAACCAGTAGAGCCACTGCGGGCCGTTCGACATCGGCAGCAGCACGCCCGAGAGCAGCATCAACGGCACGATCGTCGACGACAGCACGGACGCGAAGACGTACTCCAGCTTCACCTTCAACGCGATCGCGTACGACGCCGACCCGATCGCGATGCCCAGCAACGCCACCAGCCCGAGCCCGAGGACGATTTCACCCGCCGACGCACGGAACCCGAACAGCATCGCGGCGAGCATGATCAGCAGGCTCTGCACGACCAGCAGCACCACGTCCTTGCCGACCCTGCCGACGAGCAGCGCGACCCGGCTGACCGGGGTGACCCGCAGCCGTTCCATCACGCCGGTCCGCACCTCCGGCAGCAGCGAGAAACCCGCGTAGGCGGTGCCGAACAGCGCCATCTGCACCAGCAGGCCCGGCACGAACCACTGCCAGCCGCTGTCGCCGAGCAACGGCCCGAAGAGGCCGAGGTAGAGCAACGGCTGGGCGAGCCCGAACACGATCGCCACGGGGTTGCGCATCACCGGCAGCATCACGCGGACGAAAACGAGCCAGGTGTCACGCAGCATTGGCGTCCTCCCTGAGTGAACGGCCGGTCATGGTCAGGAACACGTCGTCGAGTGTCGGCCGGTGGACCTGCACCGAGTGCAGCTCGACGCCGATGTTGCCGAGGTCTCGCAGCAGCCCAGGCAGCGCGCGGTCGCCGTTCGGAATGCGGAAGCTGACCTTGTCGCCGTCCACGACTGCGTTCTCGAACTTCGAAGCGACGATCGAGGCCTGTGGCGTGCCGAGCACGACCAGGTCGCCGGAGACGCGGTTCTTCAGCTCGTCCGGCGAGCCCTCGCCCACGATCGAGCCGTGGTCGATCACCAGCAGCCGGTCGCTGAGGAAGTCGGCCTCGTCGAGGTAGTGCGTGGTCAGGAAGACCGTGGTGCCGTCGGTCCTGAGCTGCTTGATGTGGTCCCACAGGTTGCGGCGGCTCTGCGGGTCGAGTGCGGTCGACGGCTCGTCCAGGAACAGCAGCCGCGGGTCGTGCAGCATGCCCATCGCGATGTCGAGCCGGCGCTGCTGGCCTCCTGACAACGTGATGACCGCCCGCTTCTCCATGCCCTGCAGCTCGAACCGTTCGAGCAGATCGGCGACCTTCTTGCGGGCGTCGTGCTTGGACAGTCCGTAGAAGCGGGCCTGGAACTCCAGCTCGTCACCGGCCCGCTGGTCGGCGCCGGCGCCGTTCTTCTGGCCGACGTACCCGATCTGCCTGCGCACTCCGGCCGGATCGGCCAGCAGGTCGTGCCCGGCGATGATCGCCTCGCCAGCGGTCGGCTGCAGCAGCGTGGTGAGCATGCGCAACGTCGTGGACTTGCCGGCTCCGTTCGGGCCGAGGAACCCGACGAGCTCCCCCTCGGCAACGTCGATGTCGACCCCGCGCACAGCGTCCACGGGACCGAGCTTCGTCGTGAACCGGCGCGCGAGGCCGCGTGCCTTGATCATGACTGAATCTCCTCTAGTCAAGTTTGACTAGAGGCTAGCGGGAACTAATCAAGTTTGACTAGTCCTTCAGCTCGTACGCACCGGCCTCTAGGCGTTCGATCAGCTCCTGAGTCCAGCGCACCTGGCCTTCGAGATGGACGAGCCACAGTCGAAAGAGCTCGCTGACGTGCGCGGGCTTGCCCATCTCCGGCATCGAGGCGATGCCGTGCCTCGTCGGGGGAATCTGCCCTTCGAGCCCGGCCAGCCGGTTCTTCAGCAGCACGATCGCCTGCTTGCGGGGCACGAGGTTGATCATCGCGACGCCCGCCGAGAGCATGTCGTTGCCGGCGCTCGAGTCGGCCAGCGCGTGGCCGAGCAGGTCCTGCAGCTCGTGCTCGCCGGCCGCGGTGATCCTGTAGGTGGTGCGGGCGGGGCCCTCCTCGGACTCCGCGGTGCCGACCGGCTCCAGCAGACCGTCCTTGGCCAGCGACTTCAGCGCGTGGTAGATCGAGCCCGGCTGCACGTTCGCCCACCTGTCCGCAGACCACGACTTCAGCTCGCGGCGCACCACGTAACCGTGTGCCTCGCCGACGAGCTTCACCACGCCGAGCACGAGCATCCTGGTCGCGGACAAACCGTCCTCCCATGCAGTGAAAAGCGGCTGGCACCGCCTCCGTAGGCTATGCGCATGAGTGCCTCCGTACTGACCGCGGTGGCCTGGCCTTACGCCAATGGCCCCCGGCACATCGGTCATGTCTCCGGTTTCGGTGTCCCGTCCGACGTCTTCTCCCGCTACATGCGAATGTCCGGACACCGGGTGCTCATGGTCAGCGGCACGGACGAGCACGGCACGCCGATCCAGGTGCAGGCCGAGAAGGAAGGGCTCACCGCGCGTGAGCTCGCCGACAAGTACAACCGTGTGATCGCCAGCGACCTGCAGGGCCTCGGCCTCTCCTACGACCTCTTCACCCGCACGACGACCGGCAACCACTACCAGGTGGTGCAGGATCTGTTCTCCGCGTTGTGGCGCAACGGTTACGTGATCCCGAAGACGGAGATGGGCGCGATCAGCCCGTCGACCGGCAGGACGCTGCCCGACCGCTTCATCGAGGGCACCTGCCCGATCTGCGGGTACGACGGTGCGCGCGGTGACCAGTGCGACAACTGCGGCAACCAGCTCGATCCCATCGACCTGAAGAATCCGCGCTCGCGGATCAACGGCGAGACGCCGAAGTTCGTCGAGACCGAGCACCTGTTCTTGGACCTGCCGTCGTTCATCGAGTCGCTCGGTTCGTGGATCTCGACGCGGACCGAGTGGCGCCCGAACGTGCTCAAGTTCTCGCAGAACCTGATCAAGGACCTGCGGCCGCGCGCGATCACCCGCGACCTCGACTGGGGTGTGCCGATCCCGCTCGACGGGTGGAGCGACCAGCCGATGAAGCGGTTCTACGTGTGGTTCGACGCGGTCATCGGGTACTTGAGCGCGTCCGTGGAGTGGGCACGTCGCTCGGGTGACCCCGACGCCTGGAAGGAGTTCTGGACGGGTGACGCCCAGGGCTACTACTTCATGGGCAAGGACAACATCGTCTTCCACTCGCTGATCTGGCCGTCGCTGCTGCTCGGGCAGAACGGCGCAGGCGACAAGGGCGGCGAGCCCGGCCGGTTCGGCACGCTGAACCTGCCGACCGAGGTCGTGTCGTCGGAGTACCTGACGATGAGCGGCTCGAAGTTCTCGACGTCGCGCGGCACCGTGATCTACGTCGGCGACTTCCTCAAGGAGTTCGGGCCGGACGCGCTGCGGTACTTCATCTCCGTGGCGGGTCCTGAGAACCAGGACACCGACTTCACCTGGGAGGAGTTCGTCCGCAGGACGAACTTCGAGCTGGCGAACGAGTGGGGCAACCTGGTCAACCGCTCGGTCTCGATGGCGCACAAGAACGTCGGCGCGATCCCGAAGGCCACGGCGCTCACGGACGCCGACCACGAGCTGCTGCGGCAGTCCAAGGCGGCGTTCGACACGGTCGGCGCGCACCTGCGTCGCTCGCGGTTCAAGCAGGCCTCCGGCGAGGCGATGCGGGTCATCTCCGCGGCGAACAAGTACCTGTCCGACCAGGAGCCGTGGAAGCTCAAGGACGACCCGGACCGCCGCGACTCGGTGCTGCACACCGCGTTGCAGGTCGTGCAGGACGCGAACACGTTGATGACGCCGTTCCTGCCGCACTCGGCGCAGAAGGTGCACGAGGCGCTGGGCGGCACGGGCGTGTGGGCCGCACAGCCGGAGATGACCGATGTCACCGACCTGGACGTGCCCGACCGCACGTACCCGGTGCTGACCGGTGACTACGCCGGTGAGCAGGCTCGCTGGGAGTCGACGCCGATCGAGGTCGGCCGGCCGCTGGGCAAGCCGTCGCCGCTGTTCGCGAAGCTCGACCCCGAGCTGGGCGAAGTCGGCCCGGAGTGGGCCCCGATCGTCAAGTGAGTGAGAAGCGTGAACGACCGCCGGTGCCGGAAGCTCTTCCGGCACCGGTGATCGACGCTCACACGCACCTCGACGCGTGTGGCGCGACGGACCCGGCCGGTGTGGCCGAGATCCTGGACCGGGCCAACGCCGCCGGGGTCTCGCACGTGATCACCGTGGCGGACGATCTGGCCGCGGCGCAGTGGGCCGCAGAAGCGTCCACTTGGGACCCGAGGGTCTACGCGGCGGTGGCCGTGCACCCGACGCGCACCGCCTCGTTCGGCGACGCGGAGAAGGCGGAGCTGGAGCGGCTCGCCACCTTCGATCGCGTCGTGGCGATCGGCGAGACCGGTCTGGACTACTACTGGGACTACTCGCCGCCCGCCGCGCAGCACGAGGCTTTCCGTTGGCACATCGACCTTTCCAAGCGCGTCGGGAAGCCGTTGATGATCCACGACCGGGACGCGCACGAGGACATCTTCAAGGTGCTCTCCTCCGAGGGCGCACCGTCCACTGTGGTCTTCCACTGCTTCTCGGGCGACGCGGACTTCGCCCGGCGGTGTGTCGACGCGGGGTACGTGCTGTCGTTCGCGGGCCCGGTCACGTTCAAGAACGCCCGCGCACTGCGGGAGGCGGCGCAGCTGGTGCCGCAGGATCAGCTCCTGGTGGAGACGGACGCGCCGTTCCTGACGCCGCATCCGTTCAGGGGCCGTCCAAACGAATCCTATTGTGTGAATTACACAGTTCGGGATTTGGCCACGCTCCGTGGCGAAGATCTTTCTGAACTGTGCGCGGCCGTCACCCGTACTGCTCAACGAGTGTTCGGGCTTGGCTACTGAAATGCGATGTAAGACGAACGGAGCAAAGGGTTCCTACCCCCATGGGGTGACTGAGGTCACAACATTGGCGGGGGTGTTTGCGCAACGTCCGCGACCCCGTTACTGTCCCGTGACCGTGCCACCTGGACCGACCCAGTCGGTTCGGAGCACGCCCGCAGTCGGGGCGGGACCCAAGCCAGAAGCGCGAAGAAGCGAGACCACGTAGGAGGAGTTGCCGGGAACCTTCGAGCTCCAACTCGAATGATCTTGTCAACGCCAACTGTGCGGTGGCCTCGAGCTTCCGCAATGGAGGTATCGACCCTGTGTCTGGAAGCGACAGAACTGCCGCTCCGTACAACTTCAACGACGACACCGACTGGTTCACGCCTGTCGGGAACACCGCGGTCGGTGTCGCCGATCCCCACCCGAGCTTTCCCGCCGGTGCGCTGACCATCTCGCCCGCGGACGTGCTCGAGGTGCTCGGCCCGGACGCCGATGAGCTCCTCGCGACGGCCAACGTCGACGTCGACGAGCTGATCCGGCTCATCAACGCCGAGACGACGATCATGCCGCCCCTCGTCCTCCCGTCGGAGGAAGAGGAGACGAAGGACCCCGAGCTCCTCGTCACGGCCGTCACGTCCTGGAAGCGCCGCTTCCTCAAGGGCGCGGTCGCCGCGGTGCTGGTGTCGATCTCCGGCGGCGGCGTGACCGCGATGGCCATGGACAAGTCCGTTGCCGTCGACATCGACGGGGTCTCCTCCACGGTCCACTCCTACGAGGGCACTGTCGGCGAGGTCCTCGAGGAAGAGGGCATCAAGGTCGGCGAGCACGACGCCCTGTCGCCCTCGCTGAACGCCCCGATCTCCGACGGCGGCAAGATCACCCTCGACCGCGGCCGCCTGCTCAAGATGAGCGTCGACGGCCAGGCCCGCGAGGACTGGGTCCGCTCCGTCACCGTCGAGGAAGCCGCCAAGCAGCTCGGCGTCCCGACCGAAGGCGCGTGGTTCTCCGCGTCGGCGTCGCAGGACGTGCCGCTGGAAGGCATGAACCTCGAGGTCAAGACCCGCAAGAACATCAAGCTGTTCGACGGCGCCAACCCGGTCCGCGAGGTCCAGACGACCGCCGTCACGGTCGACGAGCTGCTGAAGAACGAGAACCTGTCGCTCGGCCCGGAGGACGCGGTCGCGTCCGGCACCGACGTCAAGCTGGCCACGGGCGCCGAGGTCTACATCTCCCGCACCGGCGTCACGGTCATCAACGTGAACGAGCCGGTCGCCCCGCCGGTCGAGCGGACCAACGACCCGAACATGAACGCGGGCGAGCAGAAGGTCACCGAGCCCGGCGAGGCCGGCGAGCAGGTCTCGACCTATCGCGTGACGGTGAAGAACGGCAAGGAGATCAGCCGCGAGAAGATCGGCGGCAAGGTCACCAAGGAGCCGAAGCCCAAGAAGATCACCGTGGGCACCAAGCCGCTGCCCGACAGCGAGGTCTGGGACCGTCTCGCCAAGTGCGAGGCCGGCGGCAACTGGGCCATCAACACCGGCAACGGCTACTACGGCGGCCTCCAGTTCTCGGCCAGCACCTGGGCCTCGAACGGTGGCACCGTGTACGCGCAGCTGCCGCACCAGGCCACTCGGGAGCAGCAGATCGCCATCGCGACCAAGCTGCGCGACCGGTCCGGCGGCACCTACGGCGCGTGGCCGGGCTGCCGCGCCAAGCTGGGCCTGCCGTAAACCCGCATTCCGCTTGACGAGGGCCGCTCCTGGTTTGCCAGGGGCGGTCCTCGCCGTTCTGGGGGCAGGTTGACCCGCGACGCAAAGCCGAGCCCACCGACCTCCGCCCGTCCCACCCACCCGTGAGCCTGCGAGAATGCACGGGTGAGCCTGCTGGGACCTGCCGAAGTCCGCCGTCTGGCCGAAGAGCTGGGCATCCGCCCGACCAAGAAGCTCGGCCAGAACTTCGTGCACGACCCGAACACGGTCCGCAAGATCGTCGCCGCCGCCGAGCTCACCCCGGAGGACGTGGTCCTGGAGGTCGGCCCCGGCCTGGGCTCGCTGACCCTCGCGCTGCTCCCCAGCGCCAAGCAGGTCGTGGCCGTCGAGATCGACCCGCCACTGGCGGAGCGCCTGCCGCAGACCGCACGCGAGATGGACCCGGAGAACGCCGGCAAGCTCCACGTGGTCCTCAAGGACGCGATGAAGGTCACCCAGGACGACCTGCCCGTCCAGCCCACCGCGATCGTGGCCAACCTGCCGTACAACGTCGCGGTGCCCGTGGTTCTGCACCTGCTGAGCGAGCTGCCGTCGCTGCGCAAGGGCCTCGTGATGGTGCAGGCGGAGGTGGCCGACCGGATGGCGGCCAAGCCGGGCAACAAGATCTACGGCGTGCCCAGCGTGAAGCTCGCGTGGTACGCGGAAGCCAGGAAGGCCGGCTCGATCGGCAAGAACGTGTTCTGGCCTGCGCCCAACGTCGACTCCGGGCTGGTGTGGTTCCGGCGCCACGAGAGCCCACTGTCCACAGTGGACCGGAAGAGGCTGTTCCAGATCGTCGACGCCGCGTTCGCGCAGCGCCGCAAGACTCTCCGCGCTGCGCTCAAGGGCTGGGCGGGCGGTGCGCAGCAGGCCGACGAACTGCTCCAGAAGGCCGGTGTGGATCCCCAGCAAAGGGGCGAGCAGCTCAGCGTGATCGACTTTGTCCGGATCGCCGAGGTCTGACCCGGAGATCCATCGGCCATCAGTGTGATCTGTCGAACGAATCGGAATCTGGCTTGCGCAACCGGACGTCTGTCCGGTTGACTGCTAAGTGCCATCCGGAGCGACTGAGAGACCTGGCTCTACGACGTCGCAGCAACCACCCGCTGGATGCGGGCAGGTGCTAACGCCAGGACCGATGGAGGATCACATGGGTACCACGCGAATGCTGACGCGCCGTCGAGTCGTCGACCAGTGCCGTCGCACCGCTTCTGCATGTCGTCGCCACCTCGTCTAAGGCGCCTTCCCAGAGTCCTTTGACGCGGCCCTCTCTGAGTACGAGGGGCGCACACACCTGAGCAGAAACCTCGACCGCGCACGTCCGCCACGAGCGGGCAGTGTGTCGTCGCGCGCAGCCGTGGAGCAGACGTGATCACTGTCGAAAACCTCACCAAGTCCTTCCAGGGTGTCAACGCCCTGAACGGCGTGACCCTCGACGTCGAAGCGGGCACCGTGCTCGGCGTCGTCGGCCCGAGCGGGGCCGGCAAGTCGACGCTCGCCCGCTGCGTGGCGCTGCTCGAGCGTCCCGACTCGGGTGCGATCCGCGTCGACGGCACGGACATCACCTCGCTGGACGGGTCCGCACTGCGGGCCGCCCGCAGGCAGATCGGCGTTGTGCCGCAAGGGGACTCGTTGCTGCGGCAGCGGACCGCGGCCGGCAACATCGCCCTGCCGCTGGAGTCCGCCGGCGTTCCGGGACCGCAGCGCCGCACCCGCGTGGGTGAGCTGCTGGACCTCGTCGGCCTGACCGACAAGGCCACCGCCTACCCCGACCAGCTGTCCGGCGGGCAGCGCCAGCGCATCGCCGTGGCGCGCGCTCTCGCCGCGAACCCGTCCGTGCTGCTCGCGGACGAGCCCACCAGTGCCCTGGACCCGGAGACCACCGGTTCCGTGCTGACGGTTCTCGACCGTGCGCGCGCTGAGCTGGGTGTGACCGTTCTCGTCGTCACGCACGACATGGGCGTGGTCCGCAAGATCTGCGATGACGTCGCCGTGCTGGAACAGGGCCGCGTCGTCGAGCACGGCAAGGTCCTCGACCTGGTCGGTGACGCCGCCAGCCGCACGAGCTCGGCGCTGCTGCCTGCCGTCGACCTGAACCCGATCAACGAGAGCAGCTACGACCGCGTCGCGGACGTCGTGCTCGTTGGGTTCGCCGCGGTCGGCGCGCTGCTGCCGGAGGCCTCGCACCGGTTCGGCGTCGAGCTGAACATCGTCGGTGGCGGCCTCACGCGTCTGGGCGAGACCCCGGTCGCGCGATTCCGTCTCGGCCTGAACGGCGAGCGCTCCGACTCCGCTCTCGAGTGGATCGGCGAGGCCGGCGGTGCGGTGCAGAGGTCCCTGAAGGGCCCGCAGGGAGTAGCTGCGTGAGGTCTGCTACACCCTGGTCCGACGTGCTGAGCTACCTCGTCGAGGCCACCGGGGAAACGCTGTACATGGTCGGCGTTTCCACCCTGATCGCCACAGCTTTCGGAATTCCCGTCGGTGTTTGGCTGCAGCTCACCGCTCGCGGTGGGCTTCGGCCGAACCCGGTCGTGCACCGCATTCTGAGCTTCGTCACCGACCTGGGCCGCTCGATGCCGTTCATCGTGCTGCTCGTCGCGCTCACGTCGGTCACCCGCCTGATCGTCGGCGGCTCCATCGGCAGCACAGCGGTCATCGTGCCACTGGCCGTGGGCGCCATCCCGTTCGTCGGGCGGCTCGTGCAGAACATCCTGTCCGAGGTGCACGTGACCGTGGTCGAGGCCGCGATCACGACCGGCGCCTCGACGTTGAGGATCGTGCGCAGCGTGCTGATCCGCGAGTCGTTGCCCGCGCTGATCAACGCCATCGGCGTCACCGTGATCGCCCTGATCGGGTACTCGGCGATGGCAGGCGTGATCGGTGGCGGTGGCCTCGGCGACCTCGCGATCCGTGAGGGCTACCAGCGCTTCAACGACCGGATCCTGTGGAGCACCGTGGCGTGGCTCGCCGTGCTCACCACCGTGATCCAGCTCGGTTTCACCCGTGCCGCCCGTGCGTCCGACCGGCGCCGGCACGCCTCAGTCTGATCTCTCTCCGCCGCTGGAACTCTCAAAAGGAACGTCATGCGTATTAAGGCTGCCCTGATCGCAGTTGCTTTGACCGCTTTGTCCGCTTGCTCGTCCGGTGGCGCGTCCGCTTCGGACACGCTGAAGGTCGGTGTCTCGCCGGTCCCGCACGCCCAGATCCTCAAGTACGTGGCCGACAACCTCGCCACGCAGAAGGGCCTGAAGATCGAGGTCGTCGAGTTCACCGACTACGTGCAGCCGAACACGGCGCTGGTCGACGGCTCGCTCGACGCCAACTACTTCCAGACCGTCCCGTACCTGGCGACGTTCACGCAGGAGAGCGGCGCCAAGGTCGAGTGGGTCGAGCCCGTCCACGTCGAGCCTCTGGGCCTGTACTCGAAGAAGCACAAGAAGCTCGACGAGCTGCCCTCCGGTGCCAAGGTGGCGCTGGCCAACGACGCCACGAACGAGGCCCGCGGACTGAAGCTGCTGGAAGCCAACGGCCTGATCAAGCTCAAGGCCGTGGCGGCCCCGACCGTCCGTGACGTGGCGGAGAACCCCAAGAACCTGCAGTTCGTGCCCCTGGAGGCCGCTCAGCTGCCCCGTTCGCTGGAGGACACCGACGCATCGGTGATCAACGGCAACTACGCCATCGACGCGGGCCTCAATCCGGCCACCGACTCGCTGGCGCTGGAGAAGGCCGAGGGCAACCCGAACGCCAACGGCCTGGTCACCCGCACCGAGCTCAAGGACGACAAGCGCATCCGCGACCTGGCTGAACTGCTCGGATCGCAGCAGGTCAAGGACTACATCAAGCAGACCTTCAACGGTTCCGTCATCCCGGTTTGACATCTGCGGTGACCGGGGGAGGATTCCAGGACTCCAGAACGCCCGTAGGCTGACATCGTGCTCGCAGTCGTTCCTCCCCCGGTCACGGTCCGCGTCCCGGCCAAGGTCAATCTGCACCTGGCCGTCGGTGACGTGCGCCCGGACGGCTACCACGACCTGGTGACGATCTTCCAGGCGCTCTCGCTGGTCGACGAGGTCACGGTCGCGGTGGCCGACGAGCCAGGCGTCGAGGTGCACGGCGAAGGCGCCGACCAGGTGCCCACCGGAGCCTCGAACCTCGCCTGGCGCGCGGTCCGGCTGCTGGCGACGCACGTGGGCAAGGACCCCGACGACCCGAAGGTCCGCGTCGTCATCCGCAAGGCCATCCCCGTCGCGGGCGGCATGGCGGGGCGGCAGCGCGGACGCGGCGGCGACGCTCGTGGGCCTGTCGTCGTTGTGGCGGCTCGAGATCAGCCGCGACGAGCTCGCCGAACTGGCGGGGAAGCTCGGCGCGGACGTCCCCTTCGCTTTGTACGGCGGAACGGCTCTGGGCACCGGCCGTGGCGAGCGGATCGTCCCCGTGCTGGGCCGTCACCAGTTCCACTGGGTGCTGGCGTTCGACCGTCGCGGACTGTCCACTCCGGACGTGTTCGACGAGCTGGACCGCCTGCGCGCCGAGGGTGATCCGCCGCGCGTCGGTCAGGTCGAGGCGGTTCTGGAGGGCCTGTCCTCCGGCGACCCGCGTCAGCTCGCGCTTCTTCTGGGCAACGACCTGCAGGCCGCCGCCGTGTCGCTGCGGCCGAACCTGAGGCGGACTCTCCGTGCTGGTGTCGACGCCGGGGCGTTGGCCGGCATCGTGTCCGGTTCGGGGCCCACGACGGCGTTCCTGTGCGAGGACGCCGACACGGCGGTGCGCGTGGCCGCTGAGCTGGCCGGCGCCGGGGTGTGCCGGACGGTTCGCGTGGCGCACGGGCCGGTGCACGGCGCGCGCGTGATCACCACCGAGGAACCCAAGCCGACTCCCCCCGAAGTCCACGCATAGCGCTTCCGTCCTGCCCACGTCAGCGGGCGCTGCTCAAGGCTGGTGAACAGGGCCTTTGGCTGTCCTGGGTAGCCTTCACCTGGCAGTTTCTTACTAGTCGTGAGGTTTTGATGGCCAACCTGGTCAACCTGGAGTCCGTGTCGAAGTCGTTCGGCGTCCGGCCGCTGCTCGACGGCGTGTCGCTCGGCGTCAACGAGGGCGACCGGATCGGTGTCGTCGGCCTGAACGGTGGCGGCAAGACGACGCTGCTCGAGGTGCTGGCCGGGGTGGAGCCCGCCGACGACGGCAGGGTGTCGCGCTCGCGCGACCTGCGGATGGCGGTCGTGACGCAGCGGACCGAGCTGCCGGACGGCTCCACCGTGCGCAACGCGGTGATCGACCCGCTCGGCTTCGACGCCGAGCACGAGTGGGCTGCCGACGCTCGCGTTCGATCCATTTTGGACGGACTCGGGATCATGGCGCTGGGACTGGACTCCGTGGTCTCGACGATGTCCGGTGGAGAGCGGCGCCGGGTCGTGCTGGCCGCGGCGCTGATCCAGGACCTCGAGCTGATCGTGCTGGACGAGCCGACGAACCACCTGGACGTCGAGGGTGTGCGGTGGCTCGCGGAACACCTGCTGGCCCGCAAGTGCGCGCTCGTCGTCGTCACCCACGACCGGTGGTTCCTCGACACCGTCTGCAACCGCACGTGGGAAGTGGTGCAGGGCAAGGTCGAGCAGTACGAGGGCGGCTACGCCGACTGGATCTACGCCCGCGCCGAGCGGACCCGGCTGGCGGACGTGCTGGAGGAGAAGCGGCAGAATCTGGCGCGCAAGGAGCTCGCGTGGCTGCGCCGTGGCGCGCCCGCGCGGACCTCGAAGCCGCGCTATCGGATCGAGGCGGCCGAGGCGTTGATCGCGGACGTGCCGCCGCTGCGGGACAACGTCGAGCTGCTCGCGTTCGCCAAGAAGCGCTTGGGCCGCACGGTGATCGAGCTCGAAGACGTGACACTGTCCATTCCGGACCGAGTGCTGGTCCGCGATCTGACGTGGCGCATCGGCCCCGGCGAACGGATCGGTCTGGTCGGCGTCAACGGCTCCGGCAAGACGACGTTGCTGAAGTTGCTGGCGGGGGAGCGCGAAGCCGAGACGGGCAAGCGGATCCAGGGCCAGACCGTGAAGATCGCGCACCTCTCGCAGGAGTTGCTCGACCTGGACGGGTCGATGCGCGTGCTGGAGGCGATCGAGGAGATCGCGCGGCGCGTCGTGCTCGGCAAGTACGAGATGTCGGCGTCGCAGCTGGGTGAGCGGTTCGGGTTCTCGTCGCAGAAGCAGTGGACGCCGGTCTCCGATCTGTCCGGTGGCGAGCGGCGGCGGTTGCAGCTGTGCCGGCTGCTGATGGCGGAGCCGAACGTGCTGCTGCTCGACGAGCCGACGAACGACCTGGACATCGACACGTTGCAGCAGCTGGAAGATCTGCTCGACTCGTGGGCGGGCACGCTCGTCGTGATCTCGCACGACCGCTACCTCGTCGAGCGCGTGTGCGACAAGGTCGTGGCGCTGTTCGGTGACGGCGGGCTGACTGAACTGCCCGGTGGCATCGAGGAGTACCTGAAGCGCCGGGACTCGTTGCGTGACAGGGAGAACCTCACTCCCGTCGCCGACAAGGCGCCGTCGAACGCCGCCGACCAGCGTGCCGCCCGCAAGGAGCTGGCACGGCTGGAGCGGCGCCTCGAGGTGCTGCACAAGAAGGAAGCCGAGCTGCACGCCGCGCTGGCCGAGGCCGCGACCGATCCCGACAGGCTGCTGAAGCTCGACGCCGAGCTCCGTGCCGTGCTGGCGGAGGAGACCGACGTCGAGGCTGCCTGGATGGCCGCAGCGGAGGTCGTCGAGGGCTGACGGTGTCTGCAAGTACCACCAACAGCGAGTTGGCGGTACTTGCAGACGTCACTTGCCTCGGCGGCGCAGCTCGTTCGCGAGCTGGGGCAGCAGTTCGTCGATGAACGACGTGTCGTAGCCCTGGCCGGAGAGCAGTGCGTAGCTGAAGCGTGCCTTCAGGACCTCTTCCGAGGTCGCCCCCAGCATGCCGTCGAGCGCGACGCCGATCTCCTCGAGCATCCGGTCGACCTGCGCGGTGCGGTAGCCGCGCTGGCCGGACGCCGCCTGCGGGATTCGCAGCTGTCGCAGGTCCTTCCACGACCTGACCTGCGGCATGCTGCGCACCGGTCCGGAGAGCTGCTTCTCGACCACGCCGAGGAACGAGTCCACCTCGGTCTCGTCGTAGCCGCGCCGTCCGATCAGCGGGCGGGAGAACTTGACGTCGCGGATGTCCTTGCCGGTCAGGTTGTCCTGGCCGAGCAGCGTCGCCTCGATGCGGTCGAGGAACGCGTCCACCTGGGACTCCTGGTAGCCGCGGCGGCCGCGGGGAGGGCGGTGGAACGCGATCTTGCGGATGTCCGCGGCGGTGAGCTTCGGCGACTCGACGGCGTTCTGGCTCGCGGGCTGCTGTGCCGGCGGCTGCTGCTGAGGGCGCGGCGGCGGTTGCGGACGTCGCTGCTGGGGCCGTTGCTGTTGCTGCGGCAGCTGCGTCGTCGGCGGGTTCTTGGGCGGCGGTGGTGCGGTTTCGAACATCAGCACCACGAGGTCGAGGAACGTGTCGACGTCTTCTTCGTCGTAACCGAACGTGCCGGGCGCCGTTTCGCCGAACACCGCGTCCTGGATTTCTTGCGCGGTGAGGTTGTCCCTGCCGCGCAGCGTGCCCTCGATGCGGTCGAGGAACGCGTCGATCTGGCCTTCGTGGTAGCCGCGCGTCCCCGGTCTGGGCTTGTGGAAGCGCACAGCGGCAACGTCGTCAGGAGACAGTCGCACCGCGGGTCTGAGCGCCTGTGAGGTCGCGTGAGCGCCCTGAGCGGGCGCAGCGGCCTGCTGACGTTGCGGAGTGGACCGCAGCGTGTCGGCGACGAGCTCCATGAAGACGTTGACCTCGTTCACGTCGTAGCCCGGATCCCGGGTCGCTGTGCTGAACTTGACGTTGAGCACGTCCTCTCGCGTGAGGATGTCCCTGCTGCGCATGGTGCTCTCGACGCGGTCGAGAAATGCATCCACCTCAGCCGCGTCGTACCCGCGTTGCCCCATGGGGGGACGGTGGAACGCGACCAGGGCCACGTCCTGTGCGGAGAGCAGAGGTGCCGGATGCGCGGGTAGACGATGTTGCGCTCCGGGGCCGCCCCGATCCACCAATGACCTCCTCCTGTGTACCTGTACTGGGGAGTATCGCGTTTCGCGTGGCATAACGTTTCGTCCTGATGGACCAAACGGCGCCACTACGATCGCGAACATGAGTCAGTTCGTGGATGTGATGCTGGCGTCGGCCGCAAACGGCCGGGACAGGGGCATGACGACGGGTGAACCCGCCGCACCAGTCCGCCGGACCTGGGCCGAGGTGCACGAACGCGCCCGGCGGATGGCCGGCGCGCTCGACGTGGCGCCGGGCACCGCGATCGCCGTGCTCGCCGCCGAACCAGCCGTGATCGCCCCAGCCGTGCAGGCCGCATGGCTGTGTGGTGGCAGCGTCACGATGTTGCATCAACCCACACCACGCACCGACCTGGCCGAGTGGGCCGAGGACACGTTGCGGGTGCTCGCCATGATCGATTCCCGTCTGGTCCTGCTCGGCAGCCCTTTCGACGCTCTGGCTCCCGTGCTGGATCAGCACGGTGTCCCGTACCGCAAGCTCTCCGATCTCGACGGTGAGCCGATCGCTGCTCCTGTTCCCACTCCCGAGGATGCCACGGCACTGCTGCAGTTGACGAGTGGGTCGACCGCGGATCCCAAGGCGGTGCGCATCACACACCGCAACCTGATGGCGAACGCCGAGGGCATGCGGATCGCGGCTGAGCTGGATCCCTCGTCGGACGTGATGGTGTCCTGGCTGCCGTTGTTCCACGACATGGGGATGGTCGGGTTCCTCACCGTTCCGATGCTGTTCGGACTGGAACTGGTGAAGGTCACTCCTGTCGACTTCCTGTCACGCCCGACCCTGTGGGCCGACCTGATCACGCGGTACCGCGGGACGATCACCGCCGCGCCGAACTTCGCCTACGCGATCGTGGCCAGACGCCTGGCTTCTTCGTCCGAGTCGTTCGACCTGTCCACGTTGCGGCTGGCTCTGAACGGGGCCGAGCCGATCGATCCGGCCGCGGTCGAGGCCTTCGTGTCGGCAGGGGCCCGGTTCGGACTGCGGCCTGAGTCGATCCTGGCCGCGTACGGCATGGCTGAGACGACTCTGGGTGTTGCCTTCGCGCCGCTGTTCACCGGGCTGTCGGTGGACGTGGTGGATGCGGACGCCGTGGAAGCGGATCGGCGGGCCGTGCCTGCTCCTGAGGGCCGCGGGTTCCCGTTGCTCGGGCCGCCGCTGCCGGGGCTGGAGCTTCGGGTGGTGTCCGACTCCGGTGAGGTGCTCGGGGTGCGGGACGTTGGTGAGCTGCAGGTCCGGGGCGAGGCCGTCACGCCCGGCTATCTGACCGTGAACGGGCCGTTGGCCACACAGGACGCCGAGGGGTGGCTGTCCACCGGGGACCTCGGGTACGTCGTGGAGGACGGCCAGGTCGTCGTCTGCGGGCGCCGCAAGGACGTCATCATCATGGGCGGGCGGAACATCTATCCGACCGATGTGGAGCGTGCTGCCTGCTCGGTGGAGGGCGTGCGCGCCGGCAACGCTGTGGCCGTGCGGTTGGACGCCGGTACTCAGCGGGAGCGGTTCGCCGTGGTCGTCGAGTCGAAGCTGGCCGGGGACGAGGCCGCCGAGAAGGACCTGGTCAAGCAGGTGACCGCTCGGGTGGTCGACGCGGTCGGGTTGCGGCCGTTCGCGGTTGTCGTGCAGCCGCCGGGGACGTTGCCGAAGACGCCTTCCGGCAAGCTTCGCCGGTCTGCGGCGGCCGCGTTGGTCTAGCAGAGATCATCGAGCTTCTGGACGAGTTTGCGCAGCTCCCTCGCGCTGCGGCGGGGGAGCCTCGCGATGACGTGGTCGAGGCACTCCCGCGCCCAGAGCGCTTCACCGGCCTCGTCGTAGTGGGCTTCGTGCTCTTTCAGCCACCGCCGGTGCATCGGGTGGCGCACGAAGCCCGACCACTGTTCGAGCGCGCCCGCACCACCGTGGCGATGCAGATCAGCCAGCAGACGGGTTGATGCGCCGTGGATCGGGCGGAGTTTGCCTCTGGGAGGCACCGGGCGCCTACGCGGCATGGCCCTTTCGGTTGGTCACGCCGTCCATTGTGCCCCTAGTGGAAAGCGTTTTGCGCGGCTTCGAGGCCCTTGGTGACGAGGGCCTCGGTCGCGTCCGCCGCCCGGTCGATCTCCAGCGCGAGCTGCTTGCGCTCCACAGTGGAGAAGTCCTTCAGCACGTAGTCCGCGGGGTCCTGACGGCCCGACGGACGGTCCACGCCGAAGCGGACGCGGTGGTAGTCCTTGGTGCCCAGGGACTTCGTGATGGAGCGGAGTCCGTTGTGGCCGTTGTCGCCGCCGCCGAACTTCATGCGGATCGCGGCGAACGGGAGATCCAGCTCGTCGTGGATCACGACGATGGTGGTGGGCTTGAAGAACTTCACGGCGCTCGCCACCGGGCCGCCGGAGAGGTTCATGAAGCTGCGCGGCTTGGCCAGGACGACGCGGTGGCCGGAGAGACGGCCCTCGACGATCTCGGCGCCGGACTTGTGGGCCTTGAACTTGCCGCTCATCCGCGCGGCCAGTTCGTCGAGGACGAGGAAACCGATGTTGTGGCGGTTGCCCTCGTACTTCGGGCCCGGGTTGCCCAGCCCGACGATCAGAGCCAGATCGTTTTTGGCCAGCTCATCGTCCACGGAACCGCAACTCCTGCTCGAGGTCGTCCAGCAACGCGTCCACGGCCTGCACCTGGTATCCCTTGCCCAGCAGGCCGGACGTGGTGCTGAACCGGGTGTTGCGGACCTCGGTGGAGGTCATGGCACCCCGGGCGTCCAGGTTGGCCGCGGCGCGGGCGATGAAGGCGTCGACTTCGGCGCGATCGTATCCGGTGCCGGTCTTCGGCAGCTTGCGGTCGCGCAGGTCTTCGCCGGTGTTCAGGCCCGTCGGCGGCACGATGCCGTTGCGGATCTGGAACTCCAGCAGGTGCAGGACCCCGTCGACGCTCAGCGGGTCGTAGCCGTTGGGGACCGTGGCGAACCTGACGGTGTGCACGTGGTCCGGGTCGAGACGGATACGGCCCGCCAGAGCGTCGGCGATGATCAAGAGGAACTCGTTCACCTGGTCCGGGTCGTAGCCCTGCCGCTTGCGGCGGAAGGTCTTCGACCGGACCTCGGTCGGACGCAGGTACCGCAACGGCGCGCCGCCCCCCTCGTGAGGAGGTGGCGCGCCGTCTGTCCGGCCCGACGTGATGGGGCTCAGCTTTCCTCGGTGGCCTCGGCCGGAGCGGCGGCCTCTTCACCCTCGAGCTGCGCCGCGGACGGCGCCTCGTTCACGGCGACGACCAGAGCCTCGGCGTCGGTGACCAGAACGGCACCGGACGGCAGGGTGAGGTCGCTCGCGTGGATCTGCGTGCCCGCCGCGACACCGGCGATCGACAGCTCGATCTGGTCCGGGATGTGCAGCGCCTCGGCCTCGATCTGGATGGTCGTGAGGTCCTGCGTCACCAGCGTGCCCGAGACGGGCTCGCCGGAGATGACCAGCGGCACCTCGACGGTGACCTTCTCGCCGCGCTGGACGAGCAGCAGGTCGACGTGCTCGATGTAGTTCTTGATCGGATGCGTGGTGACGGTCTTGGTGAGCGCCAGCTCGCTCCCGCCGTCAAGGGCGAGAGTGAGAACAGCGTTCTGGCCGTGCTCACGGACAACACGGGCGAACTCGAGCGCCGGCAGGGCCAGGTGCTTCGGGTCGGAACCGTGGCCGTAGAGCACCGCGGGGATCTTGCCGGCGCGACGGGTACGGCGGGCGGCGCCCTTACCGAATTCAGTGCGCTGCTCAGCGGCGAGACGGACCTCGGACACGGTGGGGTACTCCTTACAAGTCTGGCCTTGTACGTCGGGGCGGTGCACAAGTATCAGCGTTGGGTTCAGCTCTGGGGTGGTGGCCTGCGGCGGCGAGCAGCACGCGGATAACGTCAACACGCGCGGCATCAAGCCACCGCGTCGATCACGCCGAGCCGTGGAAGGCCCGCCCTCGCCGAGGCAACCCGACCAGTGTAGGTGAGTGCGGTTGGGTGGTGCTGAATCGGGGGGTGGGTTGGGGTTTGTGGGGGTGGTTGGGGTGGCGCTTGGGGTCGCGCTTGGGGTCCGTAGGTCGTCCCCCGGTTGCGTCGGCGGGTGCCGGTTTCGTGTTCGTAGGTGGTTGGGTTGCGTGGTTGTGTGGCGGGGTCTGGGGCTCCGCCCCAGGGTTCCGGCAAAGTCGTGTCCGCCGTTTGGACGTAGGACGGGCACGGCGCTCTAGCTGATCATGAGAGTGTCTAAGTCACA